>CADDZS010000001.1 GCA_902812485.1 archaeon
TCTTTTTGACTGTGAGTTAGGGCTCTTTTGCCTCCTGAGCTCTCTCTTTCTTTATTCCTCCTTCATGATTCTTAGGAGAAATAAACTCTCAAAAAGAATAGTTTCGGATTAGATTTGACTAATTTAACTGCTTATTTGTAGATTCGTATTTGCGGATTGATCATTCCAAGTATATTTGGAACGGTTAGCCCTTCAAGGATTCTGTCGTTGAACCATCTGCAGACTGCTACCAAGCATCTGTCCCTGATCCGTCTGCAGCCATCGCCTATGCTTTGGTGTTGTTGCTCTTGTCTTTTCTCCATCCTGTTGTTCAGGATCAGAAGCAAGCTATACGCCAGGAGGACTAGGTGCGAGTGGATTATCGCCGCGTCGCTCTCCCTGAACCTATAGTCTTCAAATCCAAGCACGTTTTTGATGTCCCAGTGAAATGATTCTATGCGAGCTCTCTTTAGAGCATGCTTGATTATTGTCGCGGTTGAAGGTTCTTTGCTCTTCAGAATGTTGGTGCAGGTGAAGTGAATGTCTTTTGTGTCAGCCTTGCAGTTGAACACAATTCGTGTGTTCTTTCCACCCATCTTTGGAATGTATACTTCAGTGTCGAGACATTGGTAGAGCTCGCCGTCAACCTCAACATCATGGAAGAGAGGTCTTGATCTGTCAAGAAGCTCTGAGACATTCAATCTCTCTTCATTGTGGAATACAATACGATTGCTCTTTGCCTCGCTCACCCAATTGAAGCCTCTATCTTCAGCGTGTTTGACCATCTCTCCACAGAAGTACCACTCGTCGAACTCAGCTATCACGTGCTTGGATGGCGGATTGAACTCATCGACCATCTCGCATGCAAGATCTATCTTGTTTTCGAATGGTTTCTTCGTCGAGCCTTCAGACATGTAGAGACGCAGATCGATTGGATTGGTCGTTTCGTTTACAGAGCACACTTCTGTGACGTAATTGTGTCCCTTGATCATACCATGCTTTAAGTCGTGGTGGTATCCAACTCCCTCTCCAGAATATCTTTCGACATTGGTGTCGTCGTCCAAAATCAGGTAGCAGGGTTCTTCTGTTGTCGAGCCTCGAAGAAGATCTAGCTCCTCTTCAACAAGTTTCACTCTTCTTTGATTCAGAGCCTTGTAATCCCGTTTTGGATTAGTTATGAATCGATTCAGGTTGCTCTGGTCCTTGTGCGGGATGAATGTGTCGTTTATCTTGCTGACGTACTTCTCGCCTTCGTAGGCGAGCATTCCGGTGATAATCCTGACAAGATTGTCCTGCTGCGGCTTGCTCAGGAGCGGATTGAAATTCCTCAGGAGACCCTTGAGGGGTGAAGGAACTTCTGCAAGCATTCGAGGTTGAGATTGTCGCGAATTCCAAATTATCTCATGAGACAAGAAACCTAGACCACAAGCGTAAATTTACAAATATCCAGTTAATCCTTCCAGAAATTGCTGAGTACAGACAGGTGATCCGAAGTATTGCATGATTTATGTCTCTTCTGACCCAAACACTTTCATCTAGGTCATGGAGCACATCACCTGGAAAGAAGCAATCTTTTATTTTCATGAATGCTTTATCATCGTCACCAACATTCATTTCTTGTTGTTTCTAAGGTATCAAGCAACCAGTTCAGTTGGATTGTTTACCATTTGACAATCCTAACGACAACATGCAATATCTGCCTAGTTCGCAAAATAGAAAGAGCCTGCATGATCAGCAAATCAGCAAAAGTCACAAGACAGAGCCAAATACGCTCAATTTTGTTGCTGAAACAATCGCCGTCTAATTCAACGAGTCTTCCTTAAGCGTTACTCGAACCATCAACTGGAAATGTGCACGCGAGGGTCCTTCTTGACTCAACTGCGCCTGCAAGAATAGGGGGTCAGATTCAGATATTAGTTACTCGACCCTTTTCCCTATCGTAGTAATTCGCTTACGTATTTCTGAGCGTGCCAAAAAAATGAGCACCAGATTGTTCCCTGAGTTATCACATAGGATTTTTGCCACCCGCAATTGCATAATCTTTTGCTTCAATGCGTTCGACATGCTTGACCTTCAGATAATCCCATGCACCAACTCTGAAGCCCCCAGAAACCATGAATAACACTATGACGTTGATTCTAGGATCGTGGTACCCCAGAATCGAGAGGAATCCCTCTCTGTCGTCGTAGCTCTGTCATTTGCGTGTCTTCTTCCCTTTGGTATCCTTTTGGATACAATAGAGTAGCTTCTAGTTCGAAAAAAAATTGCGGAGTATATAAGGACTATTTAAAGAGCCGATCGAAGCAAAAATTGGAAAAACAGACAACGGCTCTAGAGGAACTGAAGAGAAAGAAGCTAGACAGATAGGAGAAGCTAAACCTAACAATTCTACCTACTACTCTACTGCATCTGTTTATTCTTCTTCTTCTTCTTTGCTGTTGCTCAGCAGGTTCTATATTTGAATCTAAATAAAATCGGGCCCGATGGGATTTGAACCCATGACCTATGGCTCCGGAGGCATGCGATTTACTACTGAATAGTAAACCATCGCCCTAATCTGTTTGCAAGAGCCTGCTCAAGACAGTTCTTTTTTCCTGGCTCCTAGCAATTTCTGGAAAGCCGCAATTTATCCATGCTAGGCTACGGGCCCATTTCTAGATTTGTCAAGCTATCCGTAATAAGCCTTGGTCGATTTTTTCAATGATTTTATTTTGAAACATGCAAGAAGCTGAAAAATGATTAAGGGGACTACTTTGTATCATCTTTGGAAATAGATGTCACGCTGAAACGTACTCGATCACTATGGTGTGCCCGGTACCATATGGATAGCCGTTCCCAATGTTCCATGAAGGATTACCCTGCGCACTTGCGTAGCAGGGGGACGAAAGCGACGCGGAATTAGTGCTGTTGCAGTAATCCAGAGTGTCTAGGACGAGGCTGTCATAGTTGAAACTTGTGGGCTCCTGCCTACCGTCCACAATCAAAAGCACTTGATGTGAACTGTTTGCTGTAAAACCGAGTACATCCGTATTGTTGAACACAATCGGTCTTTGAGAGCCGTTAAATAGCTCATATGCGTAAGTAGCTGCCCACACTTGGAAAAAATTTCCCAACGTATAGTTTGTGTTAGTCGGCGACTCGATATGAATTATCCCGGTGTCATCATGAGTGTGTAGAGGCTCATAGCATGTTGATGCAGCGTAAAATGGTACGCCATTTGATGCCGTGCCGTCCACAAAGGCTCCTTCCATACCCACTCCAGGCGGGATGGTGACATTTTTCCCGTCAATTATTATTCTAAGCCAGGGATGTACATGGTAAGCAAGTGTCTCCGTTGTAAGGCAGCTATAGGGGAACTTGTAATTTCCAGGAGGTGGCAGGACAGAACCCGTCGAGCTGGTATTCTCCTTCGCGCTGACATACAGTACCCCCACGATTACGAGCAAGATTATGACCGCGGGAATCACGTACGACCAGGGAATTCTTCCCCTTTCTTGAGCCCGCCTGCGCCTTGCGCTGACGTCCTGAGATTTCTTCTTCTTGGACAATATCGCAATCGTTCCTATTCTAACTGGAAGTGCAAGAATCTGACGATTCCTAATGCCTTTCTAGCTTATTCGTCGGGAAATAAGCGTTACAGTCTGAGACTCACCAGTTTCCGTTCGAGACTCAGTTTATCAGCGCTCCTTACCTTCGTCCACAAAATGAACCCAAGGTACTGATATCACGATGGGAGACCGGATTTCTGTCCAGTGTTAGTTCAGCGCCAAATTCAACCGTTCCCTTACCCTCTCCAAACCGACGTCACAGATGTAGTTTCCAAGTCGAGGTCCCCGATCGATGCCAAGAAGTATCTTGTATAGTAACTTGAACCACTGGCTCGGTTCAATTCCGTTATTCCTTGCGGTTTCGAAAATCAGAGACTGAACCTCTTGCGGTTCGCAATGAGGGGATTTCTTGCTCAAGAGAGAAGATAACTCGCGAATAGCGTTTCTTTCCCTCTCTGAAAGCTCTACATGTTCCTGCTTTATGCTAAATTCCTTTGACCAGTTAATCGCGTACCTGATTCTTGCCTTAACGTCGGCATCAACCTCCCTTATCACGCGATACTGGAGCAATCTCTTTGCGATATAGCCTTCCGGATCCTCAGGCGGCGCAACGGTCGCGAGCTCCGCAAGAAGATTGTACGGGACATGCTGAGAAGGCTTCTGAGGCGGATTCCTCAAATTTACATAATAGTAGATCCCCTTGAGACGTATCTCCTTCATCTTGTTCGGCTCTCTCACCTTTCCGAAATAAAGATCTTCGAGCTGGTCGTATTCCTCCATATACGAAGGTATGTCCTCTTCAGAAATATTTCTAGAGCCAATTATCCTCTTGAAGTAAAAGAGTAGGAGCGTCTTGGGACTCGCAAGCGAGAGCCATTTCTGCGGAGTGACCAAATTCCCGGTGGATTTTGAGATCTTCCTCCCAGACTTGTCTTGGAACAATTCGTAAACGACGTGGTAGGGAGGAGGAAAGCCTAGCACATTCTCACAAACCCAATCGTTGATCTTGACTGAATCTCGAAGCTCCTTTCCATGGGCCTCATATCTTATATCAAGGGCTGCCCAGCGAGCCGCAAACTCCACCTTCCAGGAGAGTTTCCCCTCTCCCTTCGTGATGTCTGCATAGCCCTCGTAACCGCAGCCTTCAATCCATTTCTTTCCGATTTCATCGCCTACACATCTATAATGAACTTTCTTTGTCGAAGGATCGTAGCCGTCTGCGTGGGCCACATTCAACCTCCCACACTTGGCACAACGGGGAAAGTAGGGTAGAGTTTCTTCGAATTTGGTCTGACCGGTCATCTCCTCTATTTTCTCTCCAATGCGCTTCGCGTCTTTCAGTATGAGATCGATCTCCTTTAGGAGAAGTCCCTTCTTGTAGGCCTCGTAACCGCTTTGAAAAATGTAGGAGAGACGAAGTGCCTCTAGTCCTTCAATCAGAAGGCCGCTCATGTGGGCTCCGTAGGATCCATGACAATCGAATGGATCTCTTATTTCCGAAACTGGTTTCCCTATTTCTCCCTCAAGCCACGAAGGGAGTCCTGCCGGCACTTTTCTCAACGCATCCATGTCATCAGAGTATGCTATTAGCTCGGACTGGAATCCTGCCTCTTCTAGGGCCATCTTTACTCCGTAAGCTCTTGCAGCATCTCCTAAGCTACCGATGTGAGGGATACCCGATGCTCCGAGGCCTGATTCTACTCGGATTCTCGTGAGGTTCCTGCCAAGTCTCTTCTCCCGCTCGACGATCTCCTTCGCCACTCTATCGAGCCAGGTCCCACGCCCAATTACCCCCTCATTTTCACTTCTCCGTTCGTCTTCTTTTTCGAATTCTTCTTCCTTCTCCTCAGTCTCGTCCGGAGAGTTGCCTCCAAGATCCTGCACCTTTGATTCTGGCCCGTCGGCTTCAGTACGCAGCTCTGATGTCATGAACAAGGGAAATCACTTTATCACTTCACGGTAAAAACGATTTTGTCGAAAGTAGGGTGGACTTGCTTGGATTTTCATCGATCTTCGGAAAAGTCTAGAACGTTCAACCTTCAATTTCGGCCGAGCGCAGTCCTATTTGATCTAGATGGAACCCTTGTGGAGTTCAAGTTCAAAGTGCGCGAATCACGAAGGGCTATGATTGAATGGCTGCGTCAGAAAGGGTTCAAAGTACAGAATTTGACTGAAGCCACACGTACGCAGGAAATAATCGACGCTGCCTACAAAGAGTGGAAAGAAGGATCAATTGACTCTCCCATCAGGAGGTCGTTCGGATCCTTTGAAGCCGTTAAAGCTGAGCTATCTTCCATTCTTGATCAATTCGAATTTGCGGCTTTTCAAGACGCAAGACCGCACACCGGGTCGCTCGAAACACTGAAGGAGCTCAGGCAAAGAAAGATTGAGCTCGCAATAGTCACAAACAGCGGAAGGCGCCCCGTAGATTCTGTTCTCAAGAAGTTTGGGTTTCTACAATTCGTATCTCTTGTGTTAACTCGGAATGAGCTTTCAAGGTTGAAACCAGATCCCGAGGGATTGATCAAAGCTTTGAACATTTTCAAAGTCAGACGAGAAGGAGCAGTCTTCGTAGGAGACTCGATAATCGATATCGAAGCTGCTCGCAATGCTGGGATAAGATCTATTGCCGTATCTTGCGGAATGTACAGCGAGTCTGAACTCAAGAAAAATCATCCTGACTTCTTGATTTCCAAAATCGAGGAGCTTGTTAAGCTAATCCCGTGAGAGAGCGGAGGCAAACTTATTTCAATGAAGCTCAACAGAGTGCGTTCTCGAAGTTTGCTGGAAGAGGGGAAAAGGAAGAAAAACATGACTCAAGGCACAAGTATCTCGGTTGATGGACACTCTCTCACAACCGATCAAGTAGTGAAAATTGCTCGTGGATACGAAAGAGTTGAGATCACTTCACAGGCCCTTCAAAAAGTAAGAGAAGGCAGAAAATCTGTCGAAAGAATTCTAAAATCGGGAAAGACAATTTACGGATTGAATACTGGATTCGGGAGACTGAGTGATGTAAGGATCAAAAGCGACCAGCTTGACGAGCTTCAGCTCAACCTGATAAGAAGCCATGCCGTCGGAACAGGTAGAAGCCTTTCAGTTGACGAAGTGAGGGCAGTCATGGCCGTTAGACTCAACACTTTGCTCAGGGGAAATTCTGGAATAAGGCCGGATGTAGCCCAGCAGCTTCAGCGATTTCTCAATAAAGGAATTCATCCAGATATTCCACGATATGGTTCACTCGGGGCCAGCGGAGATCTCGCTCCCTCGGCTCATTTGGCTTTGGCGCTAGTTGGAGAAGGATATGTCATCGACGAGTCTGGGAGGAAGCTACCTACAAAGTCTATTCTCCGCAGAAAGAAGGTCTCTCCAATCAAGCTCAAAGCGAAGGAGGGACTTGCTATAATAAACGGAACTCAGGTGATGACTGGCCTTGGGTGTCTCTTGCTGAACGACTCCAATTCCCTCCTGTTCAATCTAGATGTGGCTGCGGCCATGACGCTGGAAGCCCTCAGAGGGAGCCAAGCCTCGTTTGAGTCAAGGATTCACCAGCTCAGGCCCTTGCACGGTCAGGCTCATGTTGCTTCTAGAATCCTCCGCTTGATCAGAGATTCGTCTTTGATTGGGACGAGCAACCGAATTCAGGATCCCTATTCTCTAAGGTGCGTCCCCCAGGTTCATGGTGCTTTTCTCGATGCTCTTCAATATCTGAATCAGGTTCTCGAGGTTGAACTGAACTCCGTGACGGACAATCCGATCATCTTTCCCGAAACTGATGATGTCGTGAGCTCTGGAAACTTTCATGGTCAGCCGATCTCGCTTGCTCTCGATCTTCTCGGAGTGGCTCTTGCTTCAGCTTCGGTCATTTCGGAGCGAAGGATAAATAAGCTACTTTCCTCCTTCAACCCCGAACTTCCACTTTTCCTTGCAAAGGAATCGGGTCTGAACTCTGGTCTCATGGTGCTTCAGTATACAGCAGCATCACTAGTCGCCGAAAACAGAATTCTCGCAAGACCATCGAGTGTGGATAGTGCAGACGTGTCAGGCGGCCAAGAGGACCATGCAAGCATGGGCGTGACATCTGCGCTCAAGGCTCGAAAAATCTGGAGGAACACGACGAAGGTGATAGCTCTTGAGCTTATGTGCGCTGCTCAGGCTATAGATCTTCTCCAAAACGGCAAGCTCGGTCAGGGGACTTCAATTGCATATTCACTGATCAGAAAGTATACTCAGACTGTGGAAAAAGACAGATCTCTCTCTGACGACCTCGAAAGAGTGGCGAGAGCTCTTGAGAACGACGAACTAAGGAGGGCAATAGAGGGAACAGTTCAACTGTAATGATTTCCAGCTGAGCGTGTGCCTAAATCCCTGTCTATCACGACCTTGCCTCTTTTGATTACCTTCTTGATGCAATCGGAAGAAATCCTATATGGTATCTCGCGATAGTTTTCAAGATCAAAAACTATCGCATCCAAGGACTTTCCGACTTCTAGCGAGCCCACGTCATCTGCCCTGCGTATCGCATGAGCGCTATTTACAGTTGCGGCAACAAGACACTCTGCGGGTGTCATCCTCATTCCGTAGCAGGCAAGCGAAATGACAAACTGCATCGATTCTATCCAGCTATTTGGGCTCAAATCAGTCCCCAGCGCCACCACTCCTCCCAAGTCGAAAAGTTCTCGGGCATTCGCATAGAGCCCAACAAAGGACGAAAGAGAAGTTCCAGGGAGCAAAACGCATGGTATCTTTCTTCGAGCAAGAGCTTCGAGACCATTCCTTGAAGCATAGAGCAAGTGATCGGCTGAAACAACATTCATCCTCGCAGCAAATTCCGATCCTCCATGATCAGAAAATTCATCGGCATGGACCTTTGGAAGTAGTCCCTTCTCGGTTGAAAAATTCAATATTTCCCTAGCTTCTTCAGGCTCGAAAACTCCTTTCTCCAAAAAGACATCGCAAAAAGTTGCAAGCCTTCTTTTTGACGCGATCTCAATTGTTTCCTTCACTACCTCTTTGATGTACTCCCTTCGTCTGTTCTTGTACTCCTCGGGTATCGCATGAGCAGAAAGAAGAGTTGATTCGATGTCAAACCCCTTCACTTCGCGGAGGTAAGAAAGGATCTCTAGCAAACGGGTTTCAGTTTCCACGCAGAGCCCGTATCCTGACTTTACCTCAAATGTTGTAGTTCCAGATGCAAGCATCCTTGAAAGGCGCCTTCTTGTCTGTTCAATAATCTCTTCGTCTGAAGCCTTCCTAGTCTGGGAAACTGTTTTGAGTATACCACCCCCGTGTTTGAGAATCTCAAGATAGGGAACGCCCTTGACCTTGAGTTCGAGCTCTTCTTCTCTGCTACCTGCAAAGATTGCATGAGTATGGGAATCCACGAATCCCGGAGTCACAAGACTTTGCTTGCAGTCGATTTCAATGGCAGATGAAGTGTCAACGTATTGGCGTATGTCCGATTCCCTTCCAATGTAGCATATCCTTCCTTCCGAAGATGCGATCACAATTCGCTTCGAATCAGAGTTTTGAATAACTGATAGAGAATCTTCTGAGGGATGAATACAAGGTTCTGATGAGTGACCCGAGAGAGTCACAACTTGCCCGAAATTAGAAAGAACTAATTCAGCTCTTATTCTGCGTTCTTCTTTCTTCAATTTTTCATTCGCTCAGACCTTTTTCATTCGTCATTCATCAGCATATTTTCCTTCCCCGAATGCTTAACTCATACGATTCTGTCCTTGTTTCAGGATATAAGAAAATAATAATGTAAAGTAAACTCTTGTGCCCCCTTTTAGCTTGAACCCGATCTTTACATATCACGCCTTTCGGATTTACATCCCAGTGTGAGTTAAGAGAAGAAGGGGGAGGGCTGACTTGCTAAAGCATTCTGTGAGAGCTCCCAGGGGACGCGAAATTTCTTGCAAGAGCTGGCATCAAGAAGCTGCCCTAAGAATGTTAATGAACAATCTCGACCCAGAGGTCGCAAGGGACCCAGACAACCTCATAGTTTACGGGGGAACTGGAAAGGCAGCTAGGAACTGGGAGTGTTTTGAAGAAATCGTAAGAACGCTGCGAGAGCTCGAAAACGATGAGACACTTCTCATCCAGTCTGGAAAGCCCGTAGGAGTATTCAGAACGCACCACTACTCGCCCAGAGTCTTGATCTCAAACGCAATGCTTGTTCCAAATTGGGCGACATGGGAGCAGTTCTGGGATCTTGAGGCAAAGGGGCTCACCATGTACGGGCAAATGACTGCAGGCTCTTGGATATACATCGGTACTCAGGGAATACTTCAAGGGACCTATGAAACACTTGCCTCAGTTGCAGAGAGGCATTTCCAAAGTTCTCTTGCAGGTACCATAACGCTTAGTGCGGGCCTCGGAGAGATGGGAGGAGCGCAACCACTTGCCGTGACGATGAACGACGGTATTGCAATCATAGTTGAGGTAGATCAGGATAAAATAGACAGAAGAATAAAGACAAAATACTGCGACTTGAAAACGGAAAGCATAGAAGAAGCTCTTTCCATCGCAAGCAATGCAAAGGAGGAAAGAAAGCCGGTTTCGATTGCCCTTCATGGTAATGCGGCAGAGGTTCTCCCCGAGCTTGCCCGTAGAGGGTTTGTGCCAGACATTTTGACAGATCAGACATCGGCGCATGATCCGTTAAGCGGTTACATCCCAATCGGTCACGATGTAAAATCTGCGTCAAACCTCCGAAAGTCAGATCCGAAGAGGTACCTTTCAGAAGCGACTCAGTCAATTGCGATACACGTAAGAGCGATGCTCAAGATGCAGAAAGCTGGCGCAATAGCCTTCGAATACGGAAACAATATTCGAAAACAGGCCTTTGATGCAGGAGTTAAAGGTGCGTTTCTTATCCGAGGATTCGTGCCCGAATACATCCGCCCTCTTTTTTGTGAAGGTAGAGGGCCTTTCAGGTGGGCTGCTCTCTCTGGCAACGAGCAAGACATTTTCGAAACTGACAAAATGGTCATGGAGATGTTCTCCGAGAACACTAGCCTTGTCCGCTGGATTAAGAAGGCGCACGAAAGAGTAAAGTTTCAAGGTCTTCCTGCACGGGTTTGCTGGCTAGGGTACGGAGAAAGAGCAAAGTTTGGAAGGGCGATAAACGAAGCAGTGAGAGATCGTCGATTGGACGCCCCAATTGTCATTGGGAGAGATCATCTTGATTCTGGGTCTGTCGCCTCACCGTTCAGGGAAACCGAAGGGATGAAGGATGGAAGCGACGCGATCGCTGATTGGCCAATACTCAACGCTCTTTTGAACACGGCATCCGGGGCGAGTTGGGTAGCAGTTCATCACGGCGGAGGAGTGGGTATCGGCTACTCAATCCATGCAGGGCTTGTGGTCGTTGCCGACGGAACAGATGAGATGGATGAGAGGCTCGACCGTTGTCTCACGAACGATCCAGGGATAGGAATCGTGAGACATGCAGATGCGGGATACGACAAAGCAAAAGAGGTGGCGAAAAGAAATGCGATACGCATCCCCATGCAACGAAATTAAGAGGGATGAACATCTCTTTCGCCTCTTTCGCGATGTCTACTTTTACGGTTTCCCTTAACGAATAATGAAAGAAACACGCCCAGTAGTAAGCTACTCGTTGTCCTCCTCCCCCTTGTTTGTATCAACACAGTCAAGAATTGCCTAAATCAAATGATGCAGTGATCATCCAGAGAATGAGCTCAACACAGAACTACGTCCTTGATACAAGCGTAATCATTGACTGCAAAGCTAGCAAGATGGTTGAGACGGGGGAGATACCTTCCGGCTCGAAGATAATTGTACCTGTCGCAGCTCTAGATGAGCTCCAGGCTCAGGCGTCGAAGAACAGGGAAGAAGGCTTCATCGGACTCTCGGAGCTCACCAAGCTTAGGAAGCTTTGCGAAGAAAGAAAAATCGAGATCGAGTTCTTGGGCAGGAGGCCATCGATTGAAGATATCAGGCTAGCTCGGAATGGGAGGATTGATGCAATAATCAGAGACGTTGCAAAGGAAAGTAACGGCATGCTTCTAACTGCCGATTATGTCCAAGCCCTGGTCGGCACTGCTCAGGGGATCTCTGTTCTTCACCTGCCGTCGACCGCGGTGAAAACAACTGGACTCGAATTCGAGCGATTTTTCGACAGTTCAACAATGAGCATTCACCTCAAGGAGGGTACTGTCCCTCATTCCAAGAAGGGAAAACCAGGTGAGTTTGTTTATGCCCCAATTGGAGATAAGGTTCTGACTCGTGAGCAGCTCGAAACCATGATTAAAGAGATAACAGAAGCGGCTAGGATATCTTCCGAAGGATCGGTCGAAATAAGCAGGAGCGGCGCGACAGTAGTTCAGCTTGGACAGTATAGAATTGCCATAACGCGGCCTCCTTTCTCTGACGGGCTTGAGATTACTGTTGTGAAACCACTCGTGCGCCTCACCCTCGAAGACTATCAGATCTCTGAGAAACTTAGAGAAAGGCTTCGCACTCAGGCTGAGGGTATACTGATTGCAGGGCCTCCTGGCTCGGGAAAATCAACGCTCGCAAGCAGCTTAGCTGATTTTTACGCGAAACAGGGAAAAGTGGTCAAGACATTCGAGTCGCCCAAGGATCTCCAAGTCTCGGACGAAGTATCCCAGTATGGGCCGCTTGAGGGCGACTTTGAAAAGACGGCCGAAATACTACTTTTAGTCCGACCAGACTATACCATATTTGATGAAGTTAGGAAGACGAAAGATTTCGAAGTGTTCTCTGACATGCGGCTCGCCGGTGTGGGCATGGTTGGCGTTGTCCACTCAAGCGATCCTGTGAACGCAGTTCAGAGATTCATGAGCAGAATGGAGCTCGGGATGATTCCACACGTCGTCGACACAGTCATCTTTGTGAAGTACGGACAAATCGAGCAAGTGCTAGAGCTCGACCTTGTGGTAAAGGTTCCGACTGGAATGACCGAACCAGATCTAGCAAGACCGGTTGTTGAAGTTAGAGATTTTGAAACAGGTAAACTCGAATTTGAGATCTACACATTTGGCGAGGAAAATGTTGTGATACCAATAGGAAAGGGAAGGGGAGGTGTCGCAGAAAGAGCAAAGGAGTCAACTCCTGTAGAGAAGCTTGCGAGTGAACGTATATTGCAAACGATCAGGAAATACGACCCAAGCGGGCAGGTTAGAGTTGTCTCTCAAAACAGGGCAGAGATCATCGTGGACGAATCTGTCGTTCCGCGCCTAATAGGAAGAGGAGGATCGAACATAAGAGAACTGGAAGATGCGCTTGCGATAAAACTTGATGTGAGGCAAAGAGACGCGAAAGGGACAGAAGAAGGAAATGAAGAGGAAGCAGCTTCGGGTTTGGTGAGACCTAAACAGGGAAAGGAGTTGCACTTTGACTATGAGGAAAAGGGAAATTCGGTGATTCTTTCGTTTTCTCCCGAACTTGCTGGATTAGAAGTGAAAATAGTATCTGGAAACGAGGAAATTGCACGAGGCAGAATTGGAAAGGGAGGAAAGATCTCATTCGGAAAGAAGACTCCTGAGGGAAAGATGCTAAGAAAGCTCCATCGCTCTAACGCAAGAGTTAGAGCGTTTCAATCAGAAAGCTAAGTTGTCAGAGCAATCAAACTAAGATCGCGAAAGCCCTTACGGGGCTTGCGCTTCCTCCTGCGAGCGCAATCGGGGCACCGAAGAAAAGGAATCTCTTTCCGAGAAGCTTGTCGAGATTGGTCAGATTTTCATACACACTAATCATCTTCGGAAGCAGTATCTTGTGAGCTGGGAAGGGAGGATGATCTGGACTAGGTGCATCAAATCCAACCGCATTCACTCCGAGACTTGCAATAAAATTGCATGCTTCTTCGGAAAGTTCAGGGTGATCGAGCCAATCCGGAGATCTGGACTTTTCAGTGTAACCGGTATAGAACAGTAAAACCCAGCCTCTTCCGACCTTCTCATCCGAAACAGAGTGACTTATAGCTTCAGCCACATCTTCCTTGGTCAACGAATATCTTGGAGGTTTCTTCGAAAAATCTAGCACCACCCCTCTTCCTACATACTTTGATATTGGGACTCTGTCGACCGTGGCACCCTGATCAAAAAAATGAGCTGGCGAGTCAACATGGGTACTTGTATGCTCCACGAATATCCAGACAAATGAAGAGTAGCCTTGATCTCTGACCGTAGTGAAAGGAGCCTTGAGAGGCTGTGGATAGCCCGGAAAAACTGGAGTGTCTAAGCTCTTGAGAGGCACAGATAGATCTACTATTTCCTTAATCCAATCAACGGACGAGCTAGGAACGTGGAATTCGGACAAATCGGCTTCGGCTTTCCTCCTTGCCTTCCTAATTAGACCCTTTCGAAAGGAGGATCAAAATTAAAACTTTGCGTGACTCGCTCTCTTTTTTTATTTCCTATCCGTTATTTCGAGCTTGCGAGTTCTTTACGGGCCATCAGGAGGCGGGCATTCAGATGCGTAATCTTTTCTTTCCGGAGTAAAAAAGTCCACAACAACGCTTACTTCGTCTCTGCTTGTTCTTAGCTCGTGCATCACGCCCGGTGGGATGAAGTAGCTGTCTCCCTTCTTCATCTTCCATGTCTTTCCCTCTACGAGGAAATCTCCCCCGCCTTCAAGAAAGACGCCGAACTGAGCATGCGGGTGGCTATGAAGTGGGAAAATCTTTCCTGGTTCGATTCGGTAGAGAACCATGACGCCGGTCGTCGAATGCGATAGGACTCTTCTCTTTACTCCGGCGAACGCTTCATGCCAGGCCTCATCCTTGTCATGCCAGAAGGCAGGCCTAGAGTATGGATCTTCAGACAGATTCCCCTTCACACCCTGTCGGAGTATTCCGAAAGTCAAAAGTATTAAGCGTTCTTGATTGAACGAAATTGGAGACAAATGGAATGTTTTTTGGGATACTGGAATCCTTTTCGTTACTTTCTGCTCTTCAATCAAGGATTCTAAAACAGAAAGAGGAGGGTAGCCAATGCGTCTAACTGCTATCGAAGGTTCGCCCTCCCTTGAAATTGTGAATCTAGTTCTTCAAAGGCGAGCTAAAGGAGAGAAAATTGTATCTCTTGCGGTGGGCGATCCTTCATTTTCGACTCCAAAGGAAATAATCGATGCCGCGTACGAAAGCATGAAATCAGGAGAGGTGCACTACACCTCTTCTTACGGTATCCCTGAACTTCGAGAGGCAATCAAAAACAAAGTCAGAAAGAAGAATCGCATCCAAGCTGAAATAGAGAATACGATCTTCCTCACAACCAAGCTCTCTGTTTACGCTGTACTTGTTGCTCTGTTGGAGGAAGCAAGAGGAGGAGAATTTGAAGTTCTCACTCCTGATCCTGGGTATTTTTACTCAGAGCCGATAGTTCTTTCGGGTGGAACTCCAGTACGATATCGACTTGGATCAGAGGACTTTTCGCTTGATTTGGAGGAAATAAAGAGGAAGAGCACAAACAAGACAAGGGCGATATTCGTCAATTCTCCATCAAATCCTACATCGAGAGTTCACAGCAAGGATGAGCTCGAAGGTCTCTATGAGTTTTGCCAAAAGAATAGAATATTCATCATCTCGGACGAAGCGTACGAAGATCTAGTTTACGGGAAAGAACATGTGTCGGTTGGTTCTTTCGAAGAGAGCCAGCCGGATATTGTTGTTTCGCTCTTCAGCTTATCAAAGAGCTACAGCATGACTGGGTGGAGGGCAGGGTACGTTGTCGCAAATGAGAGAGTTGTGCATCTCATAAATAAATTTCTCGAGCACACTGTTACTTGCTTTCCGCCCTTCATCCAGAGGGCATCGGCTTTTGCTCTCAAGAACTGCGAGAATATCATTGCCTCATTCAGAGAGCAGTATGAAAGGAGAAGAAATCTTACAATGCAAAGGATCAAAGAAATTGAAGGGCTAGAAGTCAATCATATCGAAGGAGCTTTCTACGCTTTCCCCAAATTCAATCTTCACAAGATGAACTCGATAGAACTCGCAAGGAATATGCTTGAGCGGGAAGGAGTTGCGGTTCTGCCGGGTCTTGCGTTCGGTCCTGCTGGAGAGGGGCACATTAGGATTTCGTTCTCAGGCTCGATCGATGAAATCGAAGAAGGGTTGACCCGAGTGAAAACCTTCTTTTCAAAAGAGCATATGCTTGCAAGTTAGTCACAGTCGGTGAAAAGTGAAGGAGTGAGACAGCGGAGCGAGGGATACACTAAGGAAGTGAGGAGGAACAGCTCTATCGTGTCAGCTATGATCATTTCGACTCTTAAGTTTGAAGGCGAATGTATTGCGCGATTTGTCATAATGAATTTCGGATGCTTCAACTGGTTCTCCGAAGATGTTTTCAACTATTCCTGAGATGATTCCAACAAAGAAACTTGAGCCCATCATCTTCATTTCTCCAGATGGATCCTCAATAAATAACACGATCGGGTCTTTCACGATAACTTCGAACGAGACTCCCCTGCCCCGCCGCATTTCAAGAATTCCCCAACCCATTGCAGTAAGTCCATCCTTTACCACTTCAAGTTTTGAGTCTGAATCCAGACCAGCAAGAAGGGTAGAGTAACAATCGACCCAGTCTTTAGAATAATTGCGCCCCTCTTCGAACATGATTGCTGCACCACCTGATCCAAACTTTTCGCTCAGCTTGAGTTCTATTTTCAGGAGGTTATCAGTCAAAAGAAGAACTGCCCTCTTATTTCCCAACACGGTGATCGGAAATAGAAACTGGTCATGGTAGCGCCTTTCAGTGCTCACCCATCGGATTTCGCGAACAAATGGGAGTGATTCGAGTTCCGAAGCAAGCTGCTCGACAGAGCAATCAGCTTGCGAAAAATCGCAGAAAATGGTTTGAATGACAAGCTTTGAAGAACCATCTGCAAGGTATCCATAGTACGAATTCATATTGATGCCATGCTTGTAGAAGATAGCCGCAATTCTTGATAACACCCCTATTTCATCATGCACAACTATCAAGAACTCATAGATCCCTTTCCCGCGGGGGCCGATAACAGGGATTTTCCTCGGATAGTATCTGTGCTGTCCTTTTGAGAAGTCATCAAAGGAATTTTGCATGAATAAATTTCGCATCTACGAGTATGATATTAGTCAGTTATGGATTCTGGGGAAGAGCTCCAGATTCTACATTATGATTTCATCTGTTCAATGTGGAGACTTCGGATGATCTCTTCAGTTCCCTCTTTTTTATCTCACTTTCTTTCTTCCATTTCTTTTTGGACTTGCGTATCTTGAAAAATTTGAACTGTTTATCTTGCTCAAATGCAAACAGCCTCAAAATCAGCAAAGTTGGGAATGTTCTGTCGATGCATTTTCGAGACCCTCGAGCAACGAGATTGGGATGACCGCTGTGAATAAGCAAAAAGATTGTTACTGAGGCGGGCTCTAACGACACCTCCGCTCCTCATTGTCTATCGATTCTAGATATGATTTCGGAAAACAGTACTTTGGATTTCGTTCGAGGATTCATAATCCAATTAATTAGCTTGCGTTCACATACGAAATCACTAGGAGCAACAAAAATGACTTCTGACATGGAAACGGAACAGCTTCAGGAAAAGGGTCAGCCGCAAGGGAACCTGGAAAACGTTGAAAATCAGATAATGGGTCGCAACGACACGAGACTCATCAGGAGATCGCATCTTGAGATATTCTGTGATATCTTGAGAGCAGTGGGCTCTGGCGCAGAAAGACCGACGCATATAATGTACAAAGCAAATCTTTCTTGGGATGTCCTTCAATCTTACCTAAAGACACTCCAATCTCAAGATTTGATCGAGGCTCAAGCAACCGAAGGAAGGAGAACATATAGGCTATCAAAGAAGGGATACGAGATTCTAAAGCAGTTCATTTCGATCCGCCAAGACCTGAATTTCTAAAATCGAATCCAAAACTGTGCCGCAATTTCCAAAAGTTTAATGATCTCTTCCGCTCGCGAATTGAGCATGCCCAATGTATGCCAACATTGTGAGCAGCCAGGCAACGGAAAATGTTCCGAGTGTCACGGGAGAGGGACGATAGAAAGGCCCGTTCAGAAGAAGCTCAAGAGCGTGCTCGGGGTAAAGACAGAAACCGTAGGATGTACGAGCTGCAACAATCCCAGTTTCCCTGGAAGACCTCGTGGAGACGGAAGGTGCTTCTTCTGCAAGGGAAAGGGGTACATCTAGCGGCGAATGCTCGCGATGATTTTCCCAGTTAACTTGTCTCTCACGTTGATCTGCTGAGGATGGACTTCGAAAGTTACGTAGCTCAAAGCTTCAATTTCCTCTTCTCCCACTTCGAAAGATTCTTTTCCCCTGAGGCTCCTTGATTCTGAGATCAGCTTTATCATTTGCTGTCTATTCCTCGGTATTCCATCGCGGACAAGAATCTTGGCGGTGTTCTCGCTTGAATAGAAAGATTTTCTCAGGGCGATCTGTTCTTCTCCACTAGTTGTCAAGTTGAATGACTCTCACCTTTTAAGCAAAGTAAAAAATTGCTCTTTTTTCTCATTTCTAAGGTCTATGTCTGCAAGCTCAAAGAGATGTGCATCAGCAAATGGCTGAATCGCACGAGTTCCTAATTATTTCTCTTTGTTTTTTTCGAATGTTACTAAATTTATCGTATTCGTATTGCCTCCAAGTTCAGAGAAGCGTGACAAGAAGGACTGCAATCAGCCCAGTTAGAAATATTCCGTCGAATGTCCCAGCCCCTCCGATGCTTGCAACCGGGGCACCAAGCTTCTGTATTTCCGCAAGGTTTGACAAGTCCGCTCCAATCAGTGCTCCAAGAGTTCCTGAAACATAGGCAGTAATCCCTGCGCCAACAGGAGAAGCTGGGAAGAGAAGAATAGAAACTAGGGCTGCGACGAGCGGTGGAACAAAAAGCGGGGTGACAATTCCAACGCCTTCAACCGGCCGCGCGACGAGGTGTATTACAAGTGAACATACTACAACCCCGATCAAAGCAAGAGGTATGATTGCAAGATGTGAGGCAAGAAGATATGCTGAAACTGCTACTGGGATGAAAGCACCGCCGATGTTGACTGCTATTACGGTAATCTGTTGCCTTTGAACGATCTGAGGTATTCTGTAAGTCAGCCAGAAGATTCTCACTTCACTTACTTCAACAACTGGTCTCGATGTAACAACTCTCTTAACAGGGACGTTGAAGAAGCTTCCCACGAGGGTCAAAAATAGGATCCCAGTGAACTCTATCCTTGTGAATCCAATGCGCTCGAATGCTATCCCCGCAATGTCAACGAAAAGAAAGGTTGAAACGAGCAAGAACAAGAAGCCAAAGACCCAATGGATGGCGCTCCTGTGGTGACGGTACACTGCGAATATCAAATCGAGTCTTCCTTCTTCTCCAAATACTCTCGTTTCCCTGTTTGTTTGCCTTCCTTCATTTGAGCCCATCGATTTCCATGATGCAATGACCATTAGCATTTACATAGAGCCTTAACATTGTTTTCCTGATCTGTAGCTTGCTTTTTCCTGATTGCAGAGTTCAGACGGCTACCATTTCATTTAAAAACCCATTTCGTTTACACTGTTTCTTCACCGAGGACAAGTGAGATGATGATGTCCTTCCAATATTCGTCGCCCCCTGTGGGCTAGATTCTAGTTTTTCTAAGACTATCCTAGATGACCTCTTCAACGTTCAATTTACTCAAGATATCTCGCATGATCATTGCTTGCTTTCTCTTTCAAGGATCGAGATGCTTCCGGTGGTTCGATACCTTGATTTTCCGGAAAACTACAGCAATTATGCTTCTTTGATTTCGAGTTCATATGCGTCATTAGCCATCGCTGCAAAGAGAAATGGAAGGTGATCTACAAGACAATTGAGCATAGTAATGAAGCCTGATGCAACTAGGCAGCAGCTTGCAGAAGTTGTTCGCCTGGTTAAATCACGTGGCCTCAAAGTTGACATTTCAGCAGGACAATTTCAAACAGTCATAGGAATCATCGGTGACGAAAAGAAAATCGACTTTGACCAGCTTCGTTCAATGCCCGGGGTGTACGACGCCATAAGAATTCAAGCTCCCTATCGTCTTATGAGTCGCTCCTATCTGGCTCAAAACATCTCAGTGAAGATCAGGAGCGATGTCGTAATTGGCGAGGGAAACCCTCCGGTTTATATTGCAGGCCCCTGCTCTATCGAAAGTTACGAGCAGCTTTACAGAATCGGAAAGAAAGTCAAGGAAGCTGGCGCGCACATCTTGCGCGGAGGAGCTTACAAGCCGAGAACCTCTGTTCATTCCTTCCAAGGGCTGGGTGTCGAAGGACTGCGTCATCTCAAAAGAGTTGGTAAGGATCTCGACATTCCGACCGTCACAGAAGTTCGCAGTGAATTTGATGTCAAGACGGTTGCAAGGTATTCGGATATTCTCCAGATAGGGGCAAGGAACATGTACAATCAGGATCTGATTGAAGAAGCAGCAAGACAGGGAAAGCCCATTCTCTTCAAGAGAGGCTTCTCGGCACAGATCGACGAGTTTTTGAGCTTCGCAGAAAGGATTGTCGCAAAGGGCAACAAGAAAATAATTCTCTGTGAAAGGGGAATAATCCCACTCGGCGGCTCTTTCAAGTCACAGACGAGATTTACTCTTGACCTTAACGCAGTGCCAGTTTTAAGAAGAGAGACGCCCTTTCCAGTAGTTGTGGATCCAAGCCATGGAACTGGAAGAAGAGATCTGATCTTACCCATGAGTCGATCTGCGATCGCATGTGGAGCCCACGGCCTCATGATTGAAGTTCATGACAGGCCTCACGAAGCTTTAA
Source organism: archaeon (assembly GCA_902812485.1). GTDB lineage: Archaea > Thermoproteota > Nitrososphaeria > Nitrososphaerales > CADDZS01 > CADDZS01. Next base: position 20,310 of record CADDZS010000001.1, read on the forward strand.
GCGACGCAAACCAGGCCATCGATCCAGCAAAACTTGGAGAATTAATCCGAACCTGCGACTTGATCTATAAATCAATCAACGAAAGCCCGTCTCCATTTTCAAGCGATTTAATCAATGAAAAAGATGGTAGCCAATAGAAGTCACGAAGGAAGTAGTAATGGGTTTGATTCTTCACTGAAGCAGAGCAGAGTTCTTGAAAGGTTTACATTTCTCATATCAAGAGTGATGGAGAAGTGCGAGATTGTAATCGGTGAAGGCATTCTTCCCGAAATTTCGTCATTTGTCCTTCCACATCTAGGCTACCCCAGTGAGCGCAACTCACACGGGGAAGAAGATGAACACTCTGTCGCAATTATCAGTGACTCCCGTGTTTCAAAGATATACGGAAAGACCCTGACTGATTCCTTTTCAAAGATTCACACAAGACCACCAACACTGATATCCTTTCCTTTTGGAGAAGCTAGCAAAACTCTTGAGACTGCTGCTAGGATCACTTCGAAACTTTCGACAATAGGTATGGATCGCCAAGGCTGTCTCTTAGCACTCGGGGGTGGAGTGGTAGGCGATCTTGCAGGTTTTGTTGCTTCGATCTACAAAAGAGGAGTAGCCTACTACCAGGTTCCGACGACCCTTCTTGCTCAGGTGGATAGTAGCATCGGGGGAAAAACAGCAGTCAACACGGAGTGGGGAAAAAACCAGCTTGGCACGTTTTATCAACCAAAAGGAGTCTTCATCGACACCTATACTCTTGAAACTCTTCCCAAGGAAGAAGTCATGAATGGAGTGTCAGAGATGATCAAGTATGGTGTAGTTGCAGACAAAGAAATGTTTTGGCAACTTTTCAAATATGAAACATTCTACGATACGTCGGAAATTAAGAAGTTCATCCCCAGATGTTGCAAAATCAAGGCAGAAATAGTCTCCGAAGACGAGAGAGAACATGGCCTGAGATCGGCACTTAACTACGGTCATACCATCGGACACGTGCTAGAAGCATCTTCTCGGTATTCTCTTGCCCATGGAATCGCAGTTGCTTTGGGGATGATCGCAGAAGGCTGGATTTCGAAAGAACTTGGAATTTTTGACTCAAACGAGGCAATCCAGCAAGAAGAATTGCTCCAAAGATTTCTCTCTGATGCTGGACAGAAAAGGAAAATATTTGCCACTTTGGGCTCAATCAAAAAGAGCAGAGCAATTTCGCTTGCACTTTCCGATAAAAAGAGCATCCAAAGAAAGATCAGGATGAGCCTTCCGGAAAGAATAGGAAGGATACACTTTGAAGAGAAGGAGAACAGCTATACAATATCCGTCCCATCAAATATTTACATCTCTTCATTTCGGTATCTTGAAGGTTTAGTTAGGTCAACAATCATGAAAAATCACAACTAATCAGCAAAGAATTCAGCTTTCTAAGATTTTTCTCGCTAAGACCGAACCGCGAATTCTTTCGAGCAAGAGCTTGAATTCTCTCGAATTTCCTTGCTTTATGATTTCTCGTAGCTTTTCAACCGACTTGATGAGCTCGTGTGTGATTTCGAGGGTGTTTTCGCTATTAAGAGATTGAATCTCAAAATAAATGTCCGGATTTTGAGAAAGAACGTTTTGGAGCAGCCTTAGTAAGTGTCCCATGCTCGGCGAGGTGATAAGCGAGTGAGCTTCCCTTGCTTCAAGCCAATCTATCGCGGTTATTCCGAAGGCTATAGCAAGAGCATGAGGAAGCCCTAAAAGAAGTGCCATGAGTTCCTCGTGATCTTTCGAATTCATTGAAATTATGTGAAAGCTTGGAAAGAGTCGCTTGATGAATCTCAGATTTCTCCTGTTTCTACCCCCCGCTCCAACTTCGTCTCCGCTTGAGGTTACGTAGATTATCGTGCCCTCGTTTGAGAAATCGAATGAAGGCCCGAAGAGTGGATGGATCGATATTACATCAAGGTTTCTGGAACCATCGTTTCTTCGCCCGTCTCTGCTTCCAAGTAGAGGACCCTTGACAGATGAAATCTCGATGAGTCGTGGGATTTCATTCAATGTGAAATTGATTTTGCTTCGCTTTTCGTTGAAAGCTTTTTCGAACTTTTCCACGATCCTTGCTGTCTCTCTTATTGGGAGAGAGAGCAATATCAGATCTGAGGAAAGAGCCTTAAAGACATCGTTGCTCGCCTTACAACCAAGCTCTCGAGCCAGGATACTTGCGGTATCCCAATTTCTGTCAAAAATCGTAACCTGCGATACAAGCTTTGAAAAGTAATCACCAAACCAACGCCCCATGCGGCCGGCTCCAATTATTGCAACGCTCTTTACCTCTTCTGAATGCAAAAAGTCCTTAGCTTCCTTAAAATTGCTCTTCTTTCGTTGAACCCTTTTAGACGCTTGAATAAGTTCATTCGTGAGCCTAACTGCAGTCTTCTCTTCAAGCCCGATCCTCTTGGCGTACCATTTCATCGTACCTAAGAGCTGAGATTCTCGCGCGAGATCTTCAAGCAAAAGCCCTTTTGATAGCTTGATTTTAGATATTTGCTCCGAAAGATGTTCTCTCTCCTTTGCAAGATCCATGATCTCCTGTGTAACTTTAGTGATCCTCTTTCTTAGGCTCGAAAGATCGCTCCCTTGCGGCGACTCTCTTGAGGAATTCAAATCGAGGAGGGAGTTCAGCCAGTTGGCTTTTTCACGGTTTTGGAGCATTTAGGACTGGGGGGATGAACCCGCCGATAATGGCAAGATCAGCCAGGGTGCATGCCGTCATCGCCTCGACAACGGGAACTGCTCTTGGCACCACAGTCGGGTCATGTCTTCCAGGTACTATAAGCTCGTCAACCTCCCCTGTAACGAGGTTCAGAGTTTTCTGAGGCATTGCAATTGAGGAAGCTGGTTTGAAAGCCACTCTGAAAACTAGAGGCATGCCGTTTGAAAGCCCACCGAGAATTCCACCAGAGTTGTTAGACTTTGTAACTACCTTTCCCCCTTGTTTCTCTAAAATGTATGGATCGTTGTTAGAAGAGCCCCTTGATCTTGAACCTTCAAATCCGGAGCCAAATTCAATCCCCTTTACTGCTGGAATAGAGAAAATCGCTCGGCTGATTTCAGATTCAATCGAGGAAAAGATGGGCTCGCCAACTCCGACTGGGAGATTGAGGCCCCTGCACTCGACTACTCCTCCGAGAGAGTCACCCTCGCCGCGAATCTTTACTATCAAATCCCTCATTCTCTCAGCTGCAATTTCATCTGGACAACGTACTTCGTTTGCATACCTCTTCATTGCAATGTCCTCGACAGACATCGACGAGAGGTTGGCCCTTATTCCTCCAATCTCAAGGGTATAGGCAAAGACATCCACAGAGAGAACAGTTCTCAGAAGCTTCAAAGCGACAGCGCCCGCCATCACAAAACCAGCGGTTATTCGGCCGGAGAATCTTCCCCCTCCCCTAAAATCGTTGAAACCAGAGTACTTCACAAATGCAGGATAATCAGCGTGCCCCGGGCGTGGAATGTCTTTAAACCTTTCATAATCAGAGCTTCGATAATCAGAGTTCCAAATTAACATACAAATGGGAGCGCCGGTGGTTCTTCCTTTGAAAGTGCCAGAAAGAATTTCGACCTTGTCTTCTTCCTTTCTCTGCGTCGAAACAATGGATTGCCCCGGCTTTCTCAGGTCAACTATTTGCTGAACGTCCTCTTCTGAAAGTTCTAGCCCAGCTGGGCATCCTTCAAGGGAGACTCCAACACATCTTCCGTGGCTCTCACCAAAGCAAGAGAAGGCAAATCGATTGCCGAAGGTATTTGGAAGACCCATCTTGGAATTGAATCCTTCCTTTTTCTTTCGAGACTATCTGATTTTCTCTAATCTGATAGCGGGCGGCTGACCATGACAGAGTTTCTTTATATCTGAAACAAAGCTCGGATAGGACTTTCTGACACATTCTGGTTCTGAAATCAAGACTCCCCCGAATCTTCCAGACAATGCAGCTATCACGAGTGCCATGAATATTCTGTGATCACCGAACGAGTCGAGAACAATAGGTTTTACCCTCCTCTTCTTATTATTACAAGATAGAGTGCACCCAGGAGGCCCAATTGAAAGGGAATTTTCCCCTTTGAACACATTTAGTCCAAGCCTTCGAAGCCCTTCTGAAATTGAGGACACTCTGTCACTTTCTTTGAATCGAAGTCGTCCTACGTTTGTCAACTCAATTGGAATGGAAGCTGTTGCAGCTGCGAGCGCGGCTAGTACCGGCGCAAGATCTGGACAATTCTTCAGGTCAAACCGAATTGGTCCATCGCGATGCGAAGAACGAACAGTCGAGTCTGACGCAGAGTAAGCCCCTCTCAGGTTTCGAGCACCACTGAGAGCATCAGGTGACTCAACCCTAATTACGTTTGATCTCAGACTTACTTTCGCTCCAAAGCGTCTTGCGAACTCAAAGAAAGCATAGTCAGCTTGGGGCAAAGTGCTGTCAACTATTCCCGAAATAGTGATACTACCTCCAGCGGAAATCGCAGCTGCCCCAAGAGCGGCTGCTGAGCTCAAATCTCCGGGTACTGTAAAACTCGTCGCAATAGGTTTCACCGATGTAGAGTCGATCTTGAAGCTTGAATAAGCCCCATCTCTTGATCTCGTAACGTGGACTCTCACACCAAAATGCCCTAAAACTGCAATTGTAGCGTCAATGTAGGGCAAAGAGACTGAGCTCGAAGATCTTGTCAAACGAATGACAAACCTCTTCGCGCCTCCTGCGCTAGCTATCAAGAGTGCTGAGACGAACTGGGAGGAAACAGAACCATTGATCCTAATGATCTCGTTGAATCGAGCAGGTGTTCTTCCCGCTTCGATCACAACTGGAAGTGCCCCAATTCCCCTTGCCTCTTCGCTTTCGGAGTAACATTTTACTCCCACCGCAGAAAGTGCGTCCAGAAGGTGGCGCATCGGCCTACGAGAAAACGATCTGTCTCCACAAATCCTCAATTTTCTTCCAGGTTTGTTGGCAAGGCAAGCCAGTCCTGCTATTGCAATTGAAAAACGTGCGGTTGTCCCCGAGCCTCCCACATAGATCTCCTTTGACTTGAATCTTAACAGGCCAGAAGAGGCAACAATTATTGTGCCATTTCTTTTGCTTGAGTACCTGTAGCGCACACCAAAGGCGGAAATTGCTCTGAGTGTGCCTTTCACATCTTCTGATAATTTTCGGCCACAGTTGTGAATCATTGAAGTTCCCGAAGCCAGTGATGCAATGAAAAGCGCTCTGTGAAGATAGCTCTTGCTAGAAGGTAAGCGCAGAGTGCCGTGAAAATTTCTCGGCCTTTCTCCGCTTAAAAATAGGAATTTTTTACTTTCATTCTTCATATTCGATGTCAAGGCTAGTACTTCGCTTTCCTCTCACTCTGAGTTCTTTAGAACAACTTGAAACCAATCACCCTTGGAGAGATCGAAAAACACAGACCAAAACGCTTGTAACAAAAAAAGAGTCTGAAGAAGCTAGGGAAAGAGCTTTCATCTTTCTTCAATCGTTCAACTCTCTTTCGTTGAGCGCTCTTCTAGCAGCAGCCATCATTGTCTTTCTTGGCGCCTTCATCCGAAACCAGATCTCGAGCGACTTCGCGGCCTGTTCCACTAGCATCGGAACACCGTCCAAAAGCCTCAGATCCTTCCTCCTCTCTGACGCCAATTTGAGAAGCGGAGTTCTTGGCAAGGCGTACGTAAGATCAAAGACCGCCATTCCTCCTGGTGCCGAATCAAAGTTAATTTCAAGGGGATAACTTTTGCGGGAAGGTGTAGCTATCGCGCTGATAAGAAGATCGCATTCCGAAAGAGAGTTTTGAGGAAGCTTCCCATTATCCTCGAACCTTTGGGCTCCGATTTCGAGTTCTGGAAGGATCTTTCCAAAGTAGGTTGCAATCTCCTTCGCCTTCTTGAAAGTTCGGTTGAACAACATTATTGAACGAAAGCCAAAACTTCCAAGGGCATAAACACAGGCTCTTGATGCTCCGCCTGCACCAAGGATTACTGCATTAAGAGTCCTTTTCCGATTGGGTTTATGCTTCCTGAATCCAAGTTTTTCAAGTGAAAGCACTATTCCGTCATAGTCGGTGTTGAATCCTATGAGGCCACCGTCCTTCGCAACTGATACCGTGTTGACAGCACAGATTAGACGAGCGAGAGAATTGCATCTTTCCAGATGGGCCATTATCCTCGTCTTGTAAGGTGCTGTCACATTGAATCCTTTGGTGCCTTCAGCTTTCGAGAGCTCCAAAATCACCGAATCGAACTTGGATTCATCCGTATCAAAAAGAGAATAGCTTGCGTTTGTTCCTAGTTTCTTGAAGGCTGCGCCGTGAATTGCCGGGGAGATCGAGTGGGATATCCCCTTTCCCACGAGATAGAATTTCCTTTGCTTGAACTCAGTTCTCAATTGACATCGTTTGTTCTTGTTCGAAGAAATTCTTCATCTAAGGTCGTGCGAATTATGTCATAGCTTAGGTTACGAACATAGATCGTATTTTTCGAATCATTTGCTTGAACTCTTTGATTGTGGGCTGTCCTGCAGCAGCTGGTTTCCCAAGAAGAGAGCAATAAACTAATGGGCTACCCGCGAAGACAGAAAGCACTCTTGAGATCTTGCCTACCTCGCCCGTGCAGAAAGCAATGAGCTTTGGTGATCTTCTCCTTTTGAACTCAGAGCGAGAATAAAGTGACAGGGGAATAAAGTTGTCAGAAAAACTTCTTGCCAAGCGAACGACCTTTACAGCATAAAGTGAATTAGATTGAAGCGGAGCTTTGACCACTACATTTAGAAGATCGTCAGAGCTCGAGTTCCCTTCGAGATCATGGAAGGAAGCTATCAACCTTGTAAAATTTGAATGTTCGATCTGTTTCAGTATTTCGGGATGTTTTTGAAGTGTCTTGATCTCGATGTCAAGGAAATCAGGCTCAACCTCGGAGAGAAGCTTTGAAATCTGGAAAACACGCTGTGATTCAGATATTCTTCCATTTGCTCCTCCTTCTGAGAACCTTCTGAAAGTCAATAAAATGTTTCCAAGCTTCAAAGTACGCTCTAAAGAATCAATCCTGTTCAGATTCCGCAAATAGTCGAGTCTAACTTCAATGAGATCTGGCTTTTCTCTCTTTGCTAGAGTGATGTTCGATCTGAGAGCTGATAGGTTCTTTGCGAAGACAGATACGCAAATCCCAAAATTGGATTCCTTGTGAGAAAGAATATTTGAAGAAAACATGATTGTTGAGTCGCTCATCAATTTGAAATTAAATATCTCAGATCGAAGTTGCGAACTGAAGATAAATTCCTCTCATCAAATTCTAGGCGTAAAATTTGGTTGAACAAGGGAAAAATCTTTAGGATGCAAGATAATCACCTGAATCTGTATTCGCTCATCTTTAGTTTGCCAACGAGAAACTGATCAGCCTAACTTCTTTTCCCTCTCTTCTCTTGGATGAACCCTACTTTTTGCTTGTCAAGCAATTCCTTTAGCCCCTTGATATTTTCTCGTAGATAAACTAAATCTGAGTGAAATAGTCGAACGCCCTTCCTCAGGTGCGAAAATTCCTTCGAGAACTCTGCTGAGCGCGACAGCTGTTCCAATGAACATACGTGATTCAAAAAAGGATCAATTCTTAGCTTAACCCAGTTGGTCTTCACTGAATCAGGATTAAGATTTAAGAAGCGTGCATTCAATTCTTCGAGAGCACTTCTCATCCTCGGCAAATCTGCTTTGTACACCCTGTCAACCAATTCTCTACACGGCTCGATGCTAACTCCTCCTCTTTGGTTCTTCTATATAAGACACGATGTGATTTTCGCAAAAATGAACGAAAATGCTCTGCAGTGTGCAAGATTCTTTTTCCCCTTCATCCAATCGCTATTCAGATCAAGATGCTATGATAAGAATAGAAAATCCCGGAAGGAAAAAATCTGTGAAGCCGAAGTGCGGGGGGTGGGATTTGAACCCACGAACCCCTAAGGGACGAGGTTTCTCAATCACACTCCTTCTTTCAAGGAAGGGGGAAAAGAGATCGAACAGAGCAAAGAAAAGAGAAACCTGAGCCTCGCGCCGTTGACCAGGCTGGGCGACCCCCGCAACGTTCACGGAAAGAGGCGCAAACTCCTTGCCTTTTAATTGTTCTAAATTAAGATTCTGTGAAGGGCTCGGAGAAAGAGTACTCGGTCATGTCTGGAATGGCCGCAAGCCTGAAGGCTTTCTTCCTGTTGAGACAAGATTCGCATCTGCCACATTGCTTTTCTCCACTGAGATAGCAGCTCCAAGTCTCGTAGATCCTGCTTCGCAGAATGTTAAAGGAAATCTTGAGCATTTCTTCCTTCGTGAGACCCTCTATTGCAGGGCTCCAGATGTTCACCCTTGGATGAGATTTCGATTCTATTGCATCAATATCCCCCAGATTCAGTGCTTCAGCCAAGAGCTTCGCAAACCCTGGACGGCAGTCAGGATATGGTTGATCACTAAGATGAGCCCCATAGGCAACGATCTCAGCCTTGATTGCGAAGGCATATGCTGTCGCAATCGAGAGGAAGATCGCATTTCTTATGGGAACGACTATGCTTCTCTCAAAACGCGAGGGCATTTCTCTTGATTCGTCGGTCAGTACATTTGACGAACCATATAGCTCCTTAAGGAAGGAAATGTCCAAAGTCTTGTGCTCTACTGCTCCAAGATGCTTTCCGATGCGAAGGGCGGATTCTATTTCCTTTGCACCACGCTGGCCATAATTGAAAGTGAGCAGGTAGAGCGAGTAACCTTTCTCCTTCCAGAAGGCGGCTACTCCTGAGCTATCGAGACCGCCGGATACAATTATGACCGCTTTGTTTCCACTATGTTCTACCAATCTTCGCTTCGACCATCTTCCCAAGTCCGATCGCTTCAAGAGCTTTGTAGAGTAAATAACCCAGAACCACCACAACAAACGATATTCCGGCTAGCACCGTTACGAAGGAAAGAAGAAACGTACTATTTCTTACGAGCCCGACGATATCGAGCTCAGTAGTAACCCAAATCGACAAAATCAGCGAATAGGAGATCAATCCGAGAAGAACGCTCTTTCTTCTTACAAGATAGAGTATGGTGAGGCCTGCAAGGCTGAAAACTGGAGAGATAAGATCGATTGGGCCGAGAGGACTACCCAAGTTTGCAAGGAGCACTCCAAGGGTGATCCCGAGAACAGAGGGCCAACCGAGTATCGGGACGATACCAATGAGAATGTTTGATAATCTCAGATTCAATACCTCGTAGGATATCACACCCAACACAAATGTTGTGATTGCATAGATTCCAGCAAGAAGTCCAGTCAGAGCCAGCTTGAGAGAACGGCTCTCTTGCGGTGTTCGACTTTCGAAACCTTTTCTCTCTTTCCCTTTGATTCCCTCATCCAATTTCTGATCCAAACGCTCCGGGGTTTGTATAGCGCATCGGGGCCTTGGGAGTGACCACGCGCTGAACGAACGCGAATATTCCAAGCTGCACTTTCGAAGCTATTAAAGTGATCCTGAATCGATCTCGAGCCTACGTGAGTTTTTCAAAGATCAACAAAACAATTCGAAAAGTACCTTGCTAGGATTCCCTTTCTTGTCGCAGTAAGTTTCAAGCTCGAAAAATGAAAATCGCGAGCTACAATCATTGGGACGAGGAAGAAGGCGGAGAGTTCTGTGGAGACGATGGTGATTTGGAAGCAGGTGCCGTAGTAGGCTGTGTACCTCCTGTCGCAGCCTCAACTCTTAGTCGCTTGAGTTTTCTCTCATTGTAAACGCTTAGGATCGAAAGCACGAAAACGATGAACAACAGCGCAATTATAAGTGGAACAGTACCTCTAAACAGAACCCAACCTTGGGCTGGATCGTTTAGAATAAGATAGTCAAAGGCTGATCTATGAGTAGGCCAAGCTCCAGTGCACGATGCGCTCCCCCCAAGACATAGATATGTGTACACATCTACTGCAAGTGAGAGAACATAGACCACCGGCCAGGCAATTCCCGCGAGGCTTACCCAAGTCGTACTCAGGGGCTTTATGAATAGAATTATAGCAGCTACTATGTCTACAACCGCAATCAGCCAGTTTAGATAATAGTGGGCTGGATTCACAGAACGAATTACTGTGTCTCCAACTCCAATGTAGACGTTAAGCAAGAAAACGCCGATCATCAAAACGCCAGAAATCCTTGACATAAGCATGGTGTTCAAATTACTATCACGATGGTAAAGGAGAAAGTAACATCAATAAAAGCAATTTGCATATTTTCCTTCGAAGGAAGACGCCTAAAGAGCCCTCTGTACTCCTATATTCCAAGTCCTGACCTTCTTCCCCAAGAGTCCGTATTTTATAGCGCATCTATTCCAAATGAGAGTGTCGACCATCGAGAGGAAGAAGGTAATAATGGTTCCTCTTAGAATGGTCCTGAGTCTCTTTGTGACGGCTGCCTTGTACGCTGTGATTCCAAACTGCAGGCCAAAGTTAAGGGCGAGTATCAAGATGCCTGTCAGGAAATCTCCAACGTACAGTGAATAAGCAATGTAGGCGAGAAATACCGGAGTCCAGAGGCCTTGAAGGATTCCAAATATTATCGAGATTGTAAGAGCACGTGATTTGAAGATCTTCGATCTGTGAGCATGAAGGCACTCAAAGAAGCCGCCGTACCATCTATCGAGCTGAGTCCTGTATGCCCTAAAATTCTCTGGCTCATCGGTGAAGGCAAAAGCATTCTTAGTGTAAATCGTCTTGTATCCGTTCTCGACAAACCTCCAGCTCAAATCCATGTCCTCGACTATAGTTTCAAGTGGCATGCCCCCGAGCTCGAGGAGAACCTTCCTTTTGTAAGCGGCTGCGCATCCAGCTAGCACTATCATTCCATTGATGGACTCTTGCGCTCTCTTTTCGATCTCGTGTCCGTAGATGTAGGCATAAGCTCTGTGAAGCATGAATGGAGAAGGGTTTCCCCTTTCTGTATATGGTATCACATATCCAGTTGCCGCAGCCGCATCATAGAACCTCAGGGCACGTATCATGTTTTCGCAGTATTCGGGATGGAGGAAGGTGTCTGCATCTATGACCATAACAATATCCTCTGTGATGTGATTTAGGGCATAATTTATTCCCCCCGCCTTTCCTCTTTTGACATTATTCTTCAAGAGCATGACATTGGGAAATGCACGTGAAAAACTCATCACAATTTCTGCAGTTCTATCCGTGCTCATGTCGTCTATTACGATAATTCTGTTTGGAAGCCTCGTCTGCTCAAGGCAAGACCTGATCGTATGCGCGATCATCGCCTCCTCGTTGTAAGCTGGTATTAGGATCGCCACAGTGAAGTTTACGTAATTTGGATCAACTGACATGTGCGACTTTCGATGGAGCAACCTGTCCACAAGTGACATTCCGATCAAAGGAGAGGAAGGAGATAGAGGGAGCGGGAGCCCCGGAGACATGCCCATCTAGTAGGTTCACCTCATCCCCTTTTCTGAAAAATCAGCAAGAGCTAAACAGTTCATATTGACATTGATTGGCCTTGTAAGAACCAGCTCTCTGTTGGCAGAGGATGCCAATATCAAATTCGTATCTTCTGACTGAATTTAATTGATCTGAAAGAATTCTATGTACATCCCTTTCGTCAACGGAATTATTCACACATGAGCTTTCAGGAATATCTTGAAAGTACTCCCAAAATCTAGTAGGGGGGCTTTGGAAATGATCCGCGAAACGAAACAACAGAAAGAAGGGGCAAGGCTAATCGTAACATACACAGGCTCTTCCGGGCTTCGCAGCAGGATATTCGGATTCGAGCTTCACAACTTCATCGCGTTTATCATCATTGTGGCCTTGGGCCTCTTAGTAGCTTTGCTGAGATACTCTCAGGTTAGCAATGCCCTATCGCTCGAGTGGGATAGTGCTCTCTTTCTGACAGACGGAGCGACCTATGCTGGACTTTCTTCGTACATTCAAGGATATGACCCGACCAAACCTCCAGTAGTTCCTTTTCTCCTTTCGATCATATTTCGAATCACAGGCCCGAACCAAATTTACGCCTACGCGGTTTCTGTTTCCCTGTACTTCATCGGTATAGTGGGATGCTTCTTTCTTGCGAGGAGGCTCATCGGAACGCTATTGGCAGTATTTGCGGCAGCTAGCTTTGCAGCTAATCCTTTGGTTTTCGATTGGTCAGGAATTGTGCTAGCAAATGTAGAGAGCACTTGTGTTGCAGCACTTGCACTTTGCTTCTTCTACTCGGCATTCGAAGATAAACGTCCACGGCTCTTGTTAGCCGCAGTTCCGCTTATCGTTTTGGCTTCTCTCACTCAGTTTTCTCAAGGCTCGATAGTAGCTGCTGCTGCAACCTACCTTTTGGCTTCGGAGCGAAAGCAGTCGATATTCGACAGCTATTCATTCTATTACGGATGCGGAATCGCGTTCATTGTATTCTTGATTTTCGGAGGAAAATGGATTTCCTATCCGATCTTACATCATACCACAATCGCTACGATTTTTCCCAGACTTGAGAGTAGCGGACCTACAACGCTTGAGTCAGGTTCTCTTTATTTTTCGAGCTTTCCGCAGCAGCTTGGCAATGGACTTTACGGATCTGTGCTGGCTTTACTCTTTCTCCTCTCGCTATTCATTATTTTTGGAACTCTGATTTCGAAGATAAGGAGTAAGAAGAAAGATGAGCAGAAGGGCTACCCTATCGCGCTTTCTCTTGCCGTATGGGTTGGAATACTTGTCGCGTATTTTGTTTTTCTCTGGCCCTCCAAGGACATCAGATACTCTGTAGAGTATTCTATGCCTGCAATAATACTTGCTTTTTGGCCAGTTTCATTTGTGAAAAGCAAGCTAGAGAGAATAATGAAGAGTGGGCACAGATCCATGAAGATTGTCTGCGCTTCTTCCCTAGTGCTTTTGGTTTTCGTACTTTCATATCTTGGGCTGGTATCGGCATTATCAACTATTGAACACTCGTATGTTCCAGAGACGCAGATAAACATCGGGATGAGGGAAGCCGCTTCTTGGCTTGTATCCCATGTTCCGCATTCTTCGAAACTACAATCAAACTGGTACACGCTGATGTGGTGGTACGCTCCAGAGTACAACACAACAGCTGCGCCTCTTACGTTTCCAATTCAGGAGAATAACTTGGCTGCGTGGAGAACGAGCCTACTAAAGAATGGAATAGACTACGTCGTCTATGTGGAATCCCCAAGCTTGAGTAACGAGACAAGCTTTCTGAAAGCAATCTGGAGTTCGAGCAACGGCTACGTGACAATATACAAAGTCGTATCTTAGCTTCGCTTAGGCTTTTTCGGCCTTTTTCAAATCCTGGACACTGGATGCAGTTCTATCAATTCTTTGTCATCTCATTTCAATGACTCGGCAGCTCGACTGTTTGCTGAACTTTCGCTGCATCAGGAGCTGGAATTCGATCCGTGCTTTCGAGTTTGATCAGTGTGTAGTTGCCGCTTGCATCTGCCTTGAAGAGCTCACCGTTCTCAATGGAGTGCCAATCCAATCCAAGGATTTTCTCCTGACAGATAATCAAGGCCTCTTCAGTCTCAGCGTAAAACATTGTGTAGTACCTTTCATGCTTTGCAAAATCCCTGAAAGCATATGTTTCCTTTCCGTTCGACAGAAGAAAAGTCAAGGAGCTCGTTCGAGGATACAAAGCCTTAACCTCTCTAACAGTCCTAAAGATAGCTTTTTCTGGTCTTTCATCTTTCGTTTTGATTTCCTCCAAGAGACGGGAAAAGAACCACTCGCTGTCTGTCTTGGTTTTGGTGTTCAGCCTTCTTATTGTACCATTGTGCGCAAAAGCCCAAAATCCAGAAATGAAAGGATGAGTGTTACTCAAAATCTTGGCTCCCTTCGAGGCCTTTCTAAGGTGAGCTAGCAACGGAGATTCAATGCGTAATTTGGATATTTCAGAGCACGCTTCTTCGAAACGTGGATCTTTGCTTGCGTCAGTAGGTTGTCTTCCCAAGTAGAACGGCTCTGAATCTCGCCATGCAACTATCCCCCACCCATCCGGGTGACCAGATGTTTTGCCTATTACTAGCCCCGAGGCAGCAAGCTTACGAAATTCTCTCACCAAACCAGCATTCACATAATGGCCCGGTTTCGGGATTATAGCTAGCATTCTACACAATTTGACCTATGTTCACCCCACAACAAATCTAACAGAAGAAACCCCACACCAAATAATGGAAAGAAGCACGCCTTGGTTTAGCATAGGGTTTTTGAATCTTATAAATTGCTTCTCTATTCTAGATGCTAAAGAAAGGCAGATCGATGTGCATTTCGTCTCCTCTACTTATAGAAATCGGATTAAAAGCTTGGCAAAGCTCGTTAGAGACGGCTATTCGTTTTATCTAATCGCATCGGAGTCAAATCTCAGATACTTCTTTGGTTACGCTGGAAGATCCTTCGAGAGATTCAGCTGTGGACTCATAAGTTCTGATGGAGAAAAATCTGCTATCATCGTTCCCGAACTCGATAGGAAGAAGGCCGAGCAAAGCTTTGCCCAGATGATCCTATCTTGGACGGATAACGAGACTTACAAGCCTGCTTTGAACAAGGCTGTTTCTGAGCTCGCCATCGAGGAGGGAACGATTGGTTGTGAAGACTCGCTGACTCTGGGCATGATGGAATCGCTCAAAGTAGTGCTGCCCGGAATTCGATTTAGGTCAGTCTCTAAAGCAATCGAAAGATTAAGGATGAAAAAAGATGAGTTCGAACTTCGTTCGGTCAGGAACGCAAGTCGGATACTTGTAACATGTTACTCAATGGCCGAGAAGCTCATCAAACCTGGAGTAAGGGAATGTGATGTTGCGAACTCTATCAAGAACTTTCTCTTAGCTCAGGGAGCGAAATCTGTGAATTTCTGCGCCATTCAATCTGGCAGAAATGGAGCCATACCACACCTCGAGTCAACTCCCAAGAGGATCGAACGGGGCGACATGGTCATTGTTGATGTCAGTATGACATCGAACGATGGATATTTTGCAGATTTGACTAGAACCTATTCGGTTGGAAAGGCTTCATCTTTGCAAAGGGAAATCTATGAAATTGTGAAGGCGGCTCAATGCGTGGCTTTCAAGGAGGCGAGAATTGGTACACCCTCAGATCTGGTTGATCGCTCTGCGAGACGGGTCATCGAAGAGGCTGGATATGGCAAGTTCTTTATTCACAGGACTGGTCATGGGTTAGGACTCGATGTCCACGAACCTCCTTGGATATCGCATGGTAACAAGGAGAAGCTTGCAAACGGGATGGTGTTCACAATAGAGCCCGGGATCTATCTACCACGGAAATTCGGAGTGAGGATAGAAGATGATGTGGCAATCGAAGACGAGCGACCGGTGATGATCTCCCAGAGACTAGAGCGAGACTTGAGGGAGATATAGGCCATGCCGAGGTGGGGGGAGATCTGAAAATCGCTAATCACAAACGCAAATCGCCACCTGGCATGATGATATCGATCTGAATTTGCGTTTTCTTCTTTCAAAAGATGTGAAAAACAACAGAATTTTCTTCGGAAGTCTCTATCGAGCTGCAGGACTTCACTATTATGCACGATCCCTTTTCTCCCAAGTATTCGATTGCGAATTTTTCGTACCACGTGGCAAAATGAAAGAGCTTGATCTCATTTTGAAAAAGTTGGAAGAAATGAAGATAGTAAAAAATCCTATAGCGCGTAAAATTGACTGGAAAGAGATCTTAATGATGAAGACTGAATATTATGACTACGAGAATGGTCAGTGGGATGTTGATTTTTCACGAGATCTGAATTTGCGGATTATATAACGGCTTTTTAAAGGAAGAAAAACAAATGCAGATAGAATATAGACGATAAAGACGAACAAGAGGATCAGATAGAGCAGCTATCGATGAATGAATAGACGGAGGAGGGAAGAGAGAGAGCGAAAAGAACATTTGCTGAAAGGATCACACGGTTCCCGACAGAACTATTTCTATGCGTTTGTTTTCTTTTCCCTTGTTCTCAGTTTTCGAAATCCTCACCCTGCCAACCTCGCCTGTCCTTCGAACATGCGTTCCGCCGTCGAGTTGAGCATCAAAGCCGACGATATCCACTACCCTGAGCTTGTCAAGCCCTCTTGGAAGAAGATCCGCGTTGAGTCTGTATAGATCGCTTCTCGCTCGCGCTTCTTCTGCGCTTATCCAAAATGTTCTCACTTCGTGATCTTCACCCACCACCCTGTTAATTTCTCGCTCAATAAGATCAATCTTTTCCTTATCCAAATTGTTCAATGTAAAATCTAGTCTTGCCCTATCGGAATAGATCTGCCCGCCGGTGATCCTCGAGCCGAACCGCTGATACACGACTCCCGAAAGAATGTGAAGCGCAGTGTGATAGCGCATGTATGTGTACCGAAGATCCCAATCTACTATTCCACGAACAGCACTTCCCAATGCACTCGATAATTGATCTGCCTCGATTCCGCCCGATATCTGATGGACAATTGCTCCCTCGTCATTCTCGGACTTGAAGGAATCTATGACTTCGAGCCTTGTATTCCCAAGTAGTATCCACCCGTGATCGGAAGGCTGACCGCCACTTTTAGGATAGAGTGCCGTCCTGTTTAGAACCAACTTACTTGGTGATTCAATCCGGGTGATGATCGCGTCGAATTCTTTCAAGTAGTGATCGTTAAGGTAAAGTGCTTCAGTCATCAGAATTATTCTCCTTGCCTTTTTCTATGCTGCAAATAATGCGATGAGAATTGACCTTTAATTAACCCTTATCGAAGATTGGAGGATTTCGTCTTCATCTATTATTTTTTTCAAAAGCAAGTTTCAAATAGTCGGCCGTCATGCGAATGCTCAAGGACGACCACTGGAAAGAAAATAAGCTAAAACCTCTCACGAAACTGTATTCAGAAGTGTCAATGAATTAAACAGCTGAAATTAGGCGGTTGAGGAAGAGTACTTCTTTTGCAGGTGAATTGAACAGCAAATTGAGCCTCAAGCTCGGAGAAGAACCCGAAATATACAAGATACTCGTGTACAACCAGCTTACGCCAGAAGAAGTAGAAAAATCAAATCTTCCCATTGAAAAGCTGATCTATTGGGACATTACTGCGAGTCTTCCCGGACAGAGCCCGACTGAGGCTCCTCATGTTACAATTTACTGGTATGGCCCCAACGTTTCATTAACAGAGAAAGGAAAGATTGTACACTTGAAGAGTGTGAAGGTCGACTCAAAGTTCACGGAAAAAATCAAAGAGATTGTAGCTTCCAAAGTAGGTGGAGAGATCTCAGAGAAAGAACACGGCTTCGAATTCAAAGATTTCTCGATGCAGTTGAGCTACGACGCAATTTCAGATCTCGCAAGGTCCATCCGGTCTCTAGGAAACTTGACTGTCGAACTTTCATTGGAATTCGGCAAAGTTACAAAGGAAGAAAAGAACCGTTCTTCCTTTCCGAAGACCAAAATTCTTGGCGAAAGAGCGTTAGAAAAGTAAGTAGATGCAGATCACTTTCCCTATTCGTCTAGAGCTCTCGAAATTTCGCTCACAGAAGAAAATCCTTTGTAAATGTGATTCTAAGAAATTCCGAAGAAAGACTTCCTTCCATCACTTCCGCTCGTGTTGTGTGTCATTGATGTGAGTCGGTGTTATATCTAACGGATTCTGTTCTGGACTTATAAGGAACAGCGGAATGATGTCATCGATTCCATTCAATAATCCGGCCTTACAATCAGAAAACATTCAAAATTTCTCACTGGTTTGCTGTCGCTAACTCTTTGCATCAAGGATCGAATGGGTTACATTGGCAATGGAAGGATTTGGCCGTACTAGGGGGAGAATTGTGGAAATTCGCGAACTGGAAGAAGATCTGATAGTTGGCAATGGGGAAAGAGTCATTGCCGCGTCGGATGTCCCTTGCGCGAGAATAAGAGGGAGTGTTCGTTGCAGGGGAAGAGTTGAATTCGCGGGAAAATTCGAATGCGATAATTTCAGCGGGGATGATTGTGTTGTCTCGATCGATTCCCTTTCTTGTCACAATCTCGAAATAAGAGAAGGCGAGCTCCTTGTGAGAGGAGATCTGATATGTGATTCCATCGATGTTGATCGGAAACTTGTCGTTCAGGGAATAACCCGTTGCGTGGACATTGACGTAGGTGG
This sequence comes from archaeon, assembly GCA_902812485.1. Classification (GTDB taxonomy): domain Archaea; phylum Thermoproteota; class Nitrososphaeria; order Nitrososphaerales; family CADDZS01; genus CADDZS01. The sequence continues at coordinate 38,451 of CADDZS010000001.1, forward strand.
AGTCCTCGAATTGAACACCGCGACTGCGAGATCCATAGACGTGGGGGGGAAGTTGAGGGCCTCTTCCGATGTTGAAGCGGATGACATAGACGTGGGCGGTCTCTTGGAGATAGCAGGTCAAATCAGATCGAAGAAGCTCGATGTTGGAGGAAGGGCCCTTGTTGGAGGGGGACAAATTGCTGAGAAGATCGATGTTGGTGGAGTTTTCGAATCAAAGGGGCCGCTGAGATTTGGTGATATTGATGTCGGCGGTGCTGTGACCTTGAGGGGGGAATCGTCCGGTGGCAAGATAGACATAGGAGGTAGATTGAGGGCCGAGGGAGACATCGAGTTCAAGTCTCTTGACATAGGAGGGCTTGCAGAGATACGTGGTGCGGTTCGAGGAGAAAGTGTGCGGATAGGAGGTCGTCTAGAAGTTGGAGGTTCCCTTACTCTCACGGAGGATCTAGACGTGGGCGGAGATGTAACGGTGGAAGGTTTCGCAAAGGCAAAAAGAGTCGACGTTGGGCGTCGACTTTATGCGCAATCTCTTGAAGTAACAAACGGGCGTCTGTCTGGGCAGGTGAAAACCAAAACGGGAGTGAAGGCCTCCGAGAGGATAGTCGTCTCTCATGGCAGCAGGATCGAAGGTTGGATCAAGGCCGGCATGGAGATAATTATTGAGTCAAAGGCTAATGTCGAATCAGTTGCTGCTCCAAGGGTCGTGCTTGAAGAGAGAGCGCGTGCAACAAACGTGTACGCCGAAGAATTGATTGCGGAGGAGAGAGCTGAGATCCTTGGGGTTTGTATGTATACGAAGTCGATTCGATTCGAAGGAATTTCACGATCAGGAATGGGGCCGACCAAGGTTGACTCCATACCGCAGGAAAGTAGCTGGGTTTAGAATTACACTGAAAACAAGATGGGAAGACCGCGCGCAATCTATCCGAAGAACCTACACGCGAACAGGCGACAGATGAGCTTCAGCTGATATTGTGGGGATTGCTCTTAGCTTGATTGAAGTCCGCGTCTATTGTGATCCCTCTTGCTTCTTCAACTCTCTTTCATTGTTAGAGCTCCTCATAGCTTGATTTTGTCTTAATCTCGACTCGATAAAAAGTGGAAGAGGGAGGGGCTCCATTTGAATCACGAAGACAGCACCCCAAAATCCCAATCTTCGACTTTACCTTCGGAAGGAGAAGAGTCTCAGTCAAGACGAACGACGGTTGACATCTATGCTGACATTTTGGAAGTCGTGAAAAGACATGGAGGTCATGGCAGAGTTACAAGAATTTCGTATGGCTGCGGCATGCCAGTCGATAGACTCAAGAAATTCCTAGATAGACTTGAGCGATTCGGGCTTGTGAGAACAGGCAAACCCTTTGGTGACGAAGAAGGAACGACCTACATACTCACTGCGAGAGGTCAGGAATTTCTGGATACTTATTGGAAAATGAAAGGATTTCTTGTTTCATTCGGAGAAGTTTGATGCAGAGATCAAACGTGTTTTCCATACATATAGTGGGACCAAGACTCTGAAAAGGAGGTCTCCCCTACTAGCATCTAAGCGTAGAATTTGATTATCAAGAAAGATTTTCTAAAGAGTTATCTTTCGCTGAGCCATGACAATGTACGTTAGCGAATCGTTCCGCATTCTAAGCTAAGAGTATAATTGCCTGTCGAGCGAAATAAGGCTCCGGGCAAATCAGATTTGGAAATCGTCACGGTAAGCGATTATTGGTCTGTGCTAGCAAAATCCTGGGATCGCCCCTACATAGGATTGATTGCCCGAATACCACCAAGGCTTTGGCGTGAGATCCGAAAGTTTCAAAACAAGCTCCGCTCGGTCGACGATCGGCAAGTTTTCGCTGACCTATCTACACTTCACATACCTGTGAAGGGTTTAGGACTTCTAGGTGAAAGATTTACTGCTGAGAAAGAGGAGCAAATCTTCGAAAAGATAAGTAAGATAGTTTCAGATTTTCCAGCGTTTCAAGTGCAATTGAAAGGTGTAGGGGTCTCCCCGATGTCAGTTCACATACGTGTGACAGACACGAGCCAAACTCTAAGGAGCATAAACAAGCGAATCTGCAAAGCACTCGAAGGTGATATTGACACAAGTCCCTACGATGGTGACTCATACGTACCTTGTGTTACGATCGTTTCATTTACCTCGAAGGATGCTTCGAAAATTATGGAGTTTGTTGATTCGATCGAGTCTCGTGAGATGTACTTTGGCGAAGCTTCCATATTCGAACTTGAGGCTGTCGAAGCTAAGATGCACTTCGCTTTTGGGGGTAAGGATACTCAGCCCGATACTTTCTCCTATGTCAGATCATTTTCTCTTCGTTGAAGGTTTGTACTTGCATCAATACTATTCACAGATTTAGAGATAGAAGAAAGAGCGCGCGGCTGAAGAAGAAGATGATAATAAGATTCAGGAGATCTTGTGCATGACTTTAAGGTCGGGCTCGAACAACCGCAGATTTTCAGGGATTTTGATGGAAATCGGATCTTTGAGTGAAAGCTTTCTTGCCTTCTTTTCGTTCCAAACCAAGCTGTTGAACTCGACTAGTTCCTTTCCGTATTTTACAAATTCCTTGCTCCAAATGTTAGGAGACGGAAACAGCTCCTTGTGGATCGTGGATTGCGAGTAAATTCCCCTCCATATTGCCTCGGTTATGAAGGGGCATATCGGCGCGAGCAGCAACAAAATCGTTTTGAGACATTCGTGAAGTGTGAACCACGCGGAAAGCGTTTCTTCGTGAGAAAAGGGAGTGCCATAGGCGCGCCCTTTGGCAAGCTCAATGTAGTGTGAGGCAAAGATATTCCATGCAAAATCTCTGATTCGATTAGCGGGAACAAAAAAGTTGAACCCCTTGTAGCCATCCAAGCACTCTGAGACGAGTTGTGAAAGTTCTCCGAGGATCCACTTGTCGGAAGGCATTAGCCGATCAAAGGAAAGAGGCCCTTTCGGTATGGGATAAAGCGATATGAATCTTGCGATATTCCACAGTTTTGAGAGAAATTTACCCGTTGAGGCAATCCTTTCTTCGGAACACACATAGTCGGAGCCTACAGAAACTTCAGAAGCGATCCAAAGTCTGAAACTTTCTGCTCCATATCTTTCAAGTATTGTTAGCGGGTCCATGACGTTTCCTTTGCTTTTGCTCATCTTCTGCCTGCTTTCATCCAGTCCGAGACCCGAGATTCTCACATATCTCCAAGGAACCTTGCCAGTCAGCTGCCAGCACCTGAGGATACTATAGTGCAACCAAGTTCTCACGATGTCCTTTCCCTGTGGACGCAAGCTCGTAGGGTACGTCTTTTGAAAGAACTCGTCGTCTTCGCTATACTTCGTGATGAAAAGGGCGCTCACGCTCGAGTCCATCCACGTGTCAAATGTTCTCGTATCTCCGATGAAACTTTTCCCTCCACACTTTGAGCAGATAGGATTGCCAGGAGGAGGCTCTTTCCAGGGTTGATAATATCTGCCAGGCTCTGGAAGAAGGGGTTCGGAGCAGTTTTCGCAGTACCAGACCGGTATCTCTGTACCGTAAAATCTTCGTCTAGAAATCGGCCAGTCTAGGGCAACATCGATCCAATTGAGCAAGATCGAACGGTGCATCTCTGGGAAGAAAGCTAGAGATCGTGCTATTTGCCTTAGCTCATCCTTCACGTCAACAACTTTGAGGTAGTACTCATCAAGCGGTATTATTTCGATTGGAGTCTTGCTTCTCTCGCACATTGGAGTTCTGTGTTTGATGCTCTCGATCTTCTCAAGGGACCCAGTTTCCTTGAGCATATTGATCATCTTTTCACGAGCTTCTTCAACTTTCAGTCCGCAAAGCTCAGGTCCGGCTTCCTTTGTCATTCGACCATCCAGATCGATGGCAATGATTTCAGTCAGCCCGAGCTCTCTGAAGAGAAGCACATCCGCATAGTCACCGTAGGAGCAGACCATTACTGCTCCAGACCCGAACTCTGGGCGAGCCGCTGGATTTGCGATTATCGGAACCTCTCTTTTGTAAATGGGAAGTATTGCCTTGCGACCCACGAAGTGCAAGTATCGCTCATCCGAAGGATTCACGATTACAGCCTGACAGGAACAAAGAAGCTCTGGCCTTGTGCTTGCAACTGGAATATTTTCAGAACCTTCGCCGTCGCTCAATTTCATGTTGAAGTATACAAGTCGGGTCGTGATCTCACCGTATTCCACCTCAGCGTCTGCTATCGTGGTGCCGCAATCCCAGCAGTAATTACTAGGCCTCTTTCCCTTGTAGATTCGACCTTGCTTCCACTGCTCAATGAATGTCGTCTGAGTCAGCTTTCTATACGAAGGATCATCTGTCCTATACTTGTTCTTGTAATCGCAGGAATACCCCATTCGCCTTAGAGTTTGAATCATTTCCTCCTCGAGGTCATCGAGAGCGACGCGACAGAGCTCGAGAAATTTTTCTCTTTGGGTGTTCCTCATGCTGATCTTGTATTTCTTTTCGGTGTATATTTCGACTGGCAGTCCGTTTCTATCTATGCCAAGCGGGAAAAGCACCTCAAAGCCCTGCATTCTTGCCGATCTTGCAATCATGTCGATCTGAGCGTAGTGCGAAGCTCCACCAATGTGCCAAGGCCTTCCAGAAGGATACGGAGGAGGCGTGTCGATTACAAAGAACTGCTTGTCAGATCTTGGATCAAAGGAACCGAGTCCGATTCTTTCCCAATCATCCATCAGACCAGATTCGAATGATTTGTCCCACGACTTCGTTTGAGCGAAGAATCCTTTCCAAGAACCTTGACTCGGGGCAAATTCTTGTTGCTGCTGCTGCCTACTTTCGCTAGATTGCATTGAAGAGGTCTGCTGATCATCCAAAATTTGAGTATCACGTCCTGTACCTGAGGAGAGCAGAAACCCCTCCGAAATTCTTGAGCATTGAGCCATCCTCTGTCTTTGAGGAAATGATCTCGACTGTTGCTCCAGAGTCTATGGAAACATCGGCGAGATAGTCGACGATATCCTTCTCTGTTACGTCGAACTCTAGCCCCCCGCATTTTGGGCAAGGTGATGAGAGCAATTTTTGTTTCTCCGAAACATACTGCGCTCTCTGGATGAATCTCTCTCTCACATCTCCGCATTTCCTGCAAGTTGCCTTCATGTACACTGTGTCGACATCATCGTTGACGAGGACGATATCGACCGCAGCTCTCTTGAGAGCTGCCAAAACGTCTTGGATACCGTAAATGGCAAGTCCAGAGTCGGAATTTACTTCCTTCAAGAAGCGTTGAACTAGTTTCTTCTCTTCGATTACTCGAACATTTTCAAGCAGACTGCCTGACTTTTCTATCGTTTCCCTAACTCCTTCGCGTCCCGCGTATCCAGTGTCAAGTGTTCCTATGATGAGATTCTGAAGACGATAATCTAGATATTTGTCCTTCACAAACTCGTCCTTTGTAGGCCCTGGGCCGCTTACTATGAGACCTTTGATCGTGTATTGCTCGAGAAACACCTTCCTTGCATGATCTGCTAGGCGGTTGAAATAGTCGGTGAGTTCCATTTCTCTGAGTCGCTCGTAGCGCCTTGCACTTTGTCCTCCCTTTCGAGTCTTGCCAGACACTCCAGACGTGACGTTCTCGACTACCTCCCAGTTGTCACCCGAAACAATTCCAAGCCCTGCCTCTGTCGAGTCAAGCGATAGAATGCCGATTACATTTTCCTCCTTGAGCATCTCACGAAGCGGCTCAAGATGGAAGTGGTCATCACACCTGTAAAGATAAGTTGTAACTGGTTTGTTTGGAATCACTTCAAAAAGCTCGATTGTCTCGTTTCCCGGGCCTCCGGGGCCGGGAATTGCTCCGCAGAAGATTACAAGACCGTTCTCCGGAGTGTTCTTGTAAAGTCTCAGCCGCTGCATCGTCTTTGTGAGAGCGTCCTGCACGTGAGTTCTCGTGGTGTCTGACTTGATGTTTGATGCCGTTCCTGCTTCTTCTCTTAGGGCTGAGATTGCTTCGTGAATGGGTTTCTTTGCAGGCAAGTAGAGAGACACAAGCTCTGTTCCTCGACCTGTCTTGTCCGACAGCTCAGAGAGCAACTTGCGTATCCTGTAAAGGGCTAGCGAATCGAATTTTTTTGAATTTAGGGCAGTATCAACACGGCTCATCTTTTAAAGAAAACACACTCCTTTCTTCCATGAAATAGCACATCTTCCAAGCTGACAGGTTTTACTGTCAGCTAACCACAATGGTTCGAAGTAGAAGAACTGAATCTACAGAGGCGAGAAGAATAAAAGAATGCAATCTTTCACTTGTCGAATCAAAGTTTTGCTTTGGTTGAGTCAACTTGTTGGACAGCATCCTTTTTCTTGTTGCTGATGTTGTGAAAAAAGACCTGATAGTATGATGCATTATTACTTATGTGTTTCCTGATTAAAAAACGTTGCATTCTTCTTGGCTTTGAAGACATTTCGTATCAATGAATTCTCCCAATAGAAGGAGGAAATTGGATAAATCATTGCGCTATTCAAATTTTAGGAAGCCAAGTATCTCCAAGGTAGCCTTTAATCACAGACTTCCACTCCACTCGAGCAGTGAGGCTTGCTCGCTCGACACTTTCCGAAGCCCAGAAACTCTCACCCCAACGAGACGAACCTTCTTTCCAGAGTTTTTGAACTCCGAGAGGAGCTTTTCAGAGTCTTTGATTAAGATCTCAAGCGATCTGGAGGGAGATGCTAAGGCCTTTTGCCTTGAATGAGTCTCGAAACCTTCGAACCTTATCTTGACAGCTATATTCGAGAACTCGTAGCCTTCTTCATTCAACCTTTCATATACGTCGAGTGCAACCCCTCTCATTGCAGCTACGACCTTCGAGAAATCGGATTCATCTTCTTCAAATGTTGTTTCTGCGGATATCGAGCGAGGTTGCCATCCCTCTTCGACTTGAGAGTCATCCCTCCCCTCCGCGACTCTTTTCAGCCAAAATGCAAAGCGCCCGAAACGCTCTAAGAGCTTTTGGGTATCTGACTTTGATAGATCTCCGATCGTAGTTATGCCGAACTCTGTCTGCAAGATTTGCTGCGTTACTCTTCCGACTCCTGGAATCTTCCCAACTTGAAGTGGGGAAAGAAAATCCTTGACTTTCTCCGGCATTACGATTATGAGACCATCGGGCTTGTTTGTGTCAGTCGCTATCTTTGCAACGATTTTTGAGTTTGAAACTCCGATCGAGCATGTTATCTTCTCTGAAATTAGGATCTCTTCCTTGATGCGCGTCGCCCGATTTGCAATTGCTTCGCTGTTCCAGATCCTGAAAGAAGTCTCGTTTGTTGATTCCGAAGCCGGTTCCCTGATCGAATGTGTCATGTCAAGATAGGCTTCATCTATGCTTACAACTTCTACTTTTGGTGTAAACTTCTTGAGGATGAGCATAATCCTCTTTGAAACTTCTTCGTACAGTCTGAAATTCGGCCTTACGTAGACAGCATCGGGACACAACTCCCAGGCTTTGGAAATTGGTAATGCCGAGTGAATGCCGAGCTTGCGAGCAGCGTAGTTACAGGAAATCACAACCCCTCTTCCCCTTCCGTTTTTGGGGTCGGCACCAACTATGAACGGCCTGTTTCGAAATTCTGGTTTATCTCTCAGCTCGCATGAGGCATAGAACGAATCCATGTCCACATGGAATATCACTCGCTCACTCTCAGGGACCTCGTTGGTCGACAAACGAAGTACTTCACCTAAGCTTTACGATTTTTCTCTCTCTTGCTCCAGTTCCAGAATCTATTTTGGTTTGAGTATTTCTTACATTTCAAAGGAAAACACTAGGTGTAAACGCAAGAATTTACTTAAAAGGATGGTTTCGAAAAAGGATCTCTTACCTCGGTGATTCTTGCACACGGATGCCGGAGACGACTTCCCAGGGTCTGCGGGCGCGATATCCCGAAGGGGAAGGTTTCGAATCAGGATCACATACCTAGTCGCTGCCGTCATAATTCTCGTGATTGGGTTCTACGGCGCTACGGTGTGGCTTAACTGGACCATTCTTCAGAACATGTATGCTACAAAGGCGGGGTTGAATTGGTTCAGTGTAAACTTCTACGGAGGTCTCACTTTCATAGTTGCGGGACTCTTGGCTCTCCTTTTTGTTAATCCAATTCCCAGAAGATCAGATCTCTTCGAAGCATTCAACTCCATGATTGGACTCCAATACAGAGAGAGCCCGTACACGTCTCGATATGGCGGAACAGGTATACCTAGTAGGAGAATCAGACCAGTTTACATACGCCCCAGCCTTTCTCTCTGGATTTTCTGGCAAGCCCTCAAATGGAGTATCCTCTTTGCAATTTTTTCTGCAAGCAATGGATTTCCACTCTTCACGAACCTCACAATCGTGGTGGATCTTGCTTTGAAAGGGTTCGGGAGCTGGAGTGCAGTGCCCCGCATTTTTGGACTTCCTCTCTTTCCGGCGTCAGGGCAAGAGCTAATCAAACTTATCCCGAGCATGGAGATTCAATATCAGATTGTCGCATACTTTGTCACAGTCTTCCTATTTGTACTTGCAGTGCGCTTCTTTCTCAAATTCATAAGGGATGCGATAATTCGGGCTGGGGACAGATGGCTCAGAAACATATTCGTCTCCCTTTCAGCAATCATGATGTCAGTTCTCATCAACGTCCCTTATTGGGCAATGGACATCAGAATTCCATATGAGTTCGGGGCTGTCGCGACTGTATTCTTCTCGTTTGTTGCTCTTGCGCTTTATTTTCACATCAGATCATCGCAAGATACAGTTCCACTCGTTAAGAGAAAGAGAGTGGGAATAATGGTGCTTACATTTCTATTGATCGGACTTCTTATTTTCAACATTGGTGCAGTAATCTACTACACTGTCAACTTAAACAACAACTGGATAGCTTACGAGTGGCAACCCCTCACGCAGAAGCAAGTAGAGGTGACTAGATGGACTGCTGGGATTCAAGACATGAACTATTCGAGTCTCTCTTCCCTGCCATCTGGAAACGCATCCAAGACTCTTGCGCTCATCCGCCAGTGGAGCTCAAACGCTTCATACATTCAAAGTCAGAACAAGATCGGAGTGAACTACTATCAGCTTGTAAGCCAGCCCGAGATAGTCTACGTCTACAATCAAGAATACTGGGTCACGCCAACAACTTTCAACTATCCTGATCCAAACGACTGGGTCGCCGTTCACTTGGTTTACACTCACACCTCAAGGATAATAGTGATGAATTCGCACACCGGGGAATTTGTGAATGCAACTGAGGCATTTCACTTGAAATCTCAGCCACTGATTTACTATGGAGAAGACCTGCCAAACTATCCCGGCTTTGCAAACGACGTCTATGTTCACGTCAAGAACGCACCCTCGGAAATAGAGAACGTCTCCTATTCGGGTCAACCGGATTACTCTCTTTGTGGTGCTCAGAGAGCACTTTGGTTTTTGGAGCAGGGTCAGCTAGGATTCGCATTTTCTCCGCCACAGGACTGCATTGACATGCTTCATCTCAGGAACGTCTTCGACAGAGTCCAGAACATTTTGGTCTACGGCCTTGTCGAGGATAGCTCGACTTATCTCGTGACTGATTCGCCTGCAGGCGGAGACAACCTCTACTATGCGATCCAGGTCTACATCGACTACCCACTCCACACTAGTTTCTCCTACATACCTTCAGGGCCGCTTTCTGCCCAGGGTCCACTCGGTTACCTACGATTCTTCGGTGTGGTGCTTGTGAACGTTGCGACCGGGGCAATGCAGGGCTATACAGTGGCAAACAACGATTCATTCCTCGCTTCATTCTACAAGGAGTACTACCCGACTTGGCAAGCTCCACCAGCTTGGCTCAAGTCGCAGCTGAGGTACCCGGAGGAGCTTCTAGGAAATCAGAATAGCATAGGTCAGCTAGATGCTGATTTTGTTTTACATGTGAACGACCCAAGCAGTTTCAAGGCTCAGTCAAGTTTCTTCGAAAGACCAAACGACACCGAAGTTTTGTACATCCCCTTTGTAATAGGCAACAATGTTTCCTTCACCGCAGTTCAATTGGTACAGTTCTTTCAATCGACTGGAAAGAACCTCGCAGGTATCTACGTGGTCTACGGCGGAGATCAGCTTGGTCAAATGACCCTGTACGAGGCACCCATCACAGGATCTAACGGGACATCGCTACTGGGCCCCAGTGCTGCTCTTAACGCCTTCGAAAATGATCCCACTACCAAAACTGAGCTGACACTTACTGGCGCAAAGCCTGGAAGCATACTTCTCTATCCTGTGGAAGGCCATCTCTACTATTTCATTCCAGCCTACATATTTCAGTCTGGGGGGAGCGGCGTGGTTGCAACGAATCCTTTCATAGATGTGATAGACGCTGAGAACTCGAGCGCTCCGGTCAGGCTCGTAAACACAACACTGACAGAATCTCTAAACTACGGCTTTTCGAACATAATAGCCGCTACGAACGAAACAATAAGGGCAAATTACATCGAGAGCCTTTTCACCTCCGCCGGGATAACGCTCGACAACGCCACTGTAACAACGACAAATGCTGTAACCTACTTGGGGCAGGTCACTTACACTCTTGATTCCGAGAACGCAAGTGCCACAAAATTCGTAGAGAACTTTATCAATTCTTACATAAAGAACCCTCAATACACAAACTCAACTTGGAAGTGGACTCCATATGGGACGGTATTCTTTTGGGCGCCTGATGCAAACACGCTAGATTTTGCTTTCATAGTTGCCGTGAACGGAGTAACTCAAAGATACCAGATTTCAGTGGTGGTCGGCCCTTAAAGAGGCTCGAACCATTTCACTCTGAATCTCGGTGAAACTCCCCTATTTTTCCCTAATCTATGGTAACAGTTACTTACACATCGCAATTTGGGAAGAGAAAGAAAGAGAGTTCATGTGAACTGAAAGGTGGAATCTTAAAGTGCCTCGAGAAAAGAGCGAACAGTCCAATATCAACGTCCTAAAGCTTTCGGGCTCGATCTTCTTCTCAGAGGGTTTTCGCGAAATAGTGGAGAGCATCACTCGGGTTCTGGATCGAATGAAGAAGCTAAGGCTCGTTGTTATCTGTGGAGGAGGATCTACGGCTCGCAGATATATCGAGGCAGGAAGTCGACTCGGTGTTGACAAGGCAAGTCTCGACGAGATCGGCATACAAATCTCCCGTTTGAATGCAAGAATTTTCTCTCTTGCGCTTGGGGATCTTGCTTTCGAGCAAATACCTAGCAGCATCTCCCAGGTGGCCGAACTTATCACCCTTTCATCTATTAGGGGGAAGAGAGTTGTCTCGATGGGAGGGCTTCATCCGGGTCAGAGTACAAACGCTGTTGCCGCGCTTGTGGCGGAGAAGGTGCGAGCAACCAAGTTCTTCAATCTGACAGATGTCGAGGGAGTGTATGACAAGGATCCTAAGAAGTTCCGGGATGCGAAGCTTCTGCGAACTGTGACTGTCGAACAATTGGAGGGAATTCTAAGGAACGAAGCCATGTTGCCTGGCGGATACGATCTGATGGATCCAGTTGCTTTGAGACTCATTCGCAGATCAAGGATAAACACGATTATTTTGAAATGCGGAGGGAAGGAACTTGAGCGAGCCTTGAGCGGGAGATATGACTTCGGCACGCGCATAGTATTCAAACGTGTTTGAATCTTTCAGTGCCCGCTTTGGGCAGCGAGAAGGGAAGACAACGACTACGAGGGGGAGGAGGAGAAGAAGAAATGCCCGACGAGTCTAAAGGCGATCTCTTTATTGTGGGATGTTTAGAGACTATTTCCCCGTCATAGACTCGGCGGCTTCTTGAGCCTTTCGGAGGGGTAGCGAAACAGGTCAAAGTACTGACCTGCACAAAGCCTGGTCAAACGCGGCGGTGGGGCCTCAAGCTCTGCCGAAACTCAAGATCCTAGGCGGTTACAAAGAAAAGTGATCCGCTCCCTTTAGGGGTTCGTGGGTTCGAATCCCACCCCCTCCACCTGATGGGCCCTATCGTCCCTCATGGATTGAAGTCCCATCACCGGCACTCCAATCACTGGTATTGATTTGTCAAGATTTATATTGTCACATCTTCGATTTTGCTATATGAAAGCCAACATTGCATGGCATCAAAAGAACCCCATGCTCAAGAACCCAACGCTGCAACAGAAGATAGGATGGCATGTAGAGCATGCAAGGAAGTGCGGTTGCAGACCCATTCCGACCTCGATTCAGAGCAAGATTAGAAAAGAATCTTAGATCGAATCACTTGATGAGTCAGATCCCAACTCCCTCCACGTGATCATCCACGTTCTTTGAGTATTTACTTCCAGTATATTCTACGTACAGTTCACTTAATCTTCTTCCTCGGTAGACTCCTAGTGTAAAATCTGTCTTTTAGTGAAACACGATGCGGAAGATTGTCATCTCAATTCAAGCGTTGATAGTTCTAACTCTTATTCTTGGCATTCCCACGGTCTTGACAATAAGAAATTTCGTTCCGTACTTCGTGGTTGAAGCTGCAATTGCGATTCTCCTCCTTTACTTAGCCGCACTGATTTGGTCTTTCTCAAGTCGCTCTCAAGGCCCTGCATTGATGTGCTCAGTTCTCAGTGCTCTCACCATCGCAGCCACTCTCTCCGAACCAGCGCATTTTGGATTGATCGAGAGCGGTTACTTTCCGGCAATCGTAATTATTTTCTTGGGCAATACCGTGCAAATGATCTTGTTTGTGCTTTCTCTTGTGTTTTTGAAAAAATCTCGAGCGAGGCACTCGACGACAGCAAAGCAAACTCTTGCAAGCTAAAGAACCTGAAATCTTCATATTCATGAGTCGATGAGCACTAAAGGAAGGCATCATCCCGAGGAAGTTGACCTAGGAAGTGACTCAAACGCAGAGTAACTCTATACCATCATTCAACTCGCGACAGATGAATTGCATCATCTGCGGCAAGAAAATGTTCTATTCGAGTGAGAATCTTGTTCACGTATGTCTTGACGCTGGGCATGGGGCTCTGTGCTTCTTTGAGCCCGACACTTGCTGGTTTGCCGTGAGCGAAGAGACTGCCCTCAAACTTGCTACTATGAACCTCAAGTTTCACCTAATTCCAAAGGAAGTTTTGGAAAATGCTGGGCTGGGCGGAAGCGAATTTCAATGCGATTACATGGGAAAGGGAGAAGTAAGCTGAAATCTAGTATAGCTTATCTCCCGCCTTTAGATGTGCATGACATTGATCATTCCTTTCCTTAGCGCTCTTCGATGAGCTCAATCCAAATTCCATTTGGATCTTTGATGAATGCGATTGCACTGTTCGAGCCTGTGAGTGTGTAAGGTTCCTTTGCGATTTCGACGCCTTTTCTTCTAAGAGTCTCCACGGCAGATTTGACATCCTGCACTGAGAGTGCGATGTGATCCAATTGATCTCCGTCTGTCCAGTCGCTCTTGCCTCGCCAATAGGTCAGCTCAAGCGCAAGGTTGCTCCCGTCTTCGCCTTGCACGAATGCAATTTCTGCGTTGTTTTCTGGGATTTCTCTCCTTCTTGCGAGTTTAAGGCCAAGAGTGTCACAATAGAAGCGAAGAGACTCTTCCATGTCTTTCACAGTTATTGAGGCATGAAGTATTCTCATGTTCTGCGCCTACTGGAAATATACAACAGCAGAGACATCCCTTAAGATTTGGGTCTGTTTTTTCCCTCTTCTCTTATCCCTCTCAAGTGAAAAACAAGTACATTTACTAATGGGCTTCTAGGATGGTGTTAGCTTGCCGGAACAAGAAGATGATGCCCAAGGAACAAGACCCTAGAAAATCATCCATGAAGCCAGTTCAATGCCCCATTTGTGAGAACGATATGACTTACATTCAGGTGTGTCATGTCAAGTGCGAAAACTGTGGAACGGAGCTTTCCTGCGAAGACAAGGGCTGGTTCTGGGGGTAGGAACTTGCTGATGATCGAATTCTTGGAAAAGGCCAGAACAAAGAAAGCAGTCTAGTCGAGTTGTGTCTAGGAGCTGCATTTCATCTTATGGGCACAGTTCAAAGGAAGCTATTCGGGACAAATGGTATCAGAGGAGTGCCCGGAGAAGATCTAGGCCTTGATTTCATAACTGAAATGTCCCAGTCTATTGCAACTTTCTTTTCAGAAATGGAGGGCCCAATCCTCATTGGGCACGATGTTAGGAATTCGAGCCCTGCGATCGCAAGGGCAGTACTCTCTGGAACACTAGCTTCGGGTAAGAATGCGAGGGAGGGAGGGCTTGCTCCGACTCCTGCTCATCAGTTTGCTGTGAGGACTCTTGGATATGCTGGTGGGATCATTGTAACCGCCTCACACAATCCTCCAAAATATAACGGACTCAAGGTCGTTGGGAGGGATGGTGTTGAGATCAGCAGGGAAAGTGAAGCGGAGATTGAATCGATTTACTTTGGAAGATCTTTCAAGAGGGCAGAATGGAACTCTCTTGGAAAATCTGGTAAAGAAACACGAGTCGTGGAGAATTATATCAAGGGAATTATGTCACAAGTTAGTGTTTCGAAGATCAGACAAAGAAAATTCACCGTGGTCCTTGATGTCGGGAACGGCGCACAAGCTGTCGCGGCCCCGTATCTTTGCGAGGCGCTAGGCTGTCGTGTGATAAGCATCAACGGACAGGCCGATGGAAATTTCCCGGGGCGTGGGCCTGAGCCAACTCCACCCCTGCTGGGAGATCTTTCTGAAGCAGTCAAATCTTACTCTGCAGATTTTGGAGTCGCGTACGACGGAGATGGCGATAGAAGTCTGTTTTGCGACGAAAATGGAAAGATCTATTGGGGCGACAGAACTGGTTGCTTTTTGGTCGATAGGCTTCTCAGAAGACATGAAGGCGGCCCAGTGATCACAACGGTAAGCACATCTCAGCTAGTCGATTGGGTTGCAAAAAAGCATGGAGCCAAAGTCATTTGGACAACTGTTGGGAGTGTGGATGTTTCCCGAGCGATGATCACAAATTCAGCTCCTCTTGGACTTGAAGAGAACGGGGGGTTCTTCTATGGCCCCCACATTCCAGTGAGGGACGGTGCGATGACGACCGCGCTCGTTTTGGACTCGCTTGCCGCAGATCGTGATGAAAAGAGTTTGTCAGATGCGATCGCCGATCTTCCGAATTTCTTTCAAAGGAAAGGGAAATTCGAGTGCCCCAATGAGAAAAAGAAAGAGGTGATGTTAAAAGTCGAGGAGGAAGCTAGAGGCGCCAAAATCGACAAGACAGACGGGCTCAAAATCTGGACTGATGATGAAAGCTGGATTCTAGTGAGGCCCAGCGGAACTGAGCCTCTCATTAGGATATATGCTGAATCAAGCGATGAAACGAAACTTGGCGCGATGTACGAGCGCTATGAAGGCATACTGAGAAGCGCTCTCCATTCTACCTAGAGCAAGTCCTTTCCCTCCGAAAAACAAAAAGTACAAAGCGAGAAATGAGCTGAGTTTTTTCCTTTCCTACTGCGTTCTTTCTTTGATTGAACATAAAAGGTGTCGTGAGTGGAATCGGAGATTCATAATAAACAAAACAGGTAAGATAGAGAAATAATGAAACTCAAAGTGTGTCGAGGACAGTGTAGGCTTCGTCTTTTACCCAAACTAGCGAGCGGATCTTAACTTTGATTTTCTTGTACTCATCCGCGTGAAAAATATGCAATCAGCAGTTAAGGGAGTACACGAGAGTTTCAGTTGTGAGCGACAAGGAAAGTGAGATTCTTTGCGCAATTAGAAGTTCTTGCCTGAGTCTCGAGACAAATGAATCCAGCCTTTTCTCGGCACCACTTTACCTTCGTACTTTACAAGAGGCATTTTTCGAGTAGCTTCTTCCGCAACTCGGCCGATCACAGTGAAACCCTTTGATTCCATCAATTTTCTTTCGGATTCGTTTAAAGTGCAGACGAGCTCGTATTCTTCCCCACCGAAAAGAGCAAGGTTGAGAGGATTAAGGGAATTCTCCCTTGCAAATTTCTCTACCCCGGGGGCAATGGGTATCTGATCAAGATCAAAAGAAACCTTGCTTGCTTCAGCTAGCTGATAGAGTGAGAGTGCCAACCCATCTGAGGAGTCTATGCTGCTCGTGAGATGCTTCGAAGCCTCTAGACCAACTTCGAGCTTGGCCACAGGATTCAGGACAGAGGCCACTGCACGCCTGCGAAAGGAATTACTCGAAGCAAACTTCGTCGAATCTGCTTCGAGAAGGATTTTCAGGCCTGAAGCCTGCAACCCAAATGGCCCACTTACTGCTACGAGGTCACCGACTTTCGCTCCATCTCTTCGAACAATTCTATCAGCAAAACCAAAAAGGCAGAAATCAATCACGGTCTCTGCCTGCGATTCATTTGTATCGCCGCCAAGAAGACAGATTCGATAAGCAAGACACGCACTCCTTAGGCCCATCGCGAGACCTGTGACAAACTCCTTTGTCGATGAGACTCTTGGAAGAGCTATTGAGACGATTCCAAATGAGGGTTTGACTCCCTTTGCTGCGAAATCGCTTACGCAACTTGTAACTGCTTTAAATGAAATTTGACGAGGAGACATCTGTTTGGGCACGTCCGTTGAAGATACAATCATGTCGGCCTTTGCAACAATGAGCCTTTCACTCCTTTTCCTGTCTTTGATCCAAACCACATCGTCAGAGAATGGATCGGCGCTTTTCTTGTCTCTTTGAGAAAGACGAAGAGGCCACTGGCTTCGGAAATCCGAAAGTATCTTCCAGATTACTTCGATTATCTCCTCTTCGTTTAGGCGTTTACTATCTTTGTCCTTTTCCTTTTTCCTCGTTTCATGATTTGTCGGAGTTCTCATACGGGTATCAATAGGACTCAAGTTGTGATTTTTCCTTCTCCTTTCGGGCAAACTCGAGCGCCTTTTCCGAGTACTCTTTAACGAGTCTGTTTGCAAGTTCCTGCGTCTTTGCTTCCGCCGAAAGGCGAAGAACGTGTTCTGTGTTGGAGGGTCTCAAGAGCACCCAGGATCTATCCGATTTTCTAATCTTGACACCGTCGATGAGTTCCACCTGTCCCTCCGTCTCGGAAAATAACTTGACAATCTTCTGTGCAATATCTCTCTGGATTTCGAGCCTGGTTCTTGCTTGAAAGTAAGTAGGGATGTCGGACAGGATATCGCTTAAGCTTCCTTCTTCGTTTCTCAGCATTTTTGCAATTATTGTTGAGGCATAAACACCGTCCCTACACTTTACGAAGGACGGCTCGATGTAACCGCCTGAACTTCCCTCGCCGCCTGCCCCGCACCCATTTTCAAGGATCTTTTTCAAGACGTTTGTCTCTCCCACCTTTGCGTAGAACAATCTGCCATTGAATTCTCTCACGAGATCTTCAGCCGCCATGCTGGTGTCAATGCTCACCGCAACACTCCGATTTCGCGTGTTTTCAAGAAAGTAGCGAAGGCAAATAAGAAGGGTGGCATCCCCTGAAAGTTTCCTTCCGCGATCGTCCACTATTACGAGCCGATCAGCATCGCAGTCATAGGCAAACCCGACATTGCATTTTCTTGCAACAACTATTCTTGAAAGCAAAGAAAGAGGGTCCGAGGTGGGGTCAATGATTCGGGGGAATAAACCCGGGGAATCGTGGATTGAGTGAATCACGCAGCCCTGATAGCTAAGAATTGTCGGTATGAAGAAGCATCCAACTCCTCCAGCCAAATCCAAGGCAACTTTCACATTCTTCGCTGTATCTTTTCCAGCCCTTGCAAGGAGTGAATCATAATACAATGCTCTTTTCTTGAAAACTCTGCCGAATTGCGTAGACGGCTTTACCTCCAACGAGAGAATGGTCGAAAGCTCCTCTTCGTAGATGCCTCTACCACCCTTTACCACGAATTTCAGTCCATTCCACTCGGGGGGATTGTGAGAAGATGTTACCATAATCCCACCATCGAGGCCTCTTGCTAGCACTTCCTTGAAGATACTCGGCGTCGATGAGTATCCGAGGTCAAAAACAGTGCATCCTGATTGCAGAAGCCCCGAAATTACAGAAGATACGAATATGCCGGAAGAAGTCCGGGTGTCTGTAGCTACCGCCACAGATCCGCCTCCGACATATGAGCCAAATCTCTGGCCCATTCTTTGAACGAAGCTCGGAAGGAAGTTCTCATTTACAACGCCCCTTATTCCTGAAGCGGAAATTATTGGCGAAGGTTCACTGTTTTCTAGCATTTTGAAAATCCAATCCGCGCTTCCTAGCTTTCCATTGAAGGAGAAGAAACTAGGGGGTAAAGATAACGGGGAGGCTTTTGATTGCCAAAAGAGAAATACTTGTGAAGTATCTAAGCAGATTCTACTACTAATATATATTGGATTTTACCAAAGTTTGGTCTCCTAAAAATTGCCGCGGTAGCTCAGCCTGGCCAGAGCGATTGCCTCGTATCCCAAAATAAGAAGAAGATGAAGGAGCAGCCGGTGGAATACTCTTTAGGACTTATAACTAGCATTAGGGAAACGGGGAGGGGAAGACTCCGCTACTTCCTTTTTGCTCCACCAGAAGGGAAAGCAATAGGTCACGGGCTCAAATCCCGTCCGCGGCTTTCACTCTCTTTACGAACGATTTGTACGTTTCATTTTCCTTCTGAGGTCGCCGTGAATCGCTCTTCTGTGAGCCTTGATTTGTTTCTGTCTTTCCCTCTTCTTTGATGCCAAGAACGACTTCTCACTTTAATTTATGGAAACAAAAGCAGAATTTCTAAACTTTCTCTCTTTTTTTGCATTGTGTCGAGAAATCAAAATTCATAACTAAGAAGAGATCGATTTGCTAGATTTTCTCCCCTATGATTTACAGAGCAGCCATGACTTCATCGATGTGACCTTCAACCTTTACCCTTCTGAAAGCCTTCTTGATCCTTCCCTGTTTATCGATGACAAATGTCGATCGCTCTATTCCCCAAAACTTCTTCCCGTACATGTTTTTCTCTTTGTATACGCCATATGCCTTTGAGACCTTCGCATCTGTGTCAGAAAGTAGAGGAAAGTTGAGTGAGTATTTTGACCTGAACTTGGAATGTGAGTCAAGATCATCGAGACTCACGCCAAGAACCTGCACTCCTCGGGAGTTAAGCTTTGAAAGGGAGTCTCTGAAAGCACATGCTTCAGCAGTACAACCTGGCGTATCGTCCTTAGGATAGAAGTAAAGAACGACTTCCTTCTTGCCGAGGAACTCAGAAAGTGAATATTTCTTTCCGTCGTCGGCTGGCAAAGTGAAGTCTGGAGCTTTTTGCCCTTCTCCTATCGCAATTTCTTGTTTCTCTTGAGTCATATCAAGTTCACTGCTCTTCTTCCCTCTTCTAGATTATCAGTCGAGGAAATGAGTGGTAACGATTCTCCTATTCAATGTTTGTCCTTGTTTTTCGGGAGTGTTGGCAGGAAACGCTTAAAGAAATATCGTGAATCTTTCAGATTTACGATGCGGGGGTCGCCCAGCCTGGTCAACGGCGCAGGAGATTCTGAAATAATCACTTTCTGCGGTTCATGTATTGCAAGTCTGCGAGACTGAGGATCAGGTTTGCGGGCATTTGACTAAACAGTTAGGCTCGCAAGATCAAGAACAGACCTCCTGTCCCTTAGGGGTTCGTGGGTTCAAATCCCACCCCCCGCACTCGTAACCTGCCTTCTAGCTTAGGATCTGGAACGCATACGCTTGGCGTCTATGTGAGTACGGCATCATCCGGATATTTCATAATGTACGCAGCAATTTTGCCGCAATCTTACGGCACGATTTCAGCAAATTGGCCCTAACGAGCAATTTGCAACAGATATTCAGCATCCTCCACAAGCGGCGATTGAGCTGACGAAAAGGAAAACGGCAAAGAGTACGCCAAGTATCGCGAATCCGATCCAAATGAATAGAGCTGCATTTCTCTCCTCATTGTCTAATGCTACTACGATATAGACGAATAAAACGAAATCAAAGAACAAGAAAAGCATGTAAAGACCTGTGGGAAGTATCCCAACACCAGAGCAGTATGTCCCTGCTGCAACCGCAAACTGAGCAAACAAGAATCCAATGAATCTAAATGAAGGCGAGCGGATTCTTTCTTGCTTTTCCTGTCGTTGATCAGAGGCAGAAGCAGGAACAGTCATGAAATCTTATTGACCTTGCTCGAGGAAGCGCAGTTATACAAGCGAAGAGAACTCTTCATACGGCGGTACATGCCAGCCCCAGCACCTGTTTAGGCGGTTGTGAGAGAGAAAGCGAAACAGTTTGTCTCCAATCGTGAACTGTATCGAACTCTGGATCTCCGGCTAGCACTAGGTGAAAGATTTTATTTGAAAGGCGCAATTGTTGTTTAATAAAACTCTTACAAACGAGATAGAATAATCAGAACCTGTGGTTTTGGTATAATATCAATAATAAATTCTTTGGCATTTTGGTCAGCAAGCGTGGACTCGGCATTTTGTTCCTATTCGTCTCTACTTTCGCGCTTTTCACATAACAGAGACAGGTGATTCACAATTGCGGAGATGATGAGCGGACTGTGAGAATTCATAGGATTTGGGAAATATGGAAGAACACTAGCTCGACTAGGATTCGAGCATAACATAGTCGTGATGGGGATGGGTACCTCGACCGCCACATTCGCAAACACGAATTGATTGTTCTTCTTGCCCGTAATACTCACAGCACAGGGATTCAGCCCATTTGAGGTCGGGGTCGTTTACGCTGTGAGTTTGCTCCTTGCCGCTGTTATTCAATTCCCTGTAGGAGCTTTCGTCGATTCTTACGGAAGGAAGCGCTCCATCTTGATGAAAAATGATTACATCAAGGGCTAGAAACGAGTCACGCCTGATGTACAAGCTAGAGACTGTGTAACATGTGCTATAAACCAAGTGCTTGTCTCTCCAAGCCGAAGGAATACCACCGATAAATTCCTCATCGGGAACTAGAGGAAAGAAAGCGTAAGTTCTTTGACGGGTCTCAAGCACGTCAAAGGGGGAAAAACCCTTTCTTAGTTTTTATTTTACAGTTCCCATTTCTTTTTTGATCGAGTCTTGTTAGTTTGGGCTCGTTTGTTTCTCTAATCCTATATTGAACGAAAGCTCGTAACTGTCGTCGCTCTTTCTCTCCTTTCTCCAGCTGAGCTCGTTTATTCTGTACAATCCTTTACAGACTTTGCCCTCGTCAGTTAGGATCTCCACTTCTTCAGTCCTTCCTTCTCTCAGAAGGTAAAGCTGGTTCTCGGTTATCTTAAGGTCTGTTTCTGACTGAACGTGTCCTCTGATCCCGATAGAGGTTTCAGAGTAAGAGTGAACCGTATACTGTGCTTGAATGCTTCTTATGAAATCCACTCCTCCGATTTTGATGAACATCGTCTTTTCTATCTTCTTTCTTTTCGCTTAGATTCTTCCATCTATTATTTTTTTGTTTTCTTTTTGCTGTCTATGGTATCAATTGCTGCTTCAAAATCACGGCTTGCGTAATCGTACGGCGTGTAAGCAGTTGTTTCGCCTTCTTGCGTTATGATTCCTTTTCGTCCTCTCTTTCCTCGATTTGTTCCGATTCATGTTCTTCTGATTCTTCCTCTGTCTGTTCTTCAGATTCCTCGTTTTCGGCTTCATCAACAGCCTCTACGTCTTCAGTCGACACTAGTTCGTGTTCCTGCTCTATGGCCCTCGAATCCTCAAGTTCATCCATCTTCCGAGCCTCCCTTCTTTTCTTAAGATAGTCCATTTTCTTAGCATCCTTTCATCTTACTTGTAAACGTGTGGCTTCGTTTCCTCTCAAAATGCCATTCCTGATCCTGTGAAAGAATCACAAGCGAAGATCTAGACACGGATCTGTGATACAAATGGATCAGAAATCCTTTCGAGCAGTTACGCTTGCGTATAACTCGAAAGGATTTCCTAAATGCGAGAAGTATGCACTATCCAAGGAGAAAGATTATTTCCTCAAATTCGTAATGATACTGGAAACTCGAATGGGAGTAGTTTGAAACCTATTTCTTCCGAGGCCGATCAAGTCTCGATACTGTCCAAGTTATGTGTTCCAAAGTCTTTTCGCTGCTACCTTCTCGCTTCAGGATTTCCCTTACCCTGATCTTAGCATCGTCGGGATCATCAGCTACGATTTCAAAATCTCTTTGGGAAACTAATTCGCGACCAGCTCTCCGAATCTTGGAGCGATGATCAATTTGGTGAGGGGATTCCTTCCGAAACTCGGCTCTGACTCTAAACTTTCTCATGAAGCGGCTCCACACTGTTTATTCTTCTCTTTCAACCGCAAGACACCATTTTCAGTTATTCTTATTCTCATGCCGGGAAATTTCTTTATTGGATATGTGACCGATCTTTGTACGTGAAACAGCTGGTCCTTGCACAATAGATACGCGCGCTATTCATTTGAAAGCATGGGCCGGCTGTAACTATTGAAATCGAGTGAGTTGACCTATGAGGGCAACTTTCACTTGATTAACATTTAGCCATGGTAGTTATCGTCTTGGAGATGGAGAAATAAATGGCTTTCATAATCAAAGAATCGCGATCAGTTCGTAAAGGGCGTTGTTTCTGTAGGCTCTCAACCTCTCTTTGTACGGCTTCACGCTTGACCTTTCGGATCCTGTCAGCTCTTCCTTGTCAAGTGTCGCGATGATTTTTGTGGCAGCTGTAAACCACGTTCCAACTGTCTTAACCTCGATTTTGTTTTTCTCTCACTTGACAGCCCTTAATGTATATCACGAACCCCAGAAACCTATGCCAGTCCCTTATGCCGTCTTGAAAGTTCCCTAGCATTTACATGATATTCGTTCCCTATATCAGCAAGTTTAGTGCCTTGATTCATTGATAGATTTTTGTTTCGACCGCCTTGGCCATAACCCCCAATCCTCTATAGGTTTCTGTACCTTACTTTTTGCATTACGCCAGTGTAATGAGGTCTCTGCTTTTGATGTGATATAGGGCATAAAGGGCGGAAAAAACCTTCGAGTGAGCCCCTAGATGCAATTGCCCAGTAAGTTTTCAGTACTACACCATTGAGGTTTACCTATTTTACTCCCCTCCGATAGTTGCAGACCTGAGAGCTCCTTCTAATCCCGGTGGTGGAAAGAGGCAACCAATATTCAAGATAACTTCAAATTCTAGTTATTCATGAAGCGGAAAATCAAACCTCCTTTGGTTCTAAACAAGTTAAGTTCTTTAGCGAGCAAGTTCGAGGATGGGAACAGACATCAGACACCTCGAGATCACTAGCCAGAAGAAAGACCTGGTGGAACCCAATAAGGAAATCTGGAGTGATCTCGGGATCAAACAAAGCGATAATGTACTCTTTTTTCCGACTCCCAACGTTCTTGTCCCAATCGCGTTTGCAAAATTCATGAATAAGAGAAAGGTCACGTTTGTGGACGCAAGCGAGATAAACGTCAGTACGCTTATCTCCTTGGCTGCAGATATGCGACTTTCCAATGTAACAGTGAAGCTTGCAACTCCAACTGGCAAGTTTCCAATCGCAGATTCCACTTTTGACCTTGTTTTCAGCGATTGGGGGTATTCTCACTTCATTCAGGACTCTACCCCATCTACAGGCATTGAACCTGAAGCACTTACAAAGGAACTCTTGAGAATATTGAAGCCTGAGGGACGAATAGCGGCTCTCGATGAAAATGGTCCCCCGATCATGTTTCCTTGCCCTCCCGAAATTCAAAGCATAAGGAACAAAATCGATCTCCCAAGGCTTGAGAAATACACCATGGGAAGAAGAATCTACGGCTTGCTCAAATCAAACGGGCTCAAGAACATACGTCTTAAAGGATACTCCCGATTTGTAACAAGGGATGATGGGGAGAAATTTGCAGCCGAACTTAATCGAAGGATTCAACATTTGGACCTTCAGAAGGATTCATTGGTCAAATCTGGACTTACTCCTCAGGAAATTGAAAAGTACAAGCAGTGGCTCAAAATTCAGGCTGGAAACGATTCTTTCATTGTCCAATTCAATTCGATCTTGACTGTTGGACAGAAATGATCGAACAGTCAGAAACAGGAATTAGAAAGGGGGATAACTTTGCATTGTTTGAACAGACAACAAACCTATAGTAATTAATTTCTTCATCTTCAACATGTAAAAAGAAGAACTTCTATTTCTTGATAAATACGGGCAGGATTTCCTTTCCCGCCTTCTCTATCTGGTCGATGTCGTATTTGACTGGGATAAATACGAGTCGCTCGACTCCAGCTTCCTCGTACTTCCTTATCTGATCGACACAGTCCTTCACATCCCCCACGATCGAAGACTCGAAACTGCAAGCTGTATTCTTGGGCAAATCCATGTAAGCCCTAGTAAACTCGAGAGCCTCATTCATTCCTTTATCCTTGGATGTAGAAATTGCAAGAGGGACGATGTCCACTCGGTCTAGTTCTACTGGATCACGGCCGGTTGATATCGCTGAACTTTCTACTTTCTTCCATGATTCTAAAAAGTCCTCAGGCTTGTAATAGTAAGATACCCAGCCGTCAGAGATTCTTCCCACTCGCTTGAGAGCAGCATCAGAGTATCCTCCGATCAGCATCGGAATCGGGGTGGAATGCCTTGGTTCAAGAGTTGCGTGTTCGATTGCAAAGTTTTCTGAGTTGTAAGTGACATCTTGTGAAGATAAGAGCTTCTTAACTAGCAAGTAGGTTTCTTCGAATAGTCTTCCTCTTTTGTGAAAATCTGTTCCTGTGGCACGAAACTCCCGCTCGTACCATCCGGCTGCACAGCCAATAATGAGCCTTCCGCCGGTCAAGAACTGGATCGTGGAAATCATCTTTGCCACAACCAAGGGTTTTCTCAAAGCCAAAATCAAAACTCCAGTCGCAAGTTTCACGATTGAAGTCCTTGCACCGATGTAGGCTAGAGTCGTAAGCGACTCGAGTACTGGATAGACTCTTTTCGAACCCAATAGAAGGTGATCCCACAGCCAAATCGACTCGAAGCCAAGCGATTCGGCTTCGGCAGCACACTTGAGAATTGACCCTACGTCGGGAGTGCGCCCTGGCGGAGTAAAAGACTCAAGGGCGATTCCGAACTTCAAGATCTTTCTTTTCTACCTTCCCTCATTCCTTTCTAAACCCACAACGCGAGAAATAAACACTCTCCGAATGTGAAGCTCGAGTAAGCATGTCTTCTTTCGCGAATCCGCGAAACTGCGATTCCCAACTGATTAGAGTTCAAAGTCAGAGAAGAGTTCGTTCCCCCGACTAGCGCTTTCCAGCAGGAGATTTTCTTGCATAATAATCGCAGCAATCTGAAATCACGCATCTCTCACATAAGGGCTTTCTAGCATAGCAGACATTACGTCCGTGGAGGATTAGAAGAATCGAGATATGTGGCCAAAGATTGCGCGGGGTAATCGTCATCAAGTCCTTCTCGATCTTTTCAGGATCCTTGTTTCGGGTGAGTCCTATCCTTCCTGAAACCCGCTTCACATGAGTATCAACAGCGATTCCTTCAATCTTTCCGAAAGCAACGCTCAAGACTATGTTTGCGGTCTTTCTTCCGACTCCGGGTAGCTTCAAGAGTTCGTCCATAGATTGTGGCACTCGCCCTTCATACTTCTGATCAATAATGGAGGCGACTTGCTTGAGCCTTTCAGCCTTAACTCGAAAGAACCCTGTGGGCCTGATAATCCGCTCGATCTCTCTTATGTTTGCCTTCGACATGGACGCGGAGTCCGGAAATTTTCTGAATAATTCTGGGGTTACCCGGTTTACCTGGACGTCAGTCGTTTGAGCCGACAGGATGGTTGCGATTAGAAGCTGAAAGGGAGTCTCAAAGTTAAGCGCGGTTTTGATCGGGGGATAGACCTCCTCCAACCTCTTGATGACACTGATTGTTTTCGCTCTTATATTCATGAAGACCTAGCGTTCCTTCCTTTGAATTTCGAGAGGCTATCACTTGATTCAATCGAGATGTGGAAGCAATAATGCTTATTTGATATAACGACAAATGTACTAGGAATAAATGGATCTGTGAGAGACTTGAAGGAGGCAGAGCTTTACGTCCCAATCCAGGGCGGCAAAGTGAAGTGTACCGCTTGTGCAAGGTATTGCCAGCTCGGAGAAGGACAGATAGGACTCTGCGGAATCAGGCAAAACGTAGGAGGAAAGCTTCAACTTCTTTCCTACGGCAAGCTCTTCACAGGTCACATCGACCCAATTGAGAAAAAGCCAGTAACTCACTACCATCCCGGAACGAGAATTTTCTCTGTAGCAACCTCTGGCTGCAATTGGCTTTGCAAGTACTGCCAGAACTATGACATTTCGCAACGAAGAAAGATAGAAGGAATCGACATTGGACCGCGTGAGGTCGCGTTTCTTGCCAAAGCTCAGGCTTGTCAGGGGATTGCGTACACGTACAACCAGCCGACAATATTTATCGAATTTGCGCGCGACATTGGGCTCGAAGCACACAAGCAGGGGCTCTTTAACATCTTTGTTTCAAACGGCTTCGACACGCCTGATTCTGTCAGAATGATGAGTGAGTTTCTAGACTGCATTACTGTCGATTTCAAGGGGAGCGGAGAGCTCAATTTCGTGAGGAAGTTCATTGGGATTCCAAGTGCTGATCCCATCTTTGAAACACTTCTTGAAATAAAACGAAAGACAAAGATTCACATCGAGATAACAGATCTCATCGTGCCTCAAGTCGGTGATAGTCTTGAGGCGGCTAGGAAGCTTTCCAAGTGGGTTTATGACAATCTCGGCCCAGAAATGCCGATGCATTTCCTAAGATTTCATCCCGACTACAAGATGATGGACTTTCCTCACACTCCCATCAAGACCTTAGAAGAGCATCACAAAGTTGCAAAGGAGGTCGGATTGAAATATGTCTACTTGGGTAATGTACCCGGTCATCCTCTTGAGCATACTTACTGCGCCGAATGCAACGAGATAGTTGTGCGTCGCTACGGTTACGATATTACAGGCTGGTATCTTGATTCCAAGAACAACTGTCAATTCTGTGGTGCAAAGATTCCAATCGAGGGTGGGCTTGCATCTACAGTCCAGGAAGAAAGATTTCTTCCTGCATTCTTCTGAAACGATGAAAGGAACGTCAGGACGTGAATTCCATATTCAATGTGTCAGCAAGTAATTGTCTGCGAGTCGTGTGGTGAGTGGCTGGATGAATTCAATTCAAGTCTCCACGATTGTATTCGCCCGAAATACGAGAAAGCAAGATACCCTCTTTTGGAAGAGCTCTTCGCACCCATTGCCCCCTGATTTTTTGAGGGTGTCCCAACCGAAAGTTCCAAGCGTCCAAAGAAGCCAGATCATATTGTTCTCAGAAAGAGCAAGAAGAACGGGGAAGATTTAATTCCGAAAATGGCTTCACCTGTTTTTTCCTCCAGTTTGGGGCTTTCTTTTGGCCTCCTTTTGAACACATAATAGGCCGATTTTCTATATTCCAATAACGCGCGCGCTCTCTCTCTTTGACTTGAAGTGAAGGTTTTCAAGGAAGGGGAAGGGGAGAGGGATTGTCTTCACTCATCAAGGCAACAAAAGATCAAAGGAAAGAGAAAGTGTGAGGTTACGTCTTCTTTGAAAGTTGACATTGTCGTCAAGGAAAAACCAAAGCTTACTAATCCCATTGTAATCTGTGGCCTCCCCGGTTCTGCCTTTGTGGGAAAGCTCGCTGTAGATCATCTCATTACAGAGCTCTCTGCAAAGCAACTTGCTGAGTTCTACTGCGATGGTTTTGCTCCCCAAGTGATGATTACTGAGAATGGAACCGTGTCTCTCATGAAAAACGAGATGTTCTATTGGAAAGATCCAGATAAGGAAAAGAGAGACCTTATCTTCTACACGGGAGATGCCCAGCCGGCGACTTCCGAAGCGGAGTATGCGCTCTCCGAAGCCGTAATCGATTTCCTCTTGAAGGAGTATGGTTCGAAAGATGTTATCACGCTAGGAGCCTTTGTCACTGGAAGCTTTGTCGACAGCCCAAAGGTCTACGCAGCTGCTACTGATGCTTCTCTTGTTAAGAAAATTGAGGAGCTAGGGTGCGTGCTCATGCGGGAAGGAGCTATAACCGGGATGAACGGTTTGCTTCTTGGAATGGCCAAGCTCAAAGGGATGTCTGGATATACGCTCCTTGGAGAAACTTCTGGATACATGCTAGATCCGAAGGCATCGGAGAGCGTCTTGGTGCTTCTATCAAAGATTACCGGAATCTCTGTGAGCATGCAAAAGATGCGCGAAAGGGCAAAGGAAGCAGAAGCTGTTCTTCAAACAATTGAGCGAATGAGAGGTCAGCAACAACAATCTCAGCGCCCGCCAGGTTCTCCAGAGAGGAGGACTCCCGGCTACATAAGCTGAGTCTTTTTTCTTTGCATTTAGCTTTTTGGAAGAGGCGGATGTATTCTCTCTCCGGTCTCGGCATCCTCGATGATTATTGCGCCTGTCGGGCACATCCTAGCAGCTTCTATGATGGTATCGTTGTCGGCGCCAGTCGGATCGAGCACATAGGCCATCGGTGCGAAGATTGTCGGAGTCTCCTGAGATCTGAACTGGAAGACATTTGGAGCTATAGCGATGCAGACACCGTTTGCGACGCAAATGTCCTCGTCCACCCTGATACGAATCGGCCTCAAATGAACCGTCGTGTCTTCTACTGGTTCAACTCTTCTAGCAACGATCAAGGCAACCAAACCAAGTCCAGCTGAAGCCGAACCGTAGTAGATAGATGGCATACTGTGATATGTCGTTGTTCCATTGAACTGCAATCCGTAGCAGATCCTGTCAGGAGTACACTCTACCTTATCAAGAGGAATCGGGCTGTGCGCGGCGTAATATGACTCCGGATCTGCAATGAATGAATCGTTATTGGATGGATCTTCTACTGGCACCGAGCCTTGAGATACAACCTTGTAGTTGACACGTTGAAGAGGAATCGCGCCGTAGATCAGAAGCAATATGCCGATTGCTATCACTGCTACTCCGAGCAATGCAAGAGGATCCTTCTTCTTCCTCCTCCTCAACCAACCGTCTTTTTCATCATGCATTTACCAGACTACCAGCCGATAATTTCTCTTAGCTTGATCAAAGGTCGAAGGAAAAGAAACACACTAATCCGCAGTCGCATCAAATGGTGATACTAAGGCTCACGATATAAAACTTCATCAACACGCATTGAGATTTTCGCGTGGAAAGGACTTTTTAGTTGATCCTTTTCAATGTGAACGCATCAAGGCTTTGGCAGTCAAGGAGAAAATGAAAAATAGCAAAAGAGTTTTGCAGGCTCGAAAAAATCAAGTGCAGCAAGAAAATGAAGGTCGCAATCTTCTTATCGATCCGTTCATCAGAATCTCTCGAAAGCACAAAGCTGGGTCCTATGCGTTTCTTAAGGTGTTTCAAGGATTTGAAAAGTTAGAAGTTGTTCGCAAAATTTTCGGAAAGGATACTCGAAGAATTCTCTCGGAGCTAAGAGTCGAGATATTCGAGCGGGACGGTTTTATGGGAGTGTCAGACGAAGATGGACACATTTTTGCAAGCGGGCATTATCTCAGAAGTGGCGATCTAGTTTCGATTTACCTTGATGTAGTTCACGAACTAGTTCACGTCCGACAGTTTCGAGAAGGAAAGGAGTTATTCGATGAGCGATTCAACTACGTCGATCGCCCTACTGAGATCGAAGCATACAAAATTACAGTCAATGAGGCTAGAAGAATAGGTCTTTCTGAGAAACAGATCTATGAATATCTTAATGTTCCTTGGGTATCGGAAAACGATCACGCAAGACTTGCAAGATCGTGCGGTGTGAGACTAGAAGAAATCTCAGAAACGGTGGAGACCTCAGATGGGGGTGTCTCGAAATCCAAATGAATGTAACGTCCTCAAGAAAAGAGAGCAAAAAAGAAGGGCTTGGTTTACCTCTCTAGGCACATCCTTGTCGCTCAAAGCATACTTTTGAACTCTGACCTAATTCTTTGAGCGAGTGTTTCCATCTCTTGTGAAGAGATAGTCTTTCTGTCCATCCACTTTCCTTTGTCCGAAAGCTTCACTGGAATGGTATGAACATGCACATGAGCAACGACTTGATTTGCCGCCTCACCATTGTTTTGCACGAACCTGAACCCATCCGCATTAACTGCAGAAACTATGGCTTTTGAGAGTCTCGCAGCGAGTTTGAAAAGTCCACCTATTTCGTTTTCACTCATGTCCCAGACAGTCTCTCCGTGCTTTTTCGGACATACCAAAGTATGGCCTTCGCTGAACGGAGCCTTGTCCAAGAATGCGATGTAATCTGAATCCTCGTAGACAATCGCCGAAGGAAGTCTCCGCTCGATTATTTTGCAAAAGACGCAATCTTCAGGCCTCGCACTCGCAGAATTGAATATTTTCTTTGCGACACCTTGCTGCTCCATTTTGCTTATCTCGCCAATCCTTCTAGCTTTATTTTTACTTCAGATCGCAAGGAGTATTTTGTTTGTTTCTTTCCTTCCTCTTATCCAGATCAAGCTGTCAATCAGAAAGAAAAATCTGTTACTCTGAAACTTCAACAACCCGATATCCCAAATCATTAATCAAAAAGTCTGAAGGTATCTGCATCACGGAGTTTGGACTGCCAGCTGCCGCCCAAACACGAGCGAACCTACATATCGACTTGTCGACCAAAATCAAACATCTCTCATCGTGAGGAAAAGGAGGAAGGCCACCGATGGGGTATCCTGTTAATAGCTTGACCTCATCGGCAGTCATCTTTCTGAGGAGATCTGCACTCTCCAATCCCAAAGACACAGCAAGTTTCTCAATGTTAACAAACTTGTCTCCAGAAAGGATTACTATTATTGGCTCGAATTTGTGAGTCTTTACAAATGCGATTGATTTTGCGATCTCAGCAACGCTGCAACCAATCGCCTCGGCTGCAAGGATCGAGGTCCTGGTGCTCTCGGGTGCAAGTATCTTAACAATAAAGCCTAACCTCTCTTTCTCCAAAAATTCCTTAACCCTCTGTACTGAGCCAGAAGACTTGTTTCCCATGTCTTGATTCAACCGTTCTAATCTTCTCTGTGTGTGTATATCTCCCCCTTTGGAAGGGTCAAGTTGATTATGAAGATGTGGTTACATTGAAAGAGCCGTTCAGAACTACAACATACAAATTGCCTTCGAAATATCCAATGTAATCCACATCCACAGTCGATACAAGCAAGCGAGCAGTCATGTTATGCATTCCAATAGAAAGAGTTGTGTTAACATACTGGAAGAGAAACGAATCAATCAGACCTTGACGGCGGGTAACGAACTTTACTCCAGTATCAACCTTTCCATCGAGTGCAAGTGAAGCGCTCTGGACAGAAAGAGCGACCCCCTTTGAAAAACCTGAGTGTATTGATTCTGAGAGGAGTGCAGCATAGACGATCACTTCTGCAGCAGCTCCTTCGTTCACCACTGGCTGATAGTCAATTCCGAATCTGAACTCGTAAGTTCCGGAAGAGTCTGTGAAATTGTAATCCTTGATTGTCTTTGAATAGGAAATCAAACTAGATGCAAGCTGGCCACTGGGCAGAGGGTCAAGTGTCTCTGGAGCTTCGATGGTCCAGATGATAAGCGAACTAGCTATTACTATAACAATGACAATTGTGACTATTAGTAATCTTCTTCTTCGTCCTCCTCCTACTCCTTCTCCTCTCTTCTTTGTACTTTGCTTAATTTTTTCTTCCACTACAAGTCAACTCGTAAAAGTAGGTGGTAGAATTCCAGCCCTCAATCGTGATTGCCAAAGCTTCTTAGATGGTCAGTTCAAAAAGAATTGATTTGATCGAAAGCCATAACATTTTCTCAGACTCCTGGATGCTGTATTACTCAGAATTTGAAAGAAAGGAAGGAGAAGCACAGGACAAATATTATGTTTTTTTTTGATTTGTAACAGTGGCAACCAATACGGAAATAACAACTTGACCCAAAGACAGCGAGAGGTCTGATACTATTCGCATTGATTTCCCTTTCAGAGCAGGACGGTGATGTCAGAACAGCCGTGAGTCTGATCGCTTCAGAGATAGAGGCTCTCTTGTCAGGTAAGAAGGGTCTTTCTCAAAGGGAGATTTTTGAAGTAAAGCTCCGATATTGTCGCTTGCTTCGACTTTCGAGAGTTCCTAGTAACTCGGCTATTCTCAATGCAATCAATCCCGAAAAGAGAATGTTGATCGAACCGCTACTCAGGAGAAAACGTGCTCGTACAAGATCTGGGATATCGGTCATTACCGTGATGACAAAACCGTTTGAGTGCCCGCATGGCACTTGCATTTTTTGTCCTGGAGGTGTGCGGCTTGGAACACCTCAGAGCTATACAAAGAATTCTCCTGCAGCGTCTTTTGGAGCATCACGTGGATTCGACCCGAAGCGTCAGATCGAAGATCAGCTCGAGATTTTGAGAAGGAATGGTCACGACACAAGCAAGGTGGAATTGATAATTCTTGGGGGGACAGTGCTTGCGATGCCATGCGACTATCAGGAAGATTTTGTGAGAAAGAGCTATGAAGCTCTCAACTGCTCAGCTTCGGAAAGCCTCTTTGATGCAATAAAGAGCAATGAACGAGCTTCACACAGGTGCGTGGGGTTTACGATAGAGACAAAGCCCGACTGGTGCAGAGAGGAGCACATCGACAGACTCCTCTCCTATGCGGCAACGAGAGTGGAGATTGGAGTTCAGTCACTCCAAGATGATGTTCTGAAGTTTACAAATCGAGGGCACAATTTGCAAGATACAATCAAAGCATTCAGGGTTGCAAAGGATTCAGGATTTAAGATTGTGGCGCACATGATGCCTGGGCTTCCACTTTCTGATCCGGAAAAGGATCTCTCAGATCTCTTGAGACTCATAGAGGATCCTGAGCTTAGGCCTGACATGCTAAAGATCTACCCGACTCTTGTGATCGAAGGAACCGCCCTTCATCGCATGATGAAGATGGGAAAATATTCTCCATACAACCTTGAAACGACGATTGATCTTCTTTGCAAATTCAAAAGGCACGTTCCCGAGTGGCTCCGAATCATGCGTATCCAGAGGGAAATCCCAAAGGATGAGATTTCAAGAGGACCCTCATCTGGGAATCTCCGACAACTCGTGTTGCTCGAGATGAGACGAAGGGGAGAGAGATGTAGATGCATCAGATGCAGGGAAGTTGGACATCTATCCGAAAAGGACCAAATCGACTATGGCAATTTGAGGACGAAGAGGATAGACTATGAAAGCTCCGGAGGAAGAGAAGTTTTCATTTCCAAGGAAGATCCGAGAACGGATACATTGCTTGGATTCCTCAGGCTTAGAATTCCATCTGGCAATGAACATAGGCCTGAGATTCGGGGCAAGACGGCCTCGATAGTCAGAGAGCTTCATGTATACGGCCCCGTTGTGCCGCTCGGAGAAAGGGGAAGAAGTGTCACGCAGTCCCAGCACAGGGGTTTGGGCACCGAGCTACTAGCCGAAGCTGAACGAATATCTCGTGAGGAATTTCATATCAGGAAACAGCTCGTCATTTCTGCATCAGGTACGAAAGAATACTATCGAAAGAGGGGGTACAGTGACGATGGGTCATATGTCTCAAAGCTACTCTAAGTC
This sequence comes from archaeon, assembly GCA_902812485.1. GTDB lineage: Archaea > Thermoproteota > Nitrososphaeria > Nitrososphaerales > CADDZS01 > CADDZS01. The sequence goes on from CADDZS010000001.1 coordinate 71,976, forward strand.
AAGACTTCTTGATTGCCCTCACAAGCAAATTTCCTCTGCTTCTTGTTCTTCTCCTTCGTGCGCATTAATGACTCTTGGGACACTCTCAAAACGTAAAAGCCGGAAAATCTTGATCAAAGTCTCGGTGAGAGAACACGCATTGACAATCATCTACTTTATCAGATCAACTGGGAAAAAGTCACCTCTAGCTGAGGTAAAGGAAAGCGGAGAAAAGAGAGAGGGGGAAATCTTCAGAGAGCCTGATGGCTCATTCTCCCTCATCACAAATGAACCAAAGCCGCGAAAGCTTTCATTCAGTCACCGGGTCGACGGAGAGATTCGCCCCTTTTCCATGATTGTTACTGAAACAAGCTACGAAGAAGAAGAAGAAAAATCAGGAAAGAAAGTAGCAGAACCTGAGGCTCATCTGAGGGTTATACTCAAAATAAGAGACCGAATGTTCTTTCACAATGGAAAAATGTACATAATTTCAAACGTCCCCGAAGGAAAGCCAACTCAACACTTTCTTTCGGGTCCAAAGTTCATCTCAAGACTGAACGGTTTTCCGTATAGTGATCTTTCCATGATCGATGCAATTACGAGAAGCAGGGCCGAGAGAAGGCTGAGGGGAACGCATGTTGGAGAGATCAGCGGAATCGGTCACATTGGAGAAGGCTATCGCATTACGATCGACGAAGTTGAAGATGAAGGTCTCAAGGATATCGCCCTTCCCTTGGCAGTTGCCTCCTTTCTACTGAATACCACTTATCAGAGCAGTAAATAGTTGAAATCTTGTTTTGGTTTCTTCCTTCAAATGACTAGGGAATTGAGACGATAGGTAACATCGCTTTAATACCCCGCTTCCCTTGAGGATGGATCGAGCTGCAAAGTGAAGAAGAGGAAGATGTCGAAAGGATTTCAGCTTTGTATCGAACCTGAGAACTGGTGTTGCGAGTTCGTATTGAAAACGGTGTTCCGATAATCCTTATATATAAGTTAATTCCCTAATATACTCTTCCGTTATTTATTTATGGTGAGAGCGAATGAGTGTCGAAAGTCAAAGTTCCCGTAGGCTGCTTTTGCAGCGACGTCCGGGCAACGTTTGCCCCATGTGCGGGAAGGGGCCTATGATCACAGATGCCTCGGGCGGGGAAATGTTCTGCAGTAACTGTGGATATGTGGTAAAGGACAAGATAGAGGAGCTTGGGCCTGAATGGAGAACCTTCTCCAAAGAAGACAGTCCAGATCGAAGTCGTGTTGGCACTCCTTCGACTCTTGCAATGCACGACATGGGGCTAGCCACTGTCGTGGGCCTTGAAAACAGAGATGCATCAGGGAAATCCCTCCAGTCTTCTATGAAGCAAACACTTGAAAGACTGCGAACTTGGGATAGGCGTAGCCAGATTCACGAACCAATAGACCGTAACTATCGTCAAGCCTTTGGTGAGCTAGATAGACTCGCTGACAAACTGAACGTAAGCGATGCGGTTGTGGAGAAAGCGGCATACATCTATAGAAAGGCCGTCGAGAAGAAGCTTGTTCAGGGTAGATCGATTTCCGCTATAATTGCGGCCTCTTTGTACGCAGCTTTTCGCGACACTGAAACTCCAAGGACACTCAAGGACGTCGCCGCAGTGAGCAATGTCAAAAAGAAAGAACTAGCCCGCGCTTACAGGACGCTTCTTCGGGAAATGGATCTGAGGATGCCAGTAGCAGATCCGATCAAATCTGTTTCTAGAATTGCGAGCAAGGCTGGCCTTTCGGAAAGAACTAGAAGACGCGCCATCGAAATACTGAGACTTGCACAGGAAACTGGCACTTCTGCTGGAAAGGATCCGATGGGTCTTGCGGCTGCGGCTCTTTACGTCGCCTCAGTGATGGAGAACGAAAATAAGACCCAGAAAGATGTGGCGGAGGCAGCTGGAGTGACCGAGGTTACAATAAGGAACAGGTACAAAGGTCTCAAAGCTGCACTTAGGGCCTAATCTCAGAAGATTTCTCGAGTCCTTCGTCTATTAGGAGGGGAGGAAGAGATTTCCTCCCTTCAGCACGCATCTTATGTTTTGCGGCGCAAGTGATTGTATTTCCTCGACGGGATTTCCTCTGACAATGGTAATATTCGCGAGGTAATCCTTCTCTATCCTCCCCACTCTTTCAAGCCCAAGACACTCTGCAGCATCCTGAGTCGCAGCCCTCAGGGCCTTTAACTTGCCTAGATGCTTTGCTTCTTCTGTTATTTCCTCGTAATTGTTTCCATGAGGCCTAATCGCATCACCAACTATGTCAGAACCCATCGCAACTTTGAGATCATATTCTTTCACCATTTTCATATCCTCAGAAAAATGTCTTCTGACCAAGTCCCTCCTTGCTTCACTTCCTCTATCTTCCCCAAGTTTCAAGTACGTCACAAGAGTAGGAACGTAGAATGTTCCCTTCTCCTTCATGAGTTTCGCCACTCTTTCAGTAAGACCGAGCCCGTGCTCGATTGAATCGACTCCGCCTATCACAGAGTTCAGCAAAGCTTGTTCGCCGTAGGCATGAGAGGCTACTTTGAGCCCTGATCTGTGAGCTTCGTCAACTATGGCACGAATTTCTTCTTCTGTGAACTGGAGTCTGATTCTTCCTCCTTGAGCGAATCCACCTGATGCGTATATTTTCACAACCTTTCCACCATCGCGAACGACATTCCGAACCGCTCTTCTACACTGCCACGGACCGTCACAGAAGTATGAGTACGATGTAAGTCTGTGAGCAACATCGAGTGGAAGGTTCGATGGATCATCATCGCCTCCAGTTTGGGCGATTGCTCTCGAGCAGGATATTATCGAAGGACCCTCGATGTAACCCTCGTCTACAGCCTGAGCTAGAAATGTCGACCCCTTAGATCCCAGATCTCGGACAGATGTGAATCCTGCGTAAAGGAGCCTTCTCAAATCTGCAACAGACCTGAGCGCGGCAAGAGTTGTATCAGTAAGAGCCCATTCGATAAGACCACTGCCTCTTGCCCCGAAGAAATGGACATGAGAATCTATCAGTCCTGGCAGAATCGTAGTGTCGTCATATTCGATGATTTTCGCGTCCCTTGGTTCTTCGATTTCCCCTCTTTCTCCGTAGCCTGTTATCACGCCTTTCTCCCCATCCACGCAAACAACTGCGTTCTCTCGCAGGATAGAGCCGTCAAAGACCCGACCTTTGAGAAGAAGTACCCTGTCTTCCTGGGTCATCCTTTGATTCGAACCCGCCCTTTGAAACAAAGGGGTGCCAAAAGTCAATTGAATAATTTTCTATCGCGATGGAAGAAAAATAAACAGGTGGTAGGGGGGAAAAGGAGTCTGATAAGAGAAGGCCGTGAGCGATCTCCAGACTTTTGCGTAAGAAGCGGGGGGATAGATATTAGATGGTGTGCGCAATAATAGAGGATTAAGCTGCTTCGCTTCCGCCCACTTGTTGTCAGCATTGACTGCCTAGATCATTGTTCTTGTTATCCGCAGGTTCACAAGTCCAGAGACTATGTCA
>CADDZS010000002.1 GCA_902812485.1 archaeon
CCTTCTCCAAGTAGAGCAACAAAGACTGCCACCTTCTGAGAATGGTCTTCTACAAATACTCGGGTGGTGAGCGGAGACTATCCCTTATCTCTCCGTACGTTGACTTCATTCTCTCTTTTTTATAATAATGGAACTTGCTTCTCGTCTCTAAAGGCAAATAAGTCCGGGCTCTCATTCATCGGTGTCAAAAAATTCTTCGCCAGATTGGCTTTCTGCGTCCTCTGATATCTCGTCGATTGATCCAAAGCTCTCCTGTATTCCTTTGTTTAGCTGATTCAATGCTTCGAGAGCAATCTCTTCATCTGTCGAGTTCACTGAAGGCTCATTCCCCGCTTCTCGAACTTCCTTTTCTTCTCCTTCAGAGGCTTCTCCGCTATCTCCTTCAATAGCTTCTTCTCTTTCTGAATCCGTTACTACCTGTTCTTTCCTCTTCTTAGATCGGATGTCTTCGGCTTCTCTTTTCTCCGACTTGCCATCTGAAGCGAAGGCCACTTCTTCCCCATTGACATCCTTTTCCTTCTTTGCCGTTTGACTTGCCGCCCTTCTTGTCTTTTTCTGCTTCTTTGGTTTTTTCTCCAGATCGATACTTCCAGTTTCGGGAACAGAGCGGAAATCTCGGGATACTTCTTCAACTCTCTCATCGTGAGTCTTGTCAACCGTAGAAAAATTTTCAGGACTGGGGGGTTTCTGCATTTCGTTACTTTTAGGAGATGAAAATTGACTATCTTGAAGCTCAGCAGTCTCTTGCATCTCAATCTCCTGTTGCTTCATGTCTTTTGCATTCAGATCGTCCTGCGGGCGAACTTCTATCGCCTCCATCTCAGGAGTACTTTGCTCAGCCAGCTCAGCTATGATTTCCTTGGGCTGTTCACCAGATGCAAATTCCTCCTTCTTCTTCCTTGACTCTTCTGCCAATTCCTCTTCTTTTGGATAATCAGGACGTTTTTCTTCGTTCTTTGATGGAGTCAGGAAGAGCCTGAGTATGCCAGTGACCCTGCCAGTTGAAGCTTCCTTTATTGTCATTTCCGTTCCAGTCAACCGCTCGGCAACACCCCAAATGAGACCGAAGAGAAAGGCGGATTTGTTCAACTCCCCCAAAGTCGAGTCAACTGGATTTGGTATCTCCCTTACAAGCGCCTCAACCATTTCTTCCTCGAATCTAAAATCGATCACCCCCCATCCCATAGCTTTGAAGCCTGCCCTCACATTGTCGAGCAGAAGGGTCGGGTCGCTCTTGGGTCCGTCAGACACAACATCTGCTATTCTTTGGACTAGCGATCTCCCGTACTCACGACCGCTTTCTAGGACAATCGATTCAACGCTCTTATCATCTCCGTCCCTTTTCAAACTCAATCTCCTTTCGATCTGGAGCAGAGGATCGGGAGCGATTACAACAGCATTGAACATGTTAGCAACACTCAGAGGGTGCATGTAAGAGTTGAACATTCTGTCCTTCAGCTCTTGTTTCTCTGCTCTTGAAACAGAAGGTATCTTCCTAATTTCGAGCAAGAGCTCATCTGAAGAACACTTTGCTTTGTTAAGGTCTACACAGAAAGATAGGGAGAAGGTTTGCGACTGCTCTTCGAAATATCCCTCACATGCGAACGGATCTATCTTGTATCTCGACAAGATCTTGAAAATATCCGAGAACATGGGCGCAGAGTGCTTTCCGCAGACATAAAACTCGTAGACGAGTCCTGTCTTCGGCTTTGGAAAGCCGATTCTCCTCGCGCAATATCCTGATGTCTGATCCGCCTTGAGAGATGCCATGGAGCGGCCTCTCTAGTCCTTAACAAAAGAGGGCCATGATAACGTAGATTAATCGCTTGTGAATACCTGCTTAGTATTCTGTGTATTCCCCCTAAAGGCTAGCGTCTTGTCCAACGATCAATGAATTCCGCTTCCTGCTTAAGTGGGATGGAAAGCTCGATTTTTCGGGCAGAACATTTGCTTCAGTTCCTCAAATCTCTAACCGAGAAAAGAAAGAAACAGAGTAGCAGGGGGAGAAGGCTAGGTTCCCTCTTAAGAAAGAGATCTACAAATTTTAAAACTAAATTCAGAATCAGTTCCGTTGCTCGACAATTCTCAAGTATTCAAAAAAGCGATCGGTGAAAGATCGATACTGTGTGCTGACTAAGAAGACTGAAACTCTCAAATGCGAGATCGAAGACTGTCCTGAGGATGCTCAAGTGGGGATCTTCGAAACTGGAGAAATCGTCTGCCCAAAGCACGCTGAGAGAGTCAGAAAGAAGAGGCCCCAGTGGCATATCTACGATTTCTTTAAAGAATAGATGATTTCCTCTCTCTGCTCCTTTTTTTAGCTGTTTGTTCCCCCTCTCCTTTATCTTTCCCTTGATGCAAGAGAGAGAAAAGGACCGACATAACGTTGAAACTCCAATGAGTTGAGGATTTTTCCTGTGAAGTTGAAAGAAAATGGATCTGCAGTACAAACCGTGAATCCATAATAACTAAACTGTCAACATAACAACAGCTATTGTCGCGCAGAGATTTCCCTGATCCAAAATGTCCGCCTCGTCTGATGCACCATCAACAGAGAAAACAACCCCCCAAAAGATCCAGCATCATGTGGAGGGTTCTGGAGTCAAACTTAGTATCACTATTTCAAAGGCAAGGCCTGCAAGAAAACAGGTTGTAATACAAAGTGCGAAGGGACAAATCTACGACCTCACTCAAGGGTACAGCTTTGACGAAAGGATCAGAGCCCTCACTCCCCAGGGGACACCAGAGTATGTGGATCATGGTGAAAAATACTTTGAGCGAATAGTCCGAGCACTTTACCACTTCAAACAGTGCGCTCTCATCGGCCCATCTGGAACTGGAAAGACTCACATAGTCTATCTAGTCGCAGAGCTCTGTGGTCTCCCGCTCTGGGAGATCAATTGTGGTCTTCAAACTTCTGCTTATGATCTCTTTGGAAGATATGTTGGTTTGGGCAAGGAGAACTGGGTTGACGGACAGATCGTTTCTTGGTGTAGATATGGAGGTATCCTGTACCTTGATGAAGCGAACATGATGAAGCAAGATGTGGCGACAAGGCTGAACCCTGTACTCGACAAGAGAGGTCACCTAGTTCTTACTGAGAAGGACAACGAGATAATCCCGAGGCATCCCGCAGGTTACGTGATAATCAGCATGAACCCATATTCCTCCGAATTTAGCGGAACAAAGCCGCTGAACGCTGCGTTTCGGCGTAGGATGTCAGTTTGGATAAACTTCGACTATCTAAGCGTCGGAAGCAGAATTGCTCAAGACGAAATAGAGTTGGTTCAGAAGAGAACGAAGGTCTCAGACGAAATTGCGACCGGCATAGTAAGGGTTGGCGCGGAGCTTCGGAGAAAGTACAAAGCAGGCGAGATCCCATATGGGCCATCCATTGGAGATCTGATAAACTGGGGAATGCTCATCTCGGATGGTCTTGATCCACATCTTGCTGCCGAGGAAACCGTTGTGGCCATGACTTCTGATAATATTGAAGTGCAGGACATCGTGCGTCGTGTCGTCCAGATGATCTTTCTGAATCCTTCTGGCTCTATCGGAGTAAGGACAAGTGAGGGGCGAGATCTGCAAGGAATTTCGCAATCCCAACCTCTTCAAAGAACCGTCGTTGCACAAGATGCGCAGTACTCGCAGAATCAATCAGATTACAGTTCGGAAGAGCTGTTCTAAATAGAAGTGTGCTTTCTGAGTGCAATTCAAGCCCTTGCTCAAACCCTCCAGATCGCGAATGGAGCAACAGATAGGAAACTTGATGCACAAGTAAAGGAAGGAGCGGTGGCCGCCCTTGAATCCGTCAGAATACGCGTGGAGCACGATGCAGGCAATTGCTCAGAAGGAGCCTTCCGACATAAAGGTGCTTGTCGAACAACAAATAGAATATCCCAGGCTCGAGAAGGACTCGTATGGGTATGTGCTTCGGATTCCAATACCGACGAGGCCGCGAGAAAATCTTTACTGCCTGCACGGAATGTTCTTTGATGCCGATACCAAAGGGGAAGCATCGCTATGGAGAATGTTTAGGGCATCAATCTATCATCTATGTCTCCATGCAGTTCACACCGACTTTTCGATTTACAAGAACTTGGTTGACGAGATGAACATGACAGTTGGGATGTTTGCTATCTCTCTTGTGGAAGATTACTCGATCAGAGGATTCATGAGGGCAAACTGGCCGGGGCTTGTCCTCGACACTGCCTATGCCAATCATTTGAGTGCGCTCAGATTCAAGGAGCTCAGCGCCTCAGATGAGCTTTCTGTAAAGATGGCTGCGAATCTCCTCTCCTATACGCTTGTGGGAAAACCTAGAATTTCGATTGGATCGGCACTCGGGCAGCAGATAAAGACGCTTTGGTCGAGACTGGTAGAGATAGATGCCGGTGCTTATCACTTGGCGCATCTGGCTCGTACGCGCAATGTCTCTGAGATCGAAAAGGATCAGAAAGCATTCAACAAAAAGAAGGTAGAGACTGCGCAGCGAATCATTGAAACTTTTGAGGATCAATCCGCGTATCTCAACTCTTGTCCATCCTTTCCCTACACGGATAATTACGGCCCGAACTTCCTTTTCCCAAATTCTATACTTACTGCGAGCCCAGAGGAAAAGATGAATGTTCTGAATGATGCCTGCAGAGTGTTCTCTATTGATTCAGCAGAGAGCAAGCTCGCGGAGACAGACAAAGTGCTTGAAACAGAAAGCTCGAACATACTGGCGGATTGGGATAGGTCTGCAAGTGTCAAGCAGAGTCTGATCGAGTCTTATAGAAGGCTCGATCCACATTCTCATTTTGAGGGTTTTCTCTTCCCCAAAGAGGACTTTGCCGAATACGTTAGGACGAGGTCCAAATTGATTGGTCCCATAAGACTTATTCTTGATCAGCTCAGGATGATTAAATCAAGTGCCGACGAAGTTCAAGGACAAGAGTCAGGGTACGTCGACCTTCCAACAGCCGTCCAAGTTTTGGCATCGGGCAAGCAAAACAACGACATCTTCGTGAGAGACATATTGTCTACCAAAAGCGAAGCCTGGGCAATTTTGATAGATTCGAGCAAGAGTCTTGAAAATATTCAAGGGGCGGTCAAGGATGTCGCAATTTGTCTTTCAGAGGTAGCAAAGGATCTAATTCCAAACCAGAACTCATGGGCTTGCTATGCTTTCGACGAAAGATTTCACATAGTGAAGGATTTCAGTGAAATTTACGGAAATGAGTGCAGGGCAAGAATTGGAGGGCTCTGCAATGGAGTGAAGACCTATCTACCTGATGCGATGAGGTTAGCGGCAAAGAGGCTTGAGACTTCGGGAGAAGAAGTAAAAGTTCTCCTTGTGATATCCGATGGTTTTCCTCTGGGGTACGAAGGAATAGATAACGACTCGGTTGAAGCGTTGAAGAAAATCGAAAAATCAGGGATGTATGTTATAGGCATTGGAATTTGCAGTTCATTCTTGAAGAAGCATTTCAAAATGAGCTGCAATGTTGAGAGTCCGTCCGATCTCATGAAAAATTTCGTGAGAATATATATCGAGACCTCAAACACTTTCTAATCTTTCGAGGACGAATTCTTCAGCGTATCGGAATCTAGGCTGGTTCGATTGAGATTCATTTGTTGGTATGATCTGTTTAGGTAGGCCGTCTCTGAAAATTACTATGAATCTCTGATCTGACCTGATTCCCCTTGATGGGAAATCGCTCATGATCTTAACGGCTGTCTTCAAATTCATGAGCTTCGCGTTCAATGCTTCAACAATTTTGAACAGAACGGATATTTCATTAGAAGCAACGGAATTTCCGTTAGCAACTCCTGCGACCTTGATCGAATAATCTTCGGCTTCAAAAACCAGCCAACCCTGATCTTCTCCTTCTCTTTCCTTTTTCTTAACTTCCTTTTTCCGATTCGAAAGCAATACCCCTCCTTCGACCGATCCTCCAGTTGCTTGCTCTATTCCCATTTCCTTGAACGCAGATGGGTCCAATCCTTGAGGGTTTCCTTGAAGGACTTGTCCGTCTGCCTTCATCTCTCTTTGTCTTAGAAGCAATCCAAGTCTATCGCGGTACCTTTCTATCGCGCGATTGTGGAATTCCGCATATTCCTCTAGAGTCGAGAGCATGTCCGAGAGATTTTCAAAGACGATTATTGCAGGGGATATCCCGAGCTCATGTCTCATGTTTCGCTGTTTACACCCCTTCAAGCTTCCAGAGTTCGCAATTCTCTAATGGTTCTTCGTCTCGCCTTGTATGATGAGATTACCTAGCGCACAAATCGCCGACTTACTCGGAAAGTGCCGCCTTCATGGCGTTCTGAGGTTGACCTGATGCTCCCTTATCCTTCCCGACTGTTGCGTAAATTTGTGGCGCGACCAGCTGTTCCTGTTGAGGTGCGGCTCCCATATGCGCCACCTTGCTCCTCGGGTTTATTGTTGGTGCGATCTTCTTGAATTCTCTACCTATCTTCTCAAGAGTTGCGACTCTTGCAGCTATTTTCTGCCTCTTGTCGATCATCACTTTCTTTATCTGGGGCACTACCTCAGCTAGAACCTTGACGAGGACCTCGCTTGGCAGGCTTTCAAGTGTCTTCGAATTTATTGTTCCATGATTGTGCATGAAGAATAGCATTCCTTGAGGAGTTAGAACTACGTCAGATAGAGAAGCATCTCTGTTCGAAACAGATGCTGGTTTAATGTGATACGCCGTGTTGAGAGGTTCGATTAATTGACGAAGCAGAGCAGAGACTTCAGCAGCATAGCTCTTCTCCATCTCAGAGAGTTCTGCGATCTGCAAAGATTCTTCTTGCAATGTCCGAATAGAAAGAGCAATAGCAGAATCCTTTTGCTCAGCAGACTGTGGAGACTGCTGTTGCACTCTAGACTCTGCAGTGTCTTCCTTCTGCTCCTCTTCTTCCGATGACAAGCAAGAAAACTTGAGATAGTATATCAGAACCATAAATATTAGATATTATGAATTTTGAATCCATGATTCTGTCGAGCCTTTTAATAAGGTTCGATTCACCAAATCGTCCACCTGCTGGTAACGCAATTTTCTATAGTCGCAGCCGATATAATTACGGATATCAGGTGCGAGAATCAGAATGGCACAAGAATATTTGACGACGGAATCAGGAAATCAGAGGCAACAACAGCAACAGCAACAGTTGAATCGCAGATCCAGGATGGAAACATTTTGCGATATACTGCGTGCGATTGGAAGCGGGGCAGAGAAGCCGACACACATCATGTACAAAGCAAATCTTTCCTGGACTGTAATGCAAGCATACATCAGATCACTGGAATCTCAAGGACTAGTCACATCAACTGATGTGGATGGGAAGAAGACATACCGATTATCTGAAAAGGGATATCAGGTGTTGAACCAGTTCCTTTCCATCAGGGAAGATCTCAACCTTACACCCAATGAGATTTAGCAGAAAAAAGACGAAAATGGGTTGCGTTCATAAAGCTCTCGAGACAACCATGCCAAGACTCTGAATGCCTTAGACGTGATGTCATTCCGACTTCCGCATGCTCCGGGTTTGGGGAGCGTCTCTTTGGTCCCGGAGGAATCTTGGGGTAGGCTGGGTTTAGGCTACTTGCTTTGAAGCTAGCTGGAACTTTATCTAGTTTCACCTAGCCTTTCGATATGCACTCAGTAAGAGAACTGTTTCAATCCTTTGAAAGATTAAATGCCATTCAAAAATTCCTAGCCAGACCGATTTCTAGGTCAGGAATCCGGATTCATTTTCTCCTGCATTTTTTCACATTGTCAGTCACGATTTCGAGCCTTTTGTAGAACTCGTTGTCTTTCCATCAGCTCCGAATATCAGCTTACAAATCCACACATAAAAGAAAGAGGAGAAGAAGATCGAAAACAAGAGACCCCAGATATTCAAAGATAGAGAACAGAATACATCACTAAGGCTTGCTAAGCTTATTTAGGCTTTAGCAGTCCATGAGTGTTGAATTCAGGTCTTCAACTTGTCAGATTCTCCTTCAAGGGACGTCTACTTCAACAAGAAGATGGAGACACTACAAAGAGATGAGATTGCTGAAATTCAAAGAAAGCAGTTTAGATCTACACTTATTCGATGTCTTTCAAGCTCTAGATTCTACATCAACGAGTTCAAGAGGATGGGACTTCGACTTGAGGACATCCAGAGCATAGAGGATCTCCAGAAAATAGGCTTCTTCACTACAAAGGAGGACCTTCGCTTAAATTATCCCTACGGCATGCTCGCAGTTCCCACAGAACAAGTTGCAGAGTTGCATGCAACATCAGGAACAACTGGATCTCCAACACTCGGACTTCACACAAGAAAAGACCTAGAAGACTGGGCTGAAATCTCAGCAAGGAGTCTTTCTATGTCAGGTCTTACCCCATCAGACGTTTTCCAAATTACTCCTAGTTTTGGGCTCTTTTCAGGGGGATTCGGATTCTACCACGGAGCAAGGCAAGTTGGTTGCACAATTGTGCCATCAGGCGCAGGCTACTCTCAGCGCCAGATAAAACTGATGATGGATCTTGGCACTACCATGATAGCAGCAATAGTTTCTTACTCCCTTCGCCTTGCTGAAGTCGCATCAGACATGGGGGTGGATCTTAAGAAAGACACTCGAGTAAGGAAGGGGGTCTTCGGAAGCGAGATGTGGACCAGAGAGACCAAAAGGAGGATTTCCTCAATTTGGGATATGGATCCTTTCGACATCTATGGATTCACTGAGCTTTACGGCCCTGGTGTGGGCAACGATTGCAAGGTGCACGACGGATTGCACATTTGGGAAGATTTCTTCCTGGTAGAAGTAATAGACCCCAAAACAGGAGAAAACGTGGGTCCTGAGGAAGAAGGGGAGCTTGTCTTTACTACTCTTCAAAAGGAGGCGATGCCTCTACTGAGGTACAGAAGCAGGGATATTTCAAAGATGCTTGACTCCAAAGGAGGAGGAAGAGGAAGCTGCTGCGAGTGTGGGCGAACTCACAGAAGGTTCGGTGAAATAAGGGGAAGAACTGACGACATGGTAAAGATATCGGGAGTCAACTTCTGGCCCTCACAGGTAGAAGAGATAGTTCTCAGGGAAGAAGAGCTTGGGCCGGAGTATAGGATAGTGATTTCGAGAGTAAAGTCTGTTGATCGTGTTTTGATAGAAGTCGAATCCAAGGATAAGAATATGCTAGAAAGCAAAAGATCAGAACTTGCTAAGAGACTGGAGAAGGAGATCAGAAACCATGTGCTCTTCTCTCCGCAGGTTGCAATCGTTGAGCCAAATTCACTCCCAAGAGTCGAGGTGGGAAAGGCAAGAAGAGTGATAGATGAGCGAAATAAATGATCTGCTGCTAGTAAGAAGACGAATGGAAGAAGGACGAGGAGGATGATGGTTATGAAAAAGTGAGTATGAAAGAAAGGGATGAAGGAATCTAACTTCGGCTCTTTCTTCCTCAGCCAGTCGCGAAATTCTCCCTTTCCCTGAGAGCCTTAAGAACTTTCTCAGGGGTCATAGGTAGCTCGAACAGCCGAACTCCCACGGCGTCGTATATTGCATTCGCTATCGCGGCCGGGGTTGGGATACAACCGTGTTCTCCAAGCCCCTTTGCTCCAAATGGACCAGCAGGATCTGGCTCTCCAATGAAATGAATTTCTATCTCGGGCACTTCCAGGCTAGTAACTATCTTGTAATCGGCAAAGCTGGGGTTCACAACCATTCCTTCTTCGAGATCAAGCTTTTCGAAGAGCGAGTAGCCCAACGACATTATGATTCCTCCTTGAATCTGGCCTTCTGCGCCGTTGGGATTGAGTATCCTTCCTGCATCGTGAACTGCCACGACTTTCAAAACTTCGACCTTTCCCGTTTCCTCGTCGACCTCAACGAGTACAGCTTGCGTACCAAAAGCGTAAGTCGCAGAGATGTTGCCCTCGTATGTTTCGGGGTCAGCCATGCGTGTTGGAGGATCATAGAAGGCGCTTGCCATTATCATTGTGCCTTTTTCCCGAAAGTGAGCCTGCCTCAACATTTTCGAGTATTCCACCCTTTTGCGAGGGTCCAAAAGGGAAAATATCTCCCCGTTCTTTATGTCGAGATTTTTTTCGTCTTCAGAAAGAAACCTGCTCGCAATCCTAAGCAGCTGATTCTTTGCATCTCTTGCCGCAAGGAGAGCAGCGTTTCCCCCAATGAAGGTCCCCCTGCTGGCATGTATCCCCACGTCCCAAGGCTTGAGCGCAGTATCATTGTTAATCAGGACGACTTTAGAAATCGGTACGCCCAGCTCCTCAGCAACAACTTGAACAATGGCAGTGTCAGAGCCTGTGCCTATTTCTGACATCCCGGTGAAAACTGTTACTCGTCCGAAATCGTCGATCTTGATCATGGTACCACAACCATCTGATCTGTAAACTCGCGCTCCTCCGGCCACATGGAACAGGGTTGCAAATCCAATTCCCCTCTTCTTCGAGGACGTATCTGTCGAAAGGAGACTCTCGCTTCTCCTTCCCCTCCATCCTATCCTCTTGCTCGCAAGTTTCAGGGTCTCTTCCATTGCACAAGTAGTGATTCTCATTCCCTGGCAAGTTACGTCATCAGGCCTGTTTGCATTTCGAACTCTGAGTTCGATGGGGTCAACTCCAAGCTTTTCTGCGAGAATGTCCATCTGGGATTCGATTGCGAATGTGATCTGTGGGTTTCCAGCACCTCTCATTGTGCCAGAAGATGGATTGTTCGTGTAAACAGGGTAGGCGTCAAATTGAACATTCTCGATCCTGTATAGGCCTGTCGAAGTTGCCATCATCACTCGGGCATCGAAGGCTCCCCACGAGAGGTAGGCTCCGATATCCAAGAAAACTTCAACCTTCCTTGCGACGAGTTTTCCTTCTTTTGTTGCTGCGGTCTTGATTTGTATTATTGCTGGCTGACGTGTCGGCGAACAGCTAAGATCTTCTTCTCGAGAAAGGACAATCTTCACAGGTCTACATGTTTTCATGGAGAGAAGAGATGCTATGATGTCAACCGAATACAGATCCATCCCCCTGCCAAAGGATCCTCCAATGTATGGCTGGATCACTCGCACTCTTTCGCCCGGTATGCCGAGAGCATCAGCAAGCTCCCTTTGATACATGAAAGGCGCTTGAGTATTCGCGTATATCGTAAGTATGCCGTCAGCCCCGTATGACGCAAGGGCACCCATAGTTCCAAGTGCAGTATGAGTCATAAAATGTAGCCTAAAGGTGTCTTCGACAGTAACAACATCTGCCCTTGAGAACATCTTGTCAGGATCCCCTGCTTTGAAATGGAAGGAGACGTTCGGCATGTTCCTCTTAGCTTCTTCGTGAAGATTGGGTGCGCCTTCCTTCATCGCTTCGATCGGATCAAAGACCGGTTCCAGATTTTCATACTCTACTTCGATTAGTTCAAGCGCTTTAAGTGCGATTTCCTCTGTCTCTGCCGCCACGGCCGCTACTTCGTCTTGATAAGAGAGCACTTTGGAATCTTTGAGCGGAAGATTGTCCTTCATGAATCCGAACTTGATCTTCGGCGTGTCCTCTGCAGTTATCACAGCATAGACCCCCTCAAGCTTCCTAGCTCTCTCGGTGTCTATCTTGAGGATTCTAGCATGCGGCCTTCTACTTCTCAGAATCTTGCCATATAGCATTCCTGGAAGTTTGAGATCAATCAAGTATTGCGCCTTTCCAGTAACCTTCTCAGAAGAGTCATATTTCGGAACTCTTTTCCCAATCACATTGAACCTCTGTGCTTCAAGATCAGAGCCAATTTCTTGGGACATTTCTTCTTCATGGGCAAGGCTAGGCATGCGTCCGAATTCCCCCCTACTTCCTTCTTCCTCCTTCCTGTTGTTGCTTCTTTCCCAATTTAGAGAAATTCTTCACAAAGAGCAATTCGATGTGAAAGTCGGGTAAAGTTTTTGAAGGAAGGGGGAAGAGAGAGGAAACAATTTCCATCAAACATGGTCATAACCTCTTTTGCTCTTTCCTTGCTCTTCTTCAACTCATCAAGAGAATTGCACTGGCTCGATCTTGACTGCGCTTGCGGGAATCGTCCGTCCATCTTCATCATAACGTGAAGTCAAAGCGTACCCTCTCGGAATAAAGCTCACTATGTTTTCGAGATATCTAGGCGAAAGGCCACTCCTGAAACCAGCTAGCTCGTCTCGGATCACTTTCTCGCCTGACAGCCGCTGAAGTATTTCAAGGCAATCAGAACCCAAGAACTCGCGGATCTGAGATCTCGATGTTGCCAATATAGAATTCCCTCCGCCTTTGAGACTTTCTAAAATTTCATGGCACTTCCGTTTGAGGCTCTCGCTCTTGAAACGATCAAGTGAATCTTCTAAGACTATTACCGAATTTCTGAGCTTCAAATTCTGAAAAAACTTGAGTAAGAGAAGAGAGCATATTTCTCTTTCTTCCCTAGTTGTTAGGTCCTTGAGCCCTCTGCCCGATAGGTCGAACAAGAAACATTGTCCATTTTCCTGTTTCAATACATCCTTCAGTTGGTCAAAGACGGTCGAAGACGAGAACGCTTTTGCAGCTGTTGGTCTAGCAACAAGATTTTTAGAAATTTTCTGACCAATTTGAGTAACTTCAGGCTCCGCAATAATTGAAGAAGCAATCTGTGAAAGGGAAACAGAATCTAGGTCTGATCCAGATTGAAACTTGTTCCTAACAATGGAGGCTATTCTTGCCCGTTGCTGATCTGTGCAACTCACGCCTGTCTCGAAGCACCATTCTTGAATTAAATCTGCAAGAAATTCAGCCCCCGCGCTCCTCCAATCTTCTTTGTCTTCTTCTTCTTTCTCCCTTGATCCCGAGACTATTCCAAGTATCGGGATGGAAAACTCCTTGGCTTGAGAATCACCCGCAAATGCAAACACCTGCCATCCGTACTTCCAAGCGATCCCTCGGTGCTCTCCCTTCTGGTCAACGACAACCACCTTTGTAGAGTCTCTTAGCGATCCAAGGCCATCGAGTAGCTTCCGGAGCGTGGTGCTTCGTCCAGAACCTGACGAGCCAACAATCGCAACTCCAAGCCTTCTAATAGTTGACGCGCGTAAGTAGTAGTCTCCAGTGAACTTTACAGCTGCCGCGATTTCGTTCTCTGGCAACTTTCTCGTAAGCACCTTGAGAAATTGATCCATTTCGATTGTTTTACCAAGGAGAATCGAATCCTTTTCCGCAACTCTTGCGGCCTGCTCCTCAATTTTCTCTCGTCGTGCTGCTTCTACTTCCGTACTGACTTGTGTGCGTTCCTGTTGTACTACTGAAACCTGCTTCTCGAGTTCCAGCCTTTTCCTTGTCTTCGCCTTTTCTTCTTCTTGAAGAAGCTCTCTCCGCCTTCTCTCAGCTTCAGCTTCTCTCAGAGACCTTTCTCTTTCTTCTTCCTCCTCCTTCTCTTGTTTTAGGAACAAGACGACTTCGTCAAGGAGGATTGGTGCCATTGCAATGTATCGTGCGGACGGGATATTTGCAAAGTAGTTCGCAAACTCTTCAGGAATATCCACCCCCTTATCCATCACACCAGATTTTTCGATGAGCTCCAAAAGGAATGCCCGCTCTGATTGCCCAAGCTTTCTGTTTTCCTTTAGCTCTTTTAGCTGCGACAGCAGTACTCCCTCGGAGGGAAGCGAAACCCTCTCTATCAGGATATCTGCATTTTCCTTTGCAAAGAAAGAAGGAACCCAGATTGAGTAGTCTCCTGAGCTCGATTTGAGAAGCAACTTGTTGAAGATACCCTTCTCGACAACCAGATTTTCAAACCTGAGCTCTCGCATCAAAGGCGATTCGGCTTTCACAGCTGCAAAGAATCTTTCAAAATCTTCTCCGCTAGAAACAAGCGATTTTCCAAATTCGGATCGAAACACTATTTCAGTTGTGGATCTTCGAATGAGCCTTAGGGTTGCGTCAATTGCTCTTCGCTCATCCATATTCATGTGAATGAACCGTTCAGCAATTGACGATATCATCACGCTAGAGACGCTTCGAAGCTCAGAAATTAGGGCACTTTTGACTGCTTCCACATCTTGGTTTGCCACAGCTAAGAAATTCGAAATATCATTCTTTGCATTTGTAGCAGCCCTCTTCGATGCGATTTCCGGAAATCTCTGTGACAGATTCGAAAGAA
This sequence comes from archaeon, assembly GCA_902812485.1. GTDB lineage: Archaea > Thermoproteota > Nitrososphaeria > Nitrososphaerales > CADDZS01 > CADDZS01. The sequence goes on from CADDZS010000002.1 coordinate 14,129, forward strand.
TTGCTTCAAAGACCGATTCAAGACTTTGAAGCTCGAGCTTGCTTATTGGACTGTCAACGAATTCGCTGTACGCGTCAAGCTGGGCTGGAATCTCTTTGTACCTATCAACTGCGAAATGAACAAGCTGTTGCAAATCTGCCAAAGGCAAACTGGTTCACTCTCCCTGGGATTTTTTTCGTTAAAAAGTGGAATTGTTACTGAATTCTGACTTCTTCTTGAACAACATAAGCGAACTTGCCTGAAAAGAGGTCATATTTATTCAAGTATGAGAAATCAAAAGATCCCAAAGAAACGTAATGGAACACGACGAAACGAGTTCTTTAAAACAAAGATCCCTAACTTCTCCGCTTCACTTTCTTTTTGCGCTTAATGAGTCTTTAACTGATGAAATTTCAAAGGAAAACTTTGGAGATGGATTTGTGCTAACAAATCTCAAAAAAGAAGAGACAACTAGTTAGCGCATTTGGTCATTCTTGGCTTTAAATGCTTCTGTTTGTCTTGTCTCCCAAACATAAGCACAAGCGGCTCGCTCTTGACAAGAAGTCAGAGGCAAGTAGCTTAATCGTCTCAATATTTGTTTGAAATAAATAGAAGTTCAATAGAAAGAAAGACGCTGCTTTTTCTAAGGAGGAAACTGGTGCCTCGAGAATATCGCTAGCCGAGGCACACAGCGATCCCCTTCTAGCCGAGAAATCTCTCGGCGTAAACAGTAACTCCCTTCTCAGTTATTGAGTAGGGATGAAGCTGCCTATCATGTTTGCATTCTCTCATCTTCTCGATTTCCAGAGCAGAAACCACCCCACGTCCGGCGAAATGCGAATTATGTAGAACAATAACTCCATGGCACAAATACTCTTCCGGAGGGATCTCCCTCGTAGTTATTCCGCCGCCGAAACTGGGACCGATTTCGCTCGTCACTATGCTGGTTGTCCCCATGCTCACAAGAGAATCAAGGAGATCTATAATCGCAGCACGCCTGTTTTGTTCGTCTGGAAATTGTAGCGCAAGAGAAGTCATTGGATCAACGACGATTCTCGTGGCACGTGTTACTCTGACGTAGCTTCTTATTACGGTACTAAGAGCTTGAATCGAAAATTCTGGTCCACGAATATGGACAGACGAATTTTTCGAGTCCTCCCTTAAGTGGACTGCTTCTTCTTGCTTTATGGAAGATCCGATTTGTCTCAGTGGAGAGGCATCTACAATGGCGAGCTGATTCTTCTTCTCATACTTTTCAAGATCCCAGCCAAAATTTTGCATCTCATTCAAAAGATGAAACCTGCTTTCTTCAAGCGAAACAAACACGCCCCTCTCATCGAATCTTTCAACACCGTCGATGAGAAATTGCATTGCCATGATTGTCTTTCCCGAACCCGGGCCCCCTGTAACCAAAATCACCCTACCTCTCGGATATCCACCTCCGAGAAGCTCATCAAGTCCAGGAATCCCACTCGGTACATGTTCAGACTTCAAATTTATAATATCGTTGAAACCGTTCAGCTTGGTGTTATAAATTCCTGCCCTTTTGCCACTGTGTTTTCAAATCCTAATTTCCTACCGACTATAGAAAAGATAGTAATGAGACATTCCATCATCTCATTTGAGAGAGATCATCTGAATGCGACTGGTCATAAAGAACTTGAAAAATGAATATCTGAAGAAGCTTCCCAGCGTGACGAGAGCGCTTTGTAGTTTTTTCCTTCCACTGAAATACGTGCCTAAAGCTTCTAACTATTCAAATTCTCGGTTACCACGATTTCTTCACTGTACGCAGCTTGCCAATTCTTCCTTTTTCTCATGTAGAACCTATTTCGAGCGAAACACGCCCCTCTCATTAAGACGTCTGATCGGAAAAGCATTCTTCATTTTGTGTCACCCCACTTCCTGGATTGAACCTGCAGTTCGTATATATAGCAGTACGAGGATCTGACGAACGCAAAAAAGACCACGCTTTGGGCCATGAATTGAAGATGCAAGAAGCGGGGATCGCATTTCAATTTGGGTTTGCTTATACGTCAAAGGTATGAGCGTCGTGATGCCTCGACTCCATTGAAGTTTGATAATGATTCTGACGAGAAATTAATTTGCTCAAAAGGTGGCAGGCCATAAAGGCGCGTATTGTGTCTGATTCAGAAAAATCTTCCTCAATAATGGGAGAGGGCGAAAAGCTAGGCGCTACAAAGCACTTATCGGATTATTCTCTGTATTCTTATCCTCAGCGAGGAGAGGAATTCTTTGAACTTTTTTCTCGGATATCAGCGCTCTCCAAGGAAGCAAAGAAACAAGGGCAAGCCCTCGCTTTCTTTAGAAAATCGAGAGAAATTCTTGAAGATAGACTAAAGAAATGTTATGAAACTAAGAGCCGAAGAGAAGATGCTCTTTCTCTTCTTCCTTGCTATCATTCTTTGCTGGCTCTTGTTCTCTGGCTTTATCCAAATCATATTGGATTCAATAAAGCAAAGCAAGCGTCATTGATATTTCAAAATGCAGTAGCTGCTGTTACGACATCTGGTCCGCGTAGGGACATGCCCTTTGCTTTGGGTTTAGCCATCCAACTAAGGATTCTTCCCTTCCTTGTTCGCGCAAAGAAAGTTAACGAAGATCGTTTGCATGAAACGAGAAAAATTGCACTCGACATAGTTGGAAAATTTGAAACACGGGATCAACCTTTAAGCACTATTGAAGAAAACTCCTCCCATTCTTCGTTCCCTGTGACTTCGCTATCATATAATCCAGCCGATAGGACCCAAGTGCCAGAAGCTGGTATGCTGGGAATAATTTACGATGGCCTCGGATTTTCATACTATCAGTTCGAAAGAAACAGGGAACGATCAATTGCCTTTTTGAAAAGGGCGACTAGTTTGATTTCCCAAGAGCTGAGATATCTTGCCCGAACAGCTCGGTCTAGCAAGCAGAGGAAGACAAGCGGTAAATGGAGAAGAAAGAATCTTGCTACGGTTTTTCCTCACTATTTGTTCTACAAATGCTACGCGCCTGTACCCGAGATGGCTCTTGGCCTGTGTCATGAATACTTGGCAGAGAACGTCGAAGGAGAAGAAATGATTGTTCGTGTCAGAACTTCCAGGTTTCACTACAAAAGAGCTTACGAACTCGCGAAGAAAACTCCTTGGCATGTTTACAAGGCTATGATCGCCTATAATCTCGCCGGTACGTACTGGCGGGAAAGCGAGTACCAATCTGATAAGAGAAAAGTAATCGATCTGTTGAAGAAAGCCGTTTCGATAGGAGAGGAGTCTCTAAGGTGGGCTACACTCTGGACTCCTTTTGAGAGGGATATTCTTGGAGGATCTTGGATAGCAAGCTTCTATCAAGCTCTCGCGCGACATTCACGACCAAAGGATCAAAGACGGCTCATGGCAAGATCTATTGCTCTTGCTAAAAGAGCTCAGGAGCAGCTCAAACGTGGGGGCTTCGCAGCCTCGAGGTACGATGCAGTCAACATTGGAGATGTATTCTACCACACATCTGAATATTACCGAGATGCTGCTTCCAAGGCAGTGGAAAGCGAAATTGGCATTTCTTCCCAAAGCTCAAGGTTTTCCAGAGAAAAAGTAAGGCAAGAGTCGGAAGAAACAAAGTCAAGACGCTCGATTCTTACCAAATCTCTGGAATTCGCGGCGAAGTCATTGAAGTTCTACAAAGAGGAAAGATACGAAAAGAGGGCAGTGGATGCAAGGCTGCTAGCTTCGGCGGTCTGTCATGAGCTAGAGAAGTTCAAGGAATCGCAATCGAATAGTAGCCCGTATGGAAGAATGGCAAAGCACCACTTGAGTAAGGCCTTGAAACTATGTCAAAAAAACAATTGGAATGAAAAACTTGCGGAATCTTATTGGTTGATGGGGCAGATACTCGACGTGAAAGGAGACTTTTTGGGTAGTGCCTCATTTTTCTCTAAGGCCCGTGAAGCTTACGAAGCTGCGAGAGTTGCTTCCGAAAATTCAAGGGTATACCAAGGATTTGCTAATTTCATGCAGGCTTTGAACAAAATCGAACTCGCGAAGGAAGCACACAGATCTTCAAATTTTGAGCTGGCTTCAAAGAGCTATGCAGAGGCGGCCAAGTTTGTAGCACTTTCGCGAAGATGGGAGCACAGAGCCCCCGTCTTGAGGGCAGAATCTGTAATAGAGGAAGCTGAGAGAGCTTCTTCTAGCGAAGATTTTGAATCATCTCTTAATTCTTTCAGAAAAGCAATCGAGATCCTAACGAGGTTCAAAGAGGATGTAGGCAGTCAGAAAGGGTGGTCGGAAGATATCGACGAGCTGGAGAGGCAAAGCGACGTTCTAATCAAGTTCTGCAAAGCGAGAATAATGCTTGAAACATCAAAGCATGCCTACCAAGTGGGAAATCTTGAACAGTCAATATCAGAGCTGAAATCCGCGGAGGAAATGTTTCTTTCACTTGCCTCAAATTCTGCAATCTCTTCAGATCCGCTGAAAGCAAGCGAACTTAGAACACTAGCTTCTCTTTGCATCGCGTTAAGCGCCTTTCAGAGAGCGCAACAGGAGAACAACCCTGGACTTTATGTCAAAGCTAGGGAAATTTTCGAAGGTGCAGCTGAAACTTCCTCCTCTAAATACCTTAGAGCACTTCTCTTGGGGCTTTCAAATTTTGCATCTTTCCTTTACAGCTCTACTTCGCTCGAGAGCAGTCTCGAAGGCTCGTTTGATGTTCAGAAGGTTATTGAATGCAATAAGAGCCTTGATCGCTCAGAGCTTATGTTTCGAAGGGTGGGAAATAGATCATTTCTTAATTTGTTGCGAGCTTCGAAGCACATCTTGGATGCAACGATCAAAATGAGCGCAGCTGAGAGAGAAATTGAGAATCCCGAGCTCAAGGCCTCTCTGTACTCACAGGCACAAAAGTCGCTATCTTATGCTTCACGATATTATGAATCACTTGGGGCTTCAAAGCGGGTCAGGGAAGCTTTGAAAATGGTGACAGCCGTTAGAAATCATCAACGACTCCTTCCCCTTGCTCACGACATTATAGCAGAAGTAGCATCTTCTCAAATCATCTATTCAACGATCTCCACTTCGTCGCTTCTAGATCAGACTCCTAGCTCTGCGGGGCGAGCTGCAGGTTCAGCTTTCATTGCTCTTGATGTGGAAATCCCGCAGTCGTACTTGACTACAGACGAGGAATTTTCTTATTACATCTATCTTTCAAACTTGGGTCTAAAACCGGCGGTTGCATTCAGGATGGATGAGGTCGCCCCGGAAGGTTTTGAGATTGTCAAAGCTCCGTATCCAATTATAGCCGGAAGATCTTTGAAGCTTAATTTGAGAATAGACCCTTCATCCGAAAAGAAGATCGCGTTGCAGCTGAGACCTCTTTCTTCAGGCGACTTTGTCTGGCACCCTTCGCTTATTTATCTGGACGAGGGGCGAAACTACAGAGCAACGAAACCACAGACAGTCAGGGCAGTCATCGAGTCGCCAGGACTAAATCTAGAGGTCGCTCTCCAAGAGAAAGAGAAACTCGAAATTGAGCTTGGAAAATTTTCGGAGAAACTTGAGGAAGTTTCGAATAAAGGCATCGGTATGGGGCAATTGAATTTCAGTGAGGAGTACTATTCACTCAAAGAAAAGATTTCTGCAATAGATGAAATGATAGCGAGGACAAAGAACGAATACCAATCGCTTCAGTCCGAGCTTGAGAAGATCCGCAGTGACATATTGTCTTTAAGGCAGAGCGGAAGAGAGGATCCTGAATCCGAAGCACAGAGAACGGATCTGGAATTTCAGGAAAGGCTCATTTTAGCGAAGCTTGAAAGGAGGAAGAGACAATTAGAACAAGCACATCTATTGTAAAGAGCCTAATCAAAGGAATAGAACAACTCACCTTCGGAGGATTCCTTCCTAGTGGATTGAATCTTTTGTGCGGGACGAGCGGCTGTGGAAAGACAATTTTCTGTGAGCAGTACGCCTTTGAGATTTTGAAAAAGGGCGGCAAGGTCATCTGGATTACAACCGAAGAGCTGCCCACAAGTATAAGGGAAGGAATGCTACGCTTTGGATGGGATGTCGAGCCATTTGAAGAGAGTAGGAAATTTGTGATCCTGGATGCAGCTAGTCCTGCAAGGCTCGGGCTATCTGAAAACGTTGGTCACGGAATGCTTGGACTGGACCCGACAGGAATGCTCATTGTTATCACCGACCAGCTGCGCTCTTCACAAACCGAAGAAGAAGATCCGGAGAAGTTGATCCTTGTCTTAGACTCTGTATCGCGTTTGTTGCTTTCCTGCGAGTACAAGGCTGTGATAGACTTTGTTGCTTGTCTCAATTCCAGACTGGAAAATTTTCGAGTGAGAGGTTTAGCCACTGTGTGTGAAGGCGCTCATGAGGACAAGGCGCTGAATTCACTTACTTTCTCTTGTGCTGGAACCATAAAGTTCAGGATACGCGAGGAAGGGGACTTGAGGGTTAGACAGTTTAGGATAGATTCCCTACGGGGAAGATCTCACGACGACAGGTGGAGGAATTATTCGCTTACTAACTCCGGGGTAGACATCGAGATCTAAGACAAATGAAGATTTGAACTGGGCGTTGGTGAATCTCGTGAAATGATGGAAAAGGAAACTAAGGTAAGCTACAGGGAAGGAAGGGCAAGCCATGCGGGGATGACAAGTCGAGTAAAGACTGGTATAGACGGCTTCGACGAACTAGTGCTAGGTGGCTTTCCAAGAGGAAATTCCATCTTGGTTACTGGTGGAACTGGGACAGGAAAGAGCACCTTTGCACTTCAGTTTGTCTACAAAGGGGCCAAGGTCTATGATGAAGCCGGAATCTACGTGACCCTTGAAGAATCTATCCCTTCAATCATCAAGAATGCGGCCTCATATGGATGGGAAATCGAGGATCTAGAACAGGCTGGCAAGCTTGCGATGATTGATGTTTCACCAGCAGTTAGTGGACAACTCCGTAAAATCAGTCCCACTGATATTTACTCCAATGTTTCGCAGATATGCAAGAAGATCGGAGCTAAGAGAATAGTTGTTGATCCAATAACGGTTATGGGAATGCAATTTGAGAGCTCGGTTGACATGCGGCTCGACTTGCTCCGCTTTGCAAGTTTGCTGAAACAGCTCGAGGCAACAGTCCTCTTTGTAACTGAGATCTCGGAGGAGAGCCAAGCCCTCAGTCGCTTTGGCATCGAGGAGTTCATCTCTGATGGGGTCGTGGTGCTATACTATTCGAAAGTAGGGGGATTGAGAGTTCGCGGTATAGAAGTGAGGAAGATGAGAGGAACAGCTCACAAGGAGGGCATATTTCCAATAAAGATGGGAGAGACTGGGCTCTCCGTGTATCCATCGGCAAAAGTACCCAAGCTGAGTTGAGGTTCAAATGTCGAGTTTTGTTACCGCTTGGCTGGGCCAATAGTGACAAAAAATCTGAAAGTCATTCGGTACCTCACATCTGTACTAAAAGACCCTGAGCAAAGTGTTGTGACTTGCTAGCAATGGACAGCCGCTTCAGATGCATTTGAAATAAAGTAGAATTGATGAACTTACTACCTTCAAAATAACAAGTTGAGAACCACATGAGTGCAGATTTATCATTAAACGTAGATTCGGATTTTTCAAGGATACTGCGTTTGGTAGTTTCCGAGACACTCGACAGTTTTGGAGAAGGCGTGAAGACAGTTGTCCTCTTTAATTTGGGTCAGAAGTTCAATGCTTCTTCAGAGGATGTACTGTGCAACCCGGCGCTTCTCGAGGCTGGCCTGAGAGACATCTTCGGAATGGGCTCTGGGCTCATTGAGGAAAAGATAACACAGACAATATGCGACGTATTGAAAGTGGATCCAAACGAGCTCCATGGCAATTTCGAAGAGAAAATGGAATCCATAAAGCAAAGGGCTAGAATTAGGAGAAATATGCCCTGAGCTTTGTAGAAAAAGAATTCAACTCGTTCTCTCGCCCACTCTTCGTCCCTTTTTCCATATTCCACTAATTTGTTCTTCAACAGATTGTCCTGGATTCTTGTACAAATTGACTTTGAGATCATCCAGTGAATATGCGAAAGATCGAACCCTTCAGGGCTTATTTCTTAGAACTTTGCAAAACCTAAGCGTGAGTAGCGAGCTAAATCCAAGTTCTTTGAGAAATGAATATTGCTTAGGAATTTCGCCAACGAATCAATGCCTCGTCTGAGAAAGGACAGCTATCCCGTTTTGACTGTGGATGCAATTGTGCGAAAAAACTCCGATGAGATATTGATCGAGCAGAGAGGAGTTGAACCATACAAGGGTTCTCTGGCTTTTCCAGGAGGACATGTTGAATATGGCGAGACAGTTGAGCATGCCGTCCTTCGTGAGCTCTGGGAAGAGTGTTCAGTCGTAGCAACACTTCGGTCCATCTTGGGCGTCTACAGCGATCCTACGAGAGACCCTAGAGGCCAAAGAGTTTCGGTTGTCTTCATAGCTGATTACAAGAGAGGAACAGCCAAAGCAGGAGACGATGCGCGTTCTGTGTCTTGGATGAAAATCGAAGATTTAAGAAGACGCAGGAGTCTGCTTGCATTCGATCACAAGCTGATATTCCGGGATTACTTGACTTGGCGCAATAGTGTAAAGAATGAGAACTGGGATTATACCTTCTGGTCTTCAAAGAAAAGGTGAAGGAACAAAGAAGAAGAGAGAGTTATGTTTGTTTTGCTTGAAGCTTCGTATAACTCGTTCTTCCATCAAATCCGGGAGCAATTCCGCCAAATTTCTTCCAGGACCCGGCGAGTGGAGCGTGCGAACGCGATGTTCTTTATCCAAATGGCTATGGAATGGTTGCTCTCTTTTGAAAGAGGATCTGGAACACCAATGAGAACGTTTTGGGAGTCGGCGATCATCATGTCAAATAATATGTTCTCAGAGCTCTTGATCTCTACGCCTGCATCTTTCACGGCTTTGATTTCTTCATCCTTCAGCTTGGCATCCTTGGGCACGATTAATTTGATTGACTTGGAGGACGACGGTTGGTCTTGAGATGAATAATTCATTCTGTTGAATAACAGAGGAAGGAAGACATCCCTTCTTTCAATAGATCTCTTTGCAACTAGGAATACATCGTGAGATTCATCGAGAAGTTCAGAGAAAGCGTTGGCAATCGAATTAAGCCCCTTCAGGACAGATATTTGAGATTCACTAGGTCTCAGCCTTCCATTGTCTGAAAGTCTTGTGCTAGAAAGATTTTCGAGCGCGGCAGTAAGCGTTTTCTCGGCTGATCTTCTTTTCATTTGATCCTGGAGGTACTGCTCTTCGAATTGGAGAATCCTTCCCTTGAGCGCTTCAGCAGGTTTGATTGGAAGAAAATAGCCTTCTTCTTCCTCCTCCTGTTTTGCAACAAAGCCCTTTTCCATGAGCGTGTCTAAGGTATCGTATACACGGGGAAGAGGAATACTAGCGTTCTGAGAAAGCTGCTTTGCATTTTGAGCACCCTTCTTCACTAGAGAAATATAGGCTCTTGCTTCGTATCCCGAGAGCTTGAAACTATCTTTGAGAGAAGCTTCGAGTGCGCCCTCCTGGATGTAACTACTTGAATTCCCATTACTTGGGAAATTCTTTGTCTTCTTTCTCTCTTTCTTCATGGTTGGGCCCTTATCAGCTTGCTGAAACTAAATCCTATCTCAAAGCGCTTCACTGAAGCCATATGAAGAATTTAAATCCCAAGGAAAACCAAGCGTGCAAAAGGAGTACACGAGGCTCTCGCTGTTGTTTACCATATTTCTCTATTCTTCCATTAACCTTTCCTGATGAAGGTTAGGATGATTCTATCCGTTTTGGTTATAGCTTTTACTCAGAATCAAAACGCAGAAATTCTTTCTCGGGCATCTCTTCTTTGATTTTCTGTTGTTTCATTCCACAAGTTTTCTTAGCATCTGCTTTTCCCGTCTGGCCTGTTTCTTCTTTTCTCTCACTCGCAAGCGTTGCATAGAAAAATGATGGGCACACAATCCGGTGACAAAACTGAATACTATGACATTTCGAGAAATGAATCAGAAAGGCACAATCCTAAAAAGAGAGTTAAAAATCGAATTGATCAAGTAAAAAGAAAAATTGCCGACACTCGTCCCGAAAAAAATCTTCCTAACTAAGGGAGTCGGAAAACACAAAGAAAAACTGGCAAGTTTTGAACTAGCACTAAGAGATGCTGGCATCGAGGCCTACAACCTCGTTCCAGTCTCGAGCATCTTCCCTCCAAGATGTAAGCTGGTTAGCAGAAAAGAAGGTCTTGCAGAACTCACTCCTGGTCAGATACTTTTCTTAGTACTGAGCAAGCTCTCCACAAATGAACCCAATAGGCTGATAGCTGCTTCGGTCGGTCTCGCGATTCCCCAGGACAGGAACACGTGGGGGTATTTGTCTGAGCACGAAGACTATGGTGAGACAGACGAAAAAGCAGGAGACTATGCAGAGGATCTGGCGGCTTCGATGCTTGCTTCAACGCTTGGGATCCCCTTCAATCCTGATCAGAGCTATGATGAGAAGAAGCAACTTTGGAAGATTTCTGGTAAGATCGTTAGAACGACTCACATAACCCAGTCTGCAGAGGGGGACAAGAACGGATTGTGGACGACGGTTGTAGCAGCGGCTGTCCTCCTTACATAGGAAGGCTTTTTTTCTAGCTTCGGCTTGCTATCTAACTTTTACAGCGATTCCCCGAAAATTCCAATATTAATAGCATTTTCTCGATTTTTCGAGGATCTTTTTTCAATGTCGCCTGAGAAGCATGAGAAGATAGATTTCCTGGTTCCTCAAACTCAAGAAAGTAAAGAAAATGTTCCTAAGGGTTGAGCGGAAGAGGGGCGGCTCCCCTTTCTACGAGGAAAGCATTTGTACGCGGGCATTCGATTTTTAATTCCAAAACTGCCCGAAGAAGATCCCTCCTATCAAACTTTGAAATCGGATACTACCAAAAGAGAAGGCATGAAATATTAATTTGCACTTGCGGTCTGGTGGTCAGGAGGCCAAGATTTCAAGGAAAGCAGGTCAATTTACTGAATCAGTCATCCGAGAGATGACAAGGCTCGCAAATAAATTCGGGGCCGTTAATCTTGCTCAAGGCTTTCCTGATTTTCCTTGTCCTGCCGAGTTGAAAGAAGCCGCCTCGAGCGCAGTATTTGATGATTACAATCAGTATTCCATAACTTGGGGGGCTCCAGAGCTTCGAGATGCCATTGCAGCAAAGGAAAGAGCCTACAATCGAATAGACTGCGATCCTGAAAAGAACATCGTGGTCACATGTGGCACAACCGAGGGAATGGTTGCTTCTCAGCTTGCGATTCTTGATCCTGGAGACGAGCTCATCATCATAAGTCCACACTATGAGAATTATGCTCCCGATGCTATCATTTCTGGTGCGCGGCCAAAATATTTTGTCCTTTCTGAGAGGAGAGATAAGGATGAAGAATTCGAGATCGACGAGGAGAAGCTCAAGACAGAATTTGGTCCAAACACAAGAGGAATCGTTATCAACACGCCGCACAACCCGACTGGAAAGGTGTTTTCAATGAAAGATCTAAAATTGATTGCAGATCTGTGTAATGACTACGATGCAGTTTGCTTTACTGACGAAATATACGAGCACATACTTTACGATGGAGCTACTCATCTCAGTATTGGAAGTTTCTCATCGATGCAGGATCGAACAGTGACCATTTCTGGATTCTCAAAGACTTACAGCGTCACGGGGTGGAGGGTAGGCTACACCATTGCATCAGAGAAGCTCACAAATGCAATTAAGAAGGTTCACGATTTCCTCACCGTCGGTGCACCCCATCCTCTGCAGATGGCTTGTGTGAAGGCCCTTTCTCTTCCAGAATCGTACTACGAGAGCCTGAGGAAGGACTATCAAAGGAAGAGAAACCTTCTTCTCTCTTCCCTTGAAGACATTGGCTTCAAGTGCGTAAAGCCTAGAGGAGCGTATTATATCTGGTGCGATTTTTCGGAACTTGACAAGACTTCGAACGATGTAGAATTTTGCATGCATTTAGTTGAGAAGGCGCGAGTTGCAGGAGTCCCTGGTTCTTCTTTCTTCTTTTTAGATGGGAAAGTAGGCGGCAGGAAGGAAATTAGGTTCACATTTTCGAAAAGGATTGAAACCCTGCAAGCTGCATGCGAGAGACTCAAGTCAAGCTTTGCTTGAGAAAGAGTCTCTCTGACGAAGGGAAGAATTGGGCTGTCTGCTTTGAGAGCGACTCTTATTCTGATACTCGCGATAGTTCTTGCGTACTTTTACGAAGCATCTTCCCTTTCTTCGGACTTCATAACAAGCAATCTTGCCTTCAGCACTTCAAACCTTCTCGCCGGCAAGCCATGGACCCTTGTGACTGCTCTTTTCGTTCATGCCTCCCTCGTTCATCTATTTGGAAACATGCTCTTCTTGTTTATCTTCGGCGCCGCCCTCGAAAGTGAGGTGGGAGGAGCAAGGATGGTTGGACTCTTTTTCTTTGGGGGAATTTTGACATTCTTACTAGGCATACCATTGTATCCCGTGGGGACACCTTTGGTTGGGGCATCTGCTGCGATATTCACTCTTTCTGCTGCTATAATGTTGATCCATCCAACCAAGCTCACCATCATCATCTTACCTGTCGGACTTGTCGCGGTTCTCTTTTTCCTCGAAAATGTATATGCAGCAATCGCTGGATTCGGAGGAAATATAGCTTACTACTCTCACGTCATAGGCTTCCTAGTCGGAATACCCTTTGGTATAATCTGGAGCAAGAATCCACTCAGAAACTTGGGGATTACTCTCTTAATGCTTGCAGTCTTTCTTTTGATCATTTACTTTGTACTACCGCTGTTTCTTCCGAAGATATGAAACTCGAAAATGAGAAATTTTCTTCTCTTTGCAAGGATACAAATCACAGTCTACTTGCTATTAGGAGAGGTAAAGAACTACAAAGCCTCCATTAGCAAGGGAATCATGTGAAAGCTAAGTCTCATGCATTTTTCTCAAATTCAGTATTCCCAATTCGTGTGCTTGTGAGCAGGAACGCCTTTCGAGCTTATCCGATCTATTGCAAATTAGTTTCGATGATGAAAGAGGGAGCTGCGTGACTGATCTTTAGAATACTAATTGAACGCACAATTGACATATACGGTTTAGATCTCGCTCAAGTTCCTTCCCGACCTTCCATCAAGCAGAACAACTCTTCTTCGCGACTTCAGGGCGAGCTCCACTCTGTAAATTGGATAGAGGAAGGGTCTGAACGTGTCGACGTCTGAGCCTTCGAACGACCCTTTCACAACTTCACGGATTTCATCCTCCTTTATCTCCTTCTCAACCCCTGCCTTTGGAGGACTTGCACTAACTACTCCAAGATTGAGTGGGGACTCCATGAACTGAACCTTGGGAATGTCGACGAGAGGGCGGACAAGCTTCGCTTTGCCTATCTTGACCGAAGTTACGAGTCGCCTTGCCTCAAGCACTCTGATGCACCTTCTCACGAGATCCTCAGGGATCCTTGACCTTGACGCAACCTCGATCAAAGTAAGATCCTTTCCTGGCTCGAGTGCCTTCAATGCTTCTATTTGAATCGCTGAAAGCCCAAAGAATCTTTCCAAGCCATCTTGCCTGAATGAGATTCCCGTGTCGCTCCAGTCAACAATTCTACCAGTGTATTTGTCTAGCACCATGTACCTTGTTTCGAACTTCTTTCTGAGCACTCCAGATCTAGTTCTTACTCCAACCTCAATCAAAGGCCTGTAAGTGAGGGTCACAGACGTCACTTGTTCTTCCTCGCCAAAGAGCGGAAAACTTTTCTGCCGCTTGATAAAAATTGGAACCTCTTCTCTCTCAATTAGCGGGGGGAGTCCGGGATGACCTCCCACTAGTGGAGCTTGAATTTGTCCGACTGGTTGGGTTGCAGATGAAACAATTGCGGTGTGCTCTGAGCGCGGGACTTTGATCATTTGCTGCTGTTGCAAATGTGGCGTCACCGATCCCTGATGAGCTGCTTCGATAGGAGAAGTTCTCAGTTTCTGGAGTACTTCTGCTGACGGCCTAACTGCCCTATCCATAAGTTTCGGGGTGATGCCGCCGTGAGTAGTTTCCCTTTGCCTGATTCTGACGCGTGTTGGAGTTGGAGCAAGTCCGCCCAAGGCAAAGAAGATCCCCGGCGAAAGAGCGGTAAGCTGCGTGGGTAGTCCTCTTTCAGGAAAGAATTGAGCAACTGATTGAAGATCATTCTGGATGACAAGCTTCCCGATCATTTGATTGCTGCACTGGCTCAGAATATTCTTATCAACAAGCGAGGGCCTCTGGGTGCAGAGCATGAGCCCGAGACCTCTTTTTCTTCCACGTCTTGCGACCTCGTCAAATATCTTGAGTCGCTCTCCCGACTGGGGCGCGAAGCGATCCGCTTCCTCGAGTATAACGAGGTACGGAACTCTCCTCTTCGAGATCTCTCCATAGAGAGCGGTCAAAAAGAATCCAACTTTCCCCTTCGGATCGTCAGTTTCTGAAAGATCCAAGATCAGAGGTGGGCTGTCAGGAGCTTGTATTGCAAGATCTTCGAGGCTTATCTCATCCCATCTGAGATCGCATTTTTCCCCCTCACCAATCGAGATGACCTCAAACTTTTCCTTGAGCCCCCAGTATTCTCCCTCAATATCGATCATAACAAAAGGGACCTTGTTTTTGCAAAGCTCCTCGCAGAAGACGCCGACTGTGTAGCTCTTTCCGCTGCCGCTTGAACCTATTATGCATGTTCTGCCGGTTGCAACGAGTTCGGCGTCAACCCTGAATGGTTTGTAATCTGCAAGACCCAGATTAAGTAGGGGCAATGAACAGATAAGCACGTCTCCTTTAGTGGGTAAAATAACTTTGTCGTCACTGAATTCTGATCTTCCTTAGGTGTGTCCATGCCTGATGGAGCCTAAACAATATCAGGAAGAGAGCGAAGATGGTGGCAATACCAGTCTGGATCAACCCCGCAAAGCGGCATCAAGGAATCAACTTCGCTACTTTCACAACATCCTGAAGTCTTTCTATCTCCTTCACCACAATCCCAGGGTGCTGAAGAGCAAAATCTTGGGGTATGTGTTCTCCTGGATTTGTGTACTGTGCATACTTGTGCCAGAGACCAGTGTAAAGACATGCGTTCATCTTGCATGCAACCGCACCAACGATATCGGCCTTGAACAGATCTCCAACATGGAGAGCTTCAGAGGGTTCAACCGAGAGAAGCGACAGCGCTTTGCGGAATATCTCCTTTCTCGGTTTCAGATAGCCAACTTCACATGATATTACAAGATGATCAAAGTAATCCCCTATCCCGAGAGCCTTGAGCATTCTTTGATAAGCCCTTGCAGATCTAGCGGCGTTGGATATCAAGGCTATCTTGACTCGTGGGAACGTTCTTTTCAGCAGTTTCATCGTAGGTAGTGCCTCAGGGTTCAGACTGGGGAAGCGTGAAAAGTAGCCCGAATTGGATAGTATATTCCCTGCCCTTTCGTAGAGGGCCTCTTCCACGTCTTTTGGAACTTTGATTTGGAGTATTTCAAAGAGCATCCTTCCCCGCTCTTTCGGATGAATGTCAAATCCCCTATCGTAGAGCTCCTTTGCTTTAACCTGAAGCGATTCAAGCGCGAGCCTTACATCCGAGTAACTGAATCTGCTCCCCTGAGCTGAATCAATATTTGACGGACTCCCATGTTGAGAAGGAGGAGGAGAAGAAGAGGAGGTGAGAAGCCTCACTTTCTTTACGAATCTATAGAAATTTACGAGCCTTCGCAGTCGTCTGTACTCTTCAAGTTCCTTGCTGTCCCATATCAGGGTCAGCCAGAGGTCAAATGTAACGGCTCCGATCGGCAACTACTGCTCCACCTTCAACAATCCACAAGGTAAAAACATTGATATCAAACTAGCAGATTGATAAGAAGAAATGCGAAATCCTTCACGCTCTCGTTCCCATCCCTCCACCCCCTTCTGTGATTTTTGAAAGATGGAGAGAAGGCAATAAAAAAAGGTGCGAATCATCGAGAAGATAATTCCTGAGAGGCTTTTTAACATTGGATCGTTAATAATTTCGGCGCATTTGCGCTTCTGGCTCGCTAAATGATGCTGGGGATGAGGGGATATCTTGAAATGCAAAATCGCAATTGTTGGGAGTAAGTCTCTATCTGGATATGATTACGTTTACAGACTCATCGATAAGATCCTAAGTGAAGAAGGTAGAAGCTCCGATGAAATAATGGTTGTGAACGGGGGCGAAGATGGAGTTGATACCATGGCAGCCGAAGTTGCACTTTCTTACGGTCTTGGTTATGAAGAGGTGCCACTACAAGAATGTCAAGACAGGAGCGGATCATGCCAGAAGAAGAATGCGCGATATTGCTTCGAACACTCTTACAAGCCTAGAAGCTTCAATATAGCAAAGCAAGCATCCAAAATATACCGAATATACGAGGAAGGTTGCATGAGCTCAACCTGCGAGGTAACTGCGAGGTTTGGAGAGGAGCTTGGGAAGAAGGTCGTGCGAATCCCCGTCGATATATTGTCAATACCAAGATAAAATAACTTGAAGAGCCAAGATGGATGCTTGACTTAGAGGAGGGAGATTAGTGTGAAGTGGGGCCTCTTTGGTCTCACAGCCGGAGTTTTTCGTGATGTCAGTATCAATGCTGTTTCAGCGATTGCCTTGTAGTTAGTTACAGCAGCACGAAATGTCGCTCTTCTTTCACGTTCAACATCTAGTAAGATTCGGCACGTAGGAACATCAAGGACGTGAGGAGTCTCGTTCCCTTCGCTCTCTTGTTCGTCTCCTTTCTTCTCAGCTCTCTTCAAGATCACAGCTTTGAGATAATCTCGCCCGATCCTTGATAGCAACTTCGGGCTTTCTCTTCCCTTGGCAACAGTCGCTAATGGGTCTGACTCAAATATTCCGCCCATCGTGGATACAATTATGAGAGGGCAATCCAGCTCTGTTGCCACTTTCGCGGCAGAACTATCAGAAGTGAGCCCAGGCTCAAGTCCTCCAGTAATTGCGACGAAGCCTCGCTCTTTGAAGATATGGTGTTCTCTTGGATCTCTCGTCTCGTGGAGCCGTGAAATATAGCTCTTTAATTGGTTCAGAGTTTGGAGAGGCTCTTGATTCACTAGAAAACTGCGTGGCAAGTGAAAGGAGTTAATTAGCATAGAAGCATTGATTCTGGAAGCTTCAATGCCTACCTCATCAAGTGCTCTATTTTCCTTTGTGTATCTTTTTGCCATCGCAAGGTACTGCAGGCCGAGACCGCCCGCTCCAACTACCGCTATGACACCAAATCCGAGGAGTGCGAGTTCCTTTAGTTGGCTCGCAGTTTCCCTCGTAGCTACTACATCCACCAAGGCATCCTTCGGCGAGCTGGTCGCACCAAGTGACACCGAAAGAAAGCGGCCTCTCATTGCTATGCTTTTCAAAGTTGATTTGTACTGACCCTTGAATTCTGATCCTTTATTCCTTTTCCTCTTTTTTCACTTGAAGAAGATTTTCAGTTCAAGATATTACGTGCATGCGCGCAATAGAACTTCAGATAACATGCAAACAAGCACGTTATGAACATCATGCCAACCGAAATCACTACTCACTCAAGGCGGAAAACGTGGTAATAGATTGAAAATAAAATCGACGATTGGAAGATCGTGGTTCTCGCTTGCTTCGAAAATGGGAAAAAGGATGCGACGACTCTTTTCTTTTGTTGAAAAGCAATTCTCGAAGAAGACAAGTACTCGCTCTCTTCAAAAAATTTTTCAGACTCCTAAAAGGAGCAAGGCCATGCTTGGGAAGTTCATAAAAGAAGAAAGGATAACTGAATCGTTTGCAAAGTTTCCGCTTACTCAAGCGGATTGAGAGATTGAAAGTATGTCGCGCCAGATCTCCATAAGTTCAGAGACTGCTATGAAGCCTGTGTCTCGCAACATTGGTCGCCTTGCTCTGTCTTCCTTCAACAAAAGTGCTTTGAGCCACAATTTTTTGAGGCAATCCAATTTGGAGGAGTGAAGAGACTGGCGTAGATTTTCTATTCTGAGCCATGTGGTCTTTGTTTCTCGGGTTCTCCTTATCCCAAATTGGTCGATCGAAAGAATTGTCACAAAGAGCTGTATAAGCCTAGAGAATCTATTGACACTTGTGCCCATTTGAAGCTGGTCAATCCAGCCTTCTCTCTGTATATACCAGACGAGCGTCCGAATCACAAGCTTATCAGCTCTGATTCCAATCGCGTAATCGTTCAGGTTCTTTTCTATTCGATCAAGAAAATAGCTGTACATTGACTCGTCTCCTGCAAGCAGGCTCGAGTCAATCAAAGTTAGAATTGAATACCTACTAAAAAGGTTCTCAGTTGTGACCAATTCCGACAGAGATTTGTCGCAGGAGAAACTATCGCAAGGCCTTACACCATTTGACGAGAGGATCGAGTTAATCTTGTCAACTGTTATTCTTGCTTGAAGCTTCGTCCCTGGATAGCCTTGGCTGTTTTGCTGGACAGCGGCAAAAGAATCATTCCAGATCAAGACATAGTCTACATCAGAATCTGGGACAGACTCGAGCCTACTTGTTGAGCCGTTAAGACACAAGCATGATTCCCGTGGCAACTTTATCTTTGATTTTTCGATAAGCTCACGGAATCTTATTGAAAGTGCGATTGACCTTTCGTAGCAACGCTTTACGACTTCCGGAAAGGATTCGTAGTCGATCCTTTGAACTAGGGGAGAGAGATGCCTCGATTGAGAAATTCCCAAGATTGCTTCTCCTCTTCTTCTTTTCTTCTCCCTCTTTCTTCGGCAGCTCTATCCTCTCTTCCCATCTGATTGGAAGATCTGCAATTTTTCCTTGAGCGACTCATGCCTTCAAAAGCAAGTTCCCTTCGGATTCTCACACTGCTTAATACATCAAGTTCTTTTTCCAAGCTCGCTTCAACTGATAGAGACAAACTATCTTGCAAAGAGGGCTGCCGCGTTTCACGAGTTAAGCAACGGCTTTGGTATAATTGAAAGTTGCCGGAAAAATTCTAAGGTCATCTGAACTAGATCTTTTCTTCAGAATGAGGAAGAATCAGTGAAAGAATGATCTTCTTTCTCTCTCTTCACTCTGGCCTACTTCGCCATGGGAGAAATCTAAGATAGGCCACGAATACTTCCAAGTGAAAGTTTTCGCTATAAGCGAAAGGAAATGTTCACGAAAACGAATAATCAGAGGGCTTCGTCCTATTAGAGCGAAGTGTCCTCTTCGGAAGAGGAACCCGAAGAAGTATCAAAGCCAGGGATCGAAGGCAGCTTCGATGAGATCTTTGATTCAGCAATCGCCGATGCTTCTGCGAGAATCTTTTCCGATTCCTCGCTCGTCGTCTCAAAACTCATGTTTAAACCTGAGATACTTCCTATTTCTTGCGTCAAGCCATCAAGGGAGCTCGATACTTCATCAAGCGAAGTGTGAGCTGAAGGCATAACAGTCTGAAGAGTCTTTCTCACCGCTCGAACAACGTTTCCCACCGGAGCAATGGTCAGAGCCAAGTCTCCCAAGTCAGTGATAGTTTTGAGCCTTCCTTGGACACTTTCGAGTGCAAGTTTCGCACTGCTCACGAGTTTGATTGCTTTTCTAACCTCTGTCAGCTCGTTTGCGTAAGCATTTGCCTGCGCGGTTTCGTGCTTTTGGAAAGCGTTGGTCGTCTTTGCGAATAGGGCCTTCTCCTTTTGGCTCATTTGGGCAATGCTTTTGTCGAGTTTTGAAATCTGTGATTGTAAAGATCTGTCAGTCTCTATCAGCTTTCTACGAAGTTCTCTTGGTGGAGCAAGCGAGCTCTTGACACGCTGGATGGCACTCTCATTATTAAGATCCCTTTGCCACCTATTCTCAAAGCCAGACGACAAATACTTTCCACTGAATGTGTTTCGAGCAGAAAACACATTATACTGCGGAAAGTAAGTTTTCCTTGACCAATTGTGTCAGAAGAATTAGATCAATTCCTCTTTGTTGGAATGTCTCTCTTTGGTTGGATATAGACAAACTGGATAAGATAGCGGCGCGATTGTAAATCTAGGATTGATAACAAGGCTCCTATTGCGACGAATTTGAAAGCTCTCAATAGAAAGGATTTGTTTGGTGATTTGGCGGGATTTTCTTTGAAACCAACGAGATCGGAGGTATTTGGCAACCGCAAAGAATTCAAGTCGGCAGCCTTGATCGGGCTGGTCTTTCTTGCGTTCTCCTTTGCCTATAGTTTGATTGCATTCATCCATTACGAGCCCGCCGTTCACGTACACGAATACGCACCTTCAAAGATTGCTCTAGAAATCCTAGGTCACTTTACTTTGGGGCTTGTTCCTTCGCTTCTTCTTTTCGACCTAAACCTGAGCCTTCTCTGTGCTTCTACCGCAGTTCTGATAGATTCGGATCACATTCTAGCAGCTGCAGATTTCAACGTGAGCGGAAGGCCAGACCACTCGTTTCTCTTTGCAGCTTTTTCAGCTATTGTGATACTTCTCGCTGCTGAGAGGTTTCATCTTCCAGACAAGGCCTTTGTAAAGTCGGCTTTCGTGGGGCCAATAACACTTTTCTCACACATTTCATTTGACATCTTCGCCGCTACGAATTCAGGTGCTTCTAGCTTTCCACTGATGGTTCCATTCAGTTTCAGCGGCTTTTATCTTCCTCCGTATTACTGGCTCTTGTTTGAATTCATAGCCGCTGGATTCTCAATTTGTGGATTCCTTCTATCAAGAAGATTTGGTCGCACCGTCCAAAAACAGGAAGAGCCGAGCTCAATAGATCAACGAGTAAAGATTTCGAAGTAAGTAAAGACAAAGTACAGTCTAAACCATCTTGAATTTTCCTCTGTGGAATACATGCGATTGTCATAATTACGCTGGAGAAGATTCCATTGAATCTGAATTGAGGGATTGAAAAGTTCCTCAAATTGCTTTGTCACATCCTTGCGTCATGACAAAAGTTGTTTGAAAAATGGACCGGCATGTATTATTAGAACGTTAGATTCAAAGGACAATCAGTGAAAGCAAAGTGGATGATAGACATGAGTGCTAGGTTTCGAGTATCCCCGGTGTCACAATTCATCTTGAAAGAACAGAATGGAAAACTAGGAGAGAACTCCATTTTTGAAAGCCACGTTGTTGATCTCGGTGAACACCGCAGATCTTTTAAGGTGGATCAGCTATTCCTAATTGAGAACTCTTTTGGATGAGAAAGGATAACATATCAGGAAAAAGAAGCAAGACTTCGCAGACAAGAAGATAAAAAGTAAATTTTGATCAGCTGATATCGAGCGGGATTTCAAGAGGTGGAAGATTGGCACAAGGAGTAACCCGAAGTGAACTTAGAAAGGTAAGAGCAATAGTCTCACTGATAGGGGAGGAAAATCTTAGCAGTCTGACTAAGACGAAGTATCAGTGCGTAAGAGGGCTTCACATCTATGCTAGCACAAATGAAGACAATGAACTTTCGCTGAGTATTTGGAATGAACCGAAAGAGAAGGAAACTTCGCGATGTCTATTTGCAGACCGAATCAATTTGCGCGCGTTCATGGCGGCCATGGCCTATTGGAGACCTCGGTACCCAGCAGCGGTAAGCTATCAGTAAGTTTCTAGGCACATCGAGCTCGCTAACCATCTTTTTTCCTCCCTCGACTTAAAGAATAGTTCGGATGGCTCTGCTGCAATTGAAGACCGCGGCTTAGCTAGGCCATTTTGTAACTGAACTTGTCTTTCTAAGCCGAGCGAATTCCAATTGTTCTTTTAATTTCCTTGAGAAGGATCATGCCTGTAAAAACAAACTCCCGCAGCAGAGCAAAGGGCAATCTATCCGTTATCATTCCGGAGCTTGACAGAAGACTGCTTGAACAATACGGTTTCGATCTTACAAAGATTGACTCGGTTCACTACAATCAGGCAATAATCAATAAGCTAAGCATAAGGCAGTTAGATAGACTGAAGATGTTGCTACTTAGGAGCGAGCCCTTCTCGAGGGGCGTCGTGCCAAAGCGCATCGTGAAGAGCGTATCGAAGAACAATCCAAAGGGTTTCGCGGAAGCATTGGCTCGGTTGAAGGGAGGTACTAGGCGAATGCAAGCAAAAAAAAGGGAGACAATGGGGATGTTGCTTTGCATGAAAGAGGATTTTGTGCCCTCAAACCTTGAGTAATTCCTTATCGAACGAATCAAATCCAATCCTTTCTTTCTTTCTTGTTTAAACATGCAATATTCTCGTTTTGTCAACACTATCCGCCCTTAAATTCAATTTTCACATGTTTCATGGCCTCACGTACCTCCTGTCTCTCCCCCCTCTACTCTTTCCTGTGTTGTTATCACAGTCTTATTCGAGCTTTGTTTAGAATATTGGCCAGCATAGGGCATAATTCAAGAAAGGATTATAGCCCACAGAAAACTTTCTGAGTGAAGATAGGAAAATCAGGGTGACACCTAGAATTTGCCTAAAGCAATTGTTTTGGTGAATGCCGATGTGGGAAAGGAGAACGAGGTATATTCTTCGATAAAGCAGATTCCCGAGGTAATCGAAGTCCATACGAGCTACGGGACCTATGATATCATAGCGATCATCAATGCTGAAACCAATGAAAAGCTGAAAGGGATAATCACTTCGAAAATCCGTTCGATCCCCTCTATTCGGTCCACGCTTAGTATGCCTGTTGTCGAATGATTCGGATGTCCCAAGACAACTTGGCATCCTCCTTCTCTCTCTTTTTCCTCAATTCCTTCCTTTCCTGTAGTCGGAAGGAAAAGACGAGGTATGCACGGGTGGATGACTTGGGAGTGATGAGTATCTACGTTCCCTCTCCCCAGCTTGAAAGGTAGTGCTGTTGTTCCTTTGTGAGTTCGTCGATGCTGATTCCCATGCTTTCAAGCTTTAGCCTTGCAACTTGCTCATCCTGCGAGCGCGGAATCTCGTAGACATCAGGCTTGAGATTCTTTCCTTCCTTCGCAAGTCTAAGTATTGAAAGGAACTGGTTTGCAAAACTCATATCCATGACCTCACTTGGATGCCCCTCAGCTGCGGCTAGATTCACGAGTCTCCCCTCCGCCAAAAGATAGAGCCTCCTTCCATCTTGAAGCGTGTACTCTCTATTGTCAGGTCTTATCTCCCTTGACCCCCTAGCAATGTTCTCAAGATCTGATACCGAGACTTCTACGTTGAAATGGCCTGCATTAGCAAGTATCGCCCCATCTTTCATTACTGCAAAATGATCCTTTGTTATCACGTCCTTGCACCCCGTTGCGCTGATGAAAATGTCTCCGATGCGAGAGGCTTCGCTCATTTTCATGACTTCGAATCCTTCCATTCTTGCTTTGAGCGCTTTGATCGGATCCACTTCGGTGACTATTACGTTAGCTCCGAGACCACGAGCTCTTGAGGCAAGCCCTCTGCCGCAGTGCCCAAAGCCGGAGATAACAACGTTCTTACCCGCAAAGAGAACGTTGGTTGCCCTTATCACTCCATCGATCGCGCTCTGACCCGTCCCGTAGACATTATCAAAGTCCGATTTCGTTTCGGCATCGTTCACGGCAACTATGGGGTAGCGGAGCTTCCCCTCTTTAGCCATGGATCTTATACGGTGTATTCCCGTTGTGGTCTCTTCGGTGCCACCCTCTATGTGGCTCAAATATTCTGGGTGCTTTGTGTGAACCGTGAAGATGAGATCTGCGCCATCGTCCAAAGTGAGCTTGGGACCGATCTTGAGTGTTTGTTCAATGCACCAATAATATTCTTCAGGCGATAGTCCCCTCCAAGCGAATATCTCAACTCCAGCTGCGTCAAGAGCTGCGGCCACATCATCCTGAGTTGACAGAGGGTTGCACCCACACCATGAAACCTCTGCGCCTGCCGCTTTGAAGGTCTCGACAAGAACAGCAGTTTCTTTTGTGACATGAAGACAACCAGCAATTCTTACCCCTGATAATGTCTTCTCCGACGAGTGGCTCTTGCGCAGTCTCATGAGAACGGGCATCCTCGATTCAGCCCATTCGATCTTCTTTCTCCCTGAATCTGCAAGCGAAGGGTCTCTAATCTTTCCCATTCATTCTCACTACAGTTCCGTTCTTGTACTCCTTTCCTTTTGCGTACCGGAGATATACGAGCTCTTTGTTATCAGGTACCCATCGTGCAATCTTACAGGATATAAGTTTTCCAAAATGCATACAAATGTTAGATTTATGTTAACAGCTGTGAAGTATTTAGAGCCTTGATTTCACAAAGCGTCAAAACACATACTTACTCTATCGACTCAATTGATCGCAAAATTCTGGAGCTTCTTGCGAGAGACTCTTCTCTCCCCACAAAGAAAATTGCGGATTATCTTGGTGTCACGAGACAAACTGTATCCGCAAGAATCTCAAGGCTCGAAAAATCAAATGTGATCAGAGGATACAGAGCAAAGATCGACTATGAGGCTCTCGGGTACTCCACCTTCTTCCTCCTCTTTTTGAAGATTGGCAGATTTGAAAGGCAGTCTCTCGAGAAGGCTCTTCAGGAGTTCCGCTCTAGTCCTCACGTATTGCTCGATGTCTCGATAACTGGGGAGTGGGATGTGATGCAGCTATTAGCTTTCAGAAATACAGCAGAGTACGACCAATTCATCTCAAATCTCAGAACAAAATATGGCGACGTGTTCAAAGATACCAAAAGCCATGCGATTCTCAAAATCTTCAAGTTTCCAGACGATTTTATTCCTTGAAGACATGCCCCCACTTTCTTCCCTCCTCAAAAGCCCCACAGTGGACTTTGATAAAATCCAGCACGTATTTTAAATAGTATGAGCCGAAAACAATGATCAACGCAGAGGCTTTCATCCAGATCTGGCTTTTCCCCGCTTCGCTTAGCACTCAGGCTTTCGCGACAAAAAGGTAGATCCTTCCAGATTTGAAGCAGCAACAACACCAACGGCAGCAAGCTCAGGAGCTCACTGTAGACCACAAAGGCGAAGAGGCTGCAAATTTCGAACCCGCGAAGTTAATCAAAACCAAGGAAAATGTGTCAAAAAAAGAGAAAAGACATTGGTCAACGCTCAGGCACAACGGAATTTCGTTTCCACCCCCATACGTATCCGATCCAAGAACCAATACCCTCATCATAAAGGGAGAGACTATTCGAATGACTCCCGAACAGGAGGAGATGGCAGTAGCTTGGGCCAAGAAAATTGGAACACCATATGTTGAGGACCCAGTATTTCAGGCCAATTTTCTTTCTGATTTTCTTAAATTATTCCCGGAAAAATTTCGGGATGCAAAGATCTCCGATATAGTCTTCCCTCAGCTTCCTGAAAAGAAGGAGCTAACGAAGGAAGAAAAGAAGGCGCTTGCCGCAGAGAGAAAGAAGAAGCGCCTCGAGCTTAAAGAAAAATTTGGCTACGCAGTGGTAGACGGTGTCAGGACAGAGATCGCAAACTGGGTGGTCGAGCCCCCGGGTCTATTCATGGGTAGAGGTCAGCACCCAATGCGAGGACGTTGGAAACCCAGGATAAACGAAGAAGATATAACGCTCAACTTGGACGAAAACGCTCCTGTGCCGCCGGGCAAGTGGAAGGTCATTCACGCTCCAGATTGCATGTGGATAGCTTGCTGGACGGACAAGTTGTCGGGGAAAGTGAAGTATGTTTGGCTTCACGATTCTTCAAGTATACGCCAGCTTCGCGATAAGAGCAAGTACGATAGAGCTAGAAATCTCGAAAGGAGTATTGAAAAGGTGAGGTCTTTCATTTCGAAATCTATGAATTCTCAAGACAAGAAAATCAGGATGATAGCAACGGTATGTTTCTTAATAGATAAGCTTGCGATGAGGGTTGGCGATGAGAAGGATGAAGATGAAGCTGACACAGTTGGAGCTTCAACTCTACGAGTCGAGCATTTGAAGTTCTCCAATTCTACTACGAAGGTTGATTTCGACTTTTATGGAAAAGATTTCGTGCGTTGGCAGAAGACGCTCGAGGTTGAACCCAAAGATTCCATCGCAATCTTGAACCTCAAGGAATTCTGCTCAGGAAAGAAGCCAGATGAGCTTGTCTTCGATGGAATCACCTCAAGACACGTTAACGATTTTCTGGGAAAGGCCTCCCCAGGGCTCACGGCGAAGGTATTCAGAACTTATCACGCCACGAATGAAGTGAAGGACTATCTCAAAAACTACGAGAGCTTCCCAGAAGGCACACCTGAATATGATAAGATTTTCCAAGCAAAGATGGCAAACTTGGCGGCGGCAATAAGATGCAATCACAAGAGAACTCCGCCAAAGACATTTGAGCAGACTTTACAGAAGAAGAGAGATAGGCTATCGCAGCTCGAGGAGAAGGAAAAGAACGCAAAAACGGAGAAACAAAAGGCGAGCATCGCGATCAGAAAAGCGAAGATCAAGAAGCAGATCGAGCTAGCAGAGAAGACAAAGGACTACAATCTCAATACTTCGTTAAGAAACTACATTGATCCTAGAGTGTACAAGAAATGGGCAGACAAGGTTGGTCTTGACTGGAAAGTCCTTTACTCTGGTACTCTTCAGAGGAAGATGGCATGGGTGGAAGGTATGAGCGCTTCTTCTCAAACAGCTTCGCCCGAGGAAAGCGAAGGATCTCAAAGGATAGCCGTTCAGGTAAAAGCAAGATCCGAGTGATAAAGAGACTCACACACATACTCCTAGAAGCGCTCGGACTCTCAACTCATCGAAATGCAAGGCTCTCATTTCTGGCCCCTAGCTCTTCTTTACATTTCTGTCCAAGAAAGAAGCTTGCTTCAATCTGTTTGTTAGTTAGGCACCACCCGTGTCCCTATAGCAAATACCATCCATGGACTATTACACGATGAAAGGACAACAATAAGTGAGTCCGACTTGTGAATCTTGGTTATTACTGTTCCAGAATGGTCGAAGCTAAAGCGAAAAAGGAAGAAAGGAAGGAAAGACAACCAGACTTCCTTATACGCGAGGAATTAGGAAATTCATAGTCCTCAAGAAGGAGCAAAAAACAGGAGCCCTTTCCCACAGAGTGTGAACAACCCCTGATGCAAATAGCAGATGGAAAAGAAACTTATTCAAAAGGAGGAGAAGATTCCAATGCGCAATCCTTCGCCATTTCTATCGAAAATCTCTCTCATAGCTATGACGGGAAGAAATACGTCATCTCTGATGTATCATTCAATGTTAACAGGGGCGAGATCTTTGGACTACTTGGCCCAAACGGCGCCGGAAAGACTACCACGATAAAGATACTCACAACACTCATCCAGCCCTCAAAGGGTAACGTGAAAATCCTTGGATTTGATCTCAGAAAGGACGGGATGAAGATAAGGAGGCGCATTGGCGTTGTCCAACAAGACAGCTCGTTTGATTTTGCGACTGTTAGGCAAAATCTCGATCTTTACGGATTTCTTTGGGGAATCCCAAAAGAAGAGAGAACGAAAAGATCGATTGAACTTATCAAAATGTTCGGACTCGAAGAAGTGGCGAACCAGCGCGCCTTCGACTTATCAGGAGGCCAGCAACGAAGATTGCAAGTCGCAAGGGAATTCATACACGACATGGATCTCTTATTCCTCGACGAGCCGACCGTCGGCCTCGACCCGCTGATGCGAAGACGTATCCTTGATCTTCTCAAGGAAAAGGCGCGGAAGGAAGGATTGACGATACTCTTTACGACTCACAATCTGGAAGAGGCCGATTACCTTTGCGACCGTGTCGCGATTATGGACAAGGGGCGGCTTCAGGCTCTTGATACTGTAGAAAGACTCAAGCGGATCTATGGAGGAACAAAAGCGATAGAGGTCATCTTGGCTTCGTCGGTTCTAAACAGTGAAATCCCGATTTACGATAATTTCTTTCGCAAACTGAGGGAGGTTCAGGTAGACGTTGAAGTCTCAAAACAGCCTACGGATTCAGAGCCAGCTGTTATAGTCTCAAAACACCCAGAGAAGGTGATCGAGGCGATAATATCAGTTGCAAATGAGCAACGAGTCAAGATCGAGTGGTTGAATGTTAGGAAGAGCACTCTCGAAGACGTTTTCATCGAGGCTGTTGCTCCCTCGGGAAGCAGTGAAGAAGTCAGTAGCCAAGGAAATGCAAAGGAATCTACAACAATAGCAAAATCATCAACACAAGGAGGAGGAGGGACTTCAGCTAATTCTTGAGCTCTCTACCCAATTCCGTAAGACTTGCCTGGCGAAACCTCAGGGTCAACACCGATCCTGCATCGCTTGTAGTCATCTTGGGTCTCCCTGCCATGTATCTTGTGTTCATGGGGACGATGTATGTGAGCATAATTCCTCCGTTTTCGATTGGAGGATTTGAGTTTTCATATGCGTCTTATCTGATTGGAGGCATCCTCGCCTTTGAGAGCGTGATGGCTGGTACCATGGGAGGGAGCATGCTCTGGGCAGACCGGAGGTTTGGTATGTTCTCGCAGATTCTCTCTCTTCCGTTTACTAGGACGCAATATCTGGGAGGTGTCATACTCGCAACGGTCGCCGCATCTCTAGCTGGCTCGCTCGCTCTTGTTGCGATAGCGATTCCGATGGGAAGCTCAATACATGTTTCTCCTGTCGGCCTTGTTTCGGTCATTGGTAGTCTCATTCTCGGAGGAATTTTCTTTTGTTCTTTGATGCTCTTTGTTGCAGCGAAGGTCGATTCTAACAACGCATACAATTCGATTCAGATAGTAATAATTTTCATAGTGAGCTTCGTAAGCGATGCCTACTATCCAATAAACTTGAGAACTCCTCTTCCGCTAAGGATAATCTCGTATCTCAATCCACTTACATATGTTGCGGACGGAGTGAGGGCGGGTCTAGTTCCGTCGAGTAACTTCTTTGCAATTCTTAACCCAATCGAGACTTTGGTGCTCTTGGTAGAGACGATCGTAATGTTTCTTGTGGCTTACAGAACGTATGCAAATGTCAAGATAAACATGACTTGATCGGAGCGAACTCATCTTACAACGAGTGAGTGAGTTGGCTTCTCTTTCAGTGCTCACTTATAAGTTGAACTCGTCCGATTCATTGATCTGAATGCGAATCGGATGAAGCATTAGTGCTGGATTGGAGAGAAGACGAAGCCCTCTCTTCCGTCTTTTCTTCAGATTCTACTTCTCCGCGAGGTTCACCAAGAAGAGCTAGTACTCTATCCCAGTATTCCTTTGGCGTGTCCTTATCCAGGTGGATCGAGATATTCGCCTGAATCTGGGGTCGCAAAGTTTCTTGCAATTCATGGCGCACCCTTGATCCATTTCTTTGAAGTTGGACCTTTCTCACGAGTGGCCTGTGAAGCAACTGAGAGCCAAGATCCGAGGGCTTTCCATCTCGTGACAGGGAAATACTTGTGCTTGGTTCCTTTTGAAGTGTTAGCGATGAAGAGGGCGAAGTCCCAAGGCCAGATTGCATGGCTGATCCCTTTTCGTTCAGGAATAAGGTCAGCTGAGGCGATACCCCAATTGATGCTTTCTCAGCCAAGTACAGAAAGAATCTTGATGCATTAAGTGCCTTCTCTCGTGAAAAACTGTATTTGCGGATGAAAAAGTTCACAAGGTCATCCGGAAGTGCATTGTCGATTTTCAGCTCGCTCAGGAGCTCGGGATAAGAATCCTTCACGATCTGCAAAAAGCCCCTTTTCTGCTCTTCTCCTACCATATTGAGCATAGGGAGAAGCTCTGTGGGCTTACCCTGTTCATCAATCACATGCAGGAATTTCAGCTGTGCTAAAAGTTTCCCTTCGTTACTTGGGGCAATTTGCCTCAGGAACGAAGCATCGATTATCGTAGGATTTTGTCTTTGTATTACCGAAAGAAAACGCTCGAACCAAAAACGGGATGTGTTTCTCGCAGGAGGATTTCTTCTCGATGAAAGCTTGAGGTGTCCCATTGACAGGGTTGATTGATCTTCAGTTCGCATCTCTTGAATCGGCCCTTCATCAGCCACGGCATTCTCCTTCTCTAGGGAACCGACTCCATTGTTTCGTGCAGTAGACTCGTGCTCGGTTATTTCTTCTGCCAAGGTTGTACTCAAATCATTCCACCTCTTCCCTTAATCGCTTTCTCCTTTGTTTGGTTTGTTACTGTAAACGTGCAGTAATTAAGCCTTCCCATTTCTATTTGAGATGAGTCCTCAAGGAGAGAAAAGATGCAATCAGAATATGGGATGCTTCACCCCTTCGGATTTTGAGTAGCACGTTCTCCTCGAACTACAAAAAAAGAGAGCTGGAGAGGAGAAAACAGATCTTTCTCTTTTCTTGATAGAGATGCGCAACATTTGAAGGTAATTCTTTCACATTCGATCAAAAATCCTGCGTCTAAACTGATGCGGAAGGATGTCTTCCCCTTTTGATACATCCGACAGGTTTGCTTTCTTGCAAAGCAGAATCGGTCTAGCTAGTCTAAATTCCAGCTATGCATTTCAGAACTAGACGGAGTTGGGGGGGTGAAAGAGCACCGTAAATCGGTATGATTCCTTAGAAGTCAGCGCAAGATTTTGAATTCAGTTTCGTAGCACACGAGATTATTATCTTCCTTCCCTTTCAAATGTACTTTGAATGAAGGAAAAAGAACAAGGAGTGTTAGATTGATAAAATGGCAGCTGGCTCCTCAGAAAGTGTTGCAGGCTCTACATTAGCCGCGCTGGTCCAAAAGATTGAGGAGATTCTTGGAAATGGAAGATCTACTGGGCTTTCTCTTGACGGTTCTATCAACGTGATGGACAGAAAGCTTCTCGAGCTCGAAGTAGAAAAGATGAAACTCAAGACCAAGGAGAAGAGAACAGTCTTCTACGACGATATGAAAAGGCTTCTATCAGACAAGTCAAATCAATGGTTCGCCTTCTTTCATGTGCACTGAGGTTGAGTTCGGATCCAACCATGGAGCTTGGACTTTTACTACCTAGTTTCCTTGTTCCTCGATTTACCTTTCTCAATTTTCTTTCTGATTCTCCAAGATAAAGTTGCTTTTTGAGGGCTTAGGCTGCATAGATCTTTTGCACTGAATCCTCTCTCTTCTCCAATCCAAGGAAATGGAAAGAACTTGGGATTTTCGAAACCATTCTTTTCTCAGAGTAGAAATACATCCAAACATATTAAGCTGGAAATTAAGTAACAATTTCTATTCCATGGAAACAAGAAATCACTCGACGCAAATCTATCCTGAGCCGACTGTGGGAGCTCTCATTTGCAACTCACACAACAAGGTCCTATTGTGTGACTCATACAAATGGCCAGGCTTCTATACCGTACCCGGCGGGCATGTTGAACTTGGAGAGACCTTGGAGCAAGCATTGAAGAGGGAAGTAAAGGAAGAGGTTGGACTCGATGTTGAGATCAAGGAGCTTCTTTCGATTCAGCAGGTGATATATCCAAAGGAGTTCTGGAAGAAAAGAGTGCACTTTATCTTCTTCGACTATCTATGCACAGTTGTGGACGAGAGCGAGCCGAAAGCTGATTCACAAGAAATTCAATCGGTGATTTGGGTCGATCCCAAAGAAGCCCTCAATCTGAACATAGATAGATATTTGCGACACTTCATCAACAGGCTTCTTGACAGATCGCTCCCATTTCTGGTGTCTTGGAAGTGAACCCACCCTTCTTGAACCTCCCTTCGGATCAAGATGAAGAACTCGTAGGAATGTAGCATCTTTGCAATTCTTATCGTTTTACATGCATGAATAAATGAGTGGAAACGAAAAACTTCCTTGTTTTAGCAGAGTATGTCCTCCAGGAAGTTGGATATTGACAATTTTTACGTCCATTTCCTCACAAACGACGAAAATTCACCTTTCAATTGCCTTGGATATGTTGTAAACCTGGTTGCACCTTCATATCTTGCTCACAGTCTACTTTTTCGCCTCCTGCCTTCGGATCCGGTTGGTGAAAACTGTACTTTCGACTTCTTAGAACTGAGGAAGGAGTTGTACTCTCGAATGTACGAACCTGCAAATCTGTCTGCATTCTTCTCAGTGCCTCTGTGCTTTCCTGAGCTCGATCTCAAGCAATGATAAAGCTCATGTAAAACCACGAATGGGTCAAAGAAGCTATCTTTGTCCGCAAATTTGATCGAGTTCGAGTTGATTTCATAGACTGCAAGCGCTTTTTTGTGACCTTTGGGAATCCCGATCGCTAAAGATGGAACCCTCGCACCAAATCTCTTGCAAACTAAATCTATAGCCTTCTCAGTTTCCTTCGAAAGGATCAAATGGACAACAAGTACTCTGAATTCTCTTTCTCCCAGAGAATTCGAGATTTCTTTCGAAAGCAATTCATGCATCGCTGTCTTCTTCA
This sequence comes from archaeon, assembly GCA_902812485.1. Classification (GTDB taxonomy): domain Archaea; phylum Thermoproteota; class Nitrososphaeria; order Nitrososphaerales; family CADDZS01; genus CADDZS01. The sequence continues at coordinate 46,386 of CADDZS010000002.1, forward strand.
AAGAGCCTTAACACTCTTGCTGAGCGTCTGCCTTGCCTTGATTCCGCTTGAGGAACAAATTACGTTTTGATAATGTGATCGTGAGCTTTTCCACTTTCTACACTGTAATTAAGGAAAAATTTTACTGACTTTGCAAGTCGAGTCCCCAAGAAGTGCTTAAGAGGTAGAAAGGAGGTTCCCGACAAGCCGAGCTTTCCTTTCACTCGCGAGATGCAGATACTGAAAGAATCGGTGGGAGAGTGTCAGTGACCTTCGTCCAAGTGTTTCCTTGATTTCTGCTCGCGAAGAGCTGCCCCGTAGTCGTCCCAAAGTACACTCCGCAACGATCCTCAGAGTCTGTTGCAAGGCATTCCCTGAGAACTGTAAAATATGAAGTCTTTGGCAATCCTCGATCTAGGGGATACCACTCCTTTCCGGAATTATCCGATGTCCAAACCGCGAAGTGGCCTCCTGGAGAAATTCGAGCACCATCGCTTTCGAGCGGTGCGTTGTAAACCTTCTTTGGATTTTCGCTGTCAACCGCGATTGGGAAACCGAACCTCGATGGAAGATTGTTCCTGATGTCAATCCAGTCTTCGCCGCCGTTGTCACTTCTATACACTCCACAGTGGTTTTGGTGGTAGATAACTTCCGGCTTTGACCTATGAAAGGCAAGCTTGTGAACACATTGTCCGTACTCGGGATATTTGTCTGGACGAAAATCAGCAAGAACATTCTTGTTCTGGAATTTCCAACTCAATCCACCGTCTAAGGTATAAAGCGTGCCAACAGCTGAAATGGCGACGTGAATCTTCTTCGAATCTGATGGATTGACAAGAATCGTGTGCATGCAGAGGCCTCCGTATCCTGGCTGCCAATTTGATCTCGTGCTATGATTGAGCAGTGCTTCATTTGGTGTCCAACTCTCTCCCCTGTCCTCCGATCTGAACAGTCCTGCGGGTTCGACACCAGCTAGGAGAACATTGGGCTCATCTTCAATGCCTGGCTCTATGTGCCAAACTCTCTTTACCGACCAGTCGGAATTCTTTGGATATTTTGGAGGAATCTTGGATGTTTGCCAAGTTTTACCTAGGTCGAAGCTTCTGGCAATGCTCGGGCCCCACTGCTCGTTGTTTACCGAAGCTAAGAGCATTCGATTTCTGTGATCATAAGCTATGTGGTAAATCTTGCTCCCTTTGAAATGAGGTCCACTCGGTTTCCAGTTCCTTCGGCCATTATCTGAAGTGAAAATGAAAGCACCCTTCGCCGTCCCAACCATCAGTATGACCTTTGATTTTCTCGTCTTTTCGCTTCCTGTCCTAACATTCCTTTTCTTTTGGCTTACCAATTTTCCGATTTACAACTCCCGTTTTCCCTTATTTTCTGTTTGTTCTCGCATTAGTTTTCCTCATCTTGGATTAGTTTTTGCTCTTCCTAGTTTTGACTTCCAGCCAGCACATTCTTGTTCCCCGTGTTCTTATTTCAGTCCGCCCGCAATGGACGGCAAGATGTAGATTTCGTCGCCATCCTTAAGTCTTGTCCTCTCAGCATCTCCGTCTCTAACGTTTTGTCCGTTGACAAAGATGTTCACATATTCCCGCGGTCTGTCATGATCGTCGAGTATTCTGTCTCTGATTCCTGGAAACATTTCATTCAAGCTGTACACAAGATCGACCACAGTCGGGGTTGTTTTCAGTGTGAAATCCCTTTTTTTGTTAGTATAATCACTCAAATGACCTGATAAGTGAACCAAAACTGAGTTCAAAGGAAGATCATGTCCGCCCCCTCTGTCTGCGTGAGCCATCCCGAGTTCCCTTGATATTTGTTCTTTTTCGACTTGTGGGATGAGGTTAACAGAAACTGGCAGAAAGAGATGATACACCAAAGCAAGAACTTTATGGGCGCATAGATGCTATCTTCAGCCTTGCATGCTAGCGAATATGATGAAAAATCAGAGAGAAAAAGCTGAGGAGTTTTTATCTCTTCACGACAGGAAACGTACATTCGTCCTTCCAAATGCGTGGGACGTGCCAAGCGCAAGAGTTTTCGAGGACGCAGGCTTCCGAGCAGTGGCTACCTCGAGTGCTGGGATGATGGTTTCGCTTGGGTATCCTGACGGGGAACTGATAGATAGAAAGGCACTAGTCGGTGCAGTCGCAAGGATTGCTCGAGTGCTTTCAGTCCCATTGAGTGCCGATGTCGTATCTGGCTTTGGCAAATCTGTTGGACAAGTCTTGGATACTGTAAGAAAGATCATGAATGTCGGCGCTGTTGGCATAAACATTGAGGATGTTGATCACAGCTTAAAACAACTTTTTCCCATGCAAAAACAAGCTGAGAAGATCAAGAGTCTACTCCGCCTTCGCGAAGAGTTGAGGGTTCCCTTTGTGATAAATGCCAGAACAGATGCGCTCAGGTTCTATCAGGGGACTGAAGAAGAAAGGCTTGAAGAGGCGATTCGAAGATCAGTTGCTTACAGAGATGCCGGTGCTCATTGTGTCTATCCCATGGGGCTTGTGGAATCCGCAGCGATTTCAAAGTTTGTTGAGGCTGTGGACTGTCCCGTGAATGTGATGATAAGAAAGGGGCTTCCTCCACTTGAGGATCTCAAGAGGCTCGGGGTAGCAAGGGTGAGTTTCGGACCGGCGGCCTCCTACGCCGTCATGGGATTCCTAAAGAGAATCTCTCAAAGTCCTTGAGAGAGGGAAGTTCGATAGCCTCGTCAACGGAGCTATCTCCTTTGACGAACTGAACAAGCTAGCCCTCCCGAGAAGCCTAAGAGATCTGAGTGTGTAGAGAGCAAAGAGTAACAAACAGACAAAGAAAGATCGACACCTTTGCTGTTCTATCTCGAGTGTTTCACAGTCAGATCAAGGAGTAATGGAAACACATTTCACTTCAAATTTTGACAATCAAAGTGGGATGGAAACATCCTTCTCCTTCAGGCTCCGGCGGTACTTCTATCTTCCAAAGGACGCTTGGATTCTGACATCCACCTCTTCGATCTGGTCTATCGGGAGTGCTACTGCTAATCCCTTCCAATACCTTTACTTCGCTGCCCTTGGAGCGAGTCCCTTTCTCATAGGACTCCTAGTTGCGTACGGCACTGCAGTTACAATTCTTGCTCTCCTTGTGGGCGGGTATGTTGCAGATACTTGGGGAAGAAGACGCGTTATCATAATATTTAGCTGGGTTTCAGTCGCAAGTGCTCTAATTTATTTTCTAATAAATTCCTCAGAACTAATAATTCTGCCTCTGACTCTTGCTTCGATCGCAAGCGTCTATACACCTGCCTTCAACTCTGTGATGATGGACTCTATAGAACCTAGCGATAGGATTCGCGGTTTTTCAGTCTTCAATGCCATAAACACTATTCCATCTGCGTTCGTTCCAACAATTGGCGGATTGCTAATGGTTCAGTTTGGGATACTTGAAGGAGTAAGGCTTGCTTATTTGATGAGCGTTATCTTTGGTACAATTGCAATCACAATAAGAACTCTTATGCTACGAGAAACGTACCCCGCTCCGCCAATCGATGGCGGCTCTATCTTCTCTTACATCAAAGAATCTTTCATTTCCGGACTTCGTGCGACGACCAAAGCGAACACTGCCGTGAAGAAGCTACTACTTTACGTAACACTTGTGGGAATTGGCACAGGACTGACGTCTCCTTTTGCATCACTCTACGTGGTTAAGTATCTCGGCGTCAATCCACTAAGCTACAGTGTAGTTGTTGATTTCGCGGGAATCACGACGGTGGCGCTGCTCGTAGGTGTGATTTTCCTTATCCAGAGGATTGGAGCAAAGAAGAGCGTGCTGATCGCTTCCGTAGCCGCACCTGTCAGCAATGTCATGTTTACACAAGCTAAGACTATGGACGAGCTACTCGAGTGGGGAGTCACTGGGGCTGTTGCGACAGCTCTTCAGACACCTTCGCTTGCAACAATGCAAGCTGAGACGATACCTCCTTCAGAAAGAGGAAAGATCCTGGCGATGTTCAGTGTTCTTCCGTCGCTTGTCTCGCTACCATCACAGGTAGCAGCTGGGTATATGTACACCTCTATTTCACCGATTTCTCCCTTTCTGGTTTCAATCGTTCCATTCGCGATTGGCGCATCGATCCTATACTCTGTTAGGGGAAACAATGGGAAGCAGGATTGAAAATTGGATCTATTCGAGCCCAAAAGAGGAAAATAAGCAGCTCAGGCAAGAGAACAAGCAGCTCCACGAACTCAAGGAGGAAAACAGACAGCTTCGTGAAGAGATAGCATCACTCAAGACAACCGTATCAGCTGTTGTTGCGAGAGGAATAGGTGCGAAGAAAGACACTTCGTCTTCCAATCACAACGACAACAAGAACAGGAAACCAGGCAGGAAGAATGGTCATGAAGGGAGGAGAAGGAGGAAGCCCAAGCACATAGACGCATGAATCGAGCTTGACCAACCAGCCTGCCCAAAATGCGGTGGACAACTTTCCAAAGATCCAACAGATGAATACATGCGCGTTGTGGAAGACATCGTTCCCGCGAGGCTCGTTGTCTCAGAGTACGTGATCAAGAGGAGATACTGCAAGAGGTGCGGAAAGCAGGTATCTCCAGCCATTCCAAACGTGGTCAATGGAGGGAGCAATGAAAGATTTGGTCTTCGCCAGATGCTGCTGATAGTTTCTCTCAAACTGCTAGGACTGTCATATGCAAAGATAAGCTCACTCTTCGGGCTCCTCTTCGACCTCGACGTTACGGACGCGGCAATAGGACACTCTGTGATGAAGATAGCTGAAGCTTTCGGACCAAGGTACGAGGAACTCAAATCAGATCTCAGAAAGGAGAAGAGCCTCAACGGAGATGAAACAAGCTGGAGAATCAAGGGAAAGAACCACTGGCTGTGGGCATTCGTGGGCAAGTGGTCTGTAATCTACGAGATTGATCGCTCAAGAGGAAAGGCTGCTCCGCTCAATGTGCTTGGGAATGACTACCAAGATGATATGAAAAACGTCTTCTTATCTTACTAGAAAGGGCTAGCTATGCCTGTACGGTTCGTGGGTTTTCGCACTCGATACGATACCACGATTAGGCTATCTCTTCTGGAAACGATCGATCAAAATGTGCCTTCGCGCACGAATAGCCGGTTGTCGTATGAAGAAGAAGGCTAGCGAACAGAAAAATGAGAAAAAAGGAGCTGAGAATGATATGATAATTGCTGAACATAATAGGAATAGACATCCATAAGGAAAATTGCGTCGCATGCATCAAGAGGATGATCAGGGCACTACGCTAAGACAGTGCATGTTTACAAACAACAGCGAGGGTATCTCGGATTTCATACAAAGCATTGAGCGAAAAGAGGAAGAAGCAAGAGCTGTGATGGAATCAACTGGAAGCTATTGGTGCGGACTCTACGACGAACTCGAAGAGAATGGAATAGACATCTCTCTAGCCAATCAGCTGAAGACAAGACTCATAGCTGAAGCAAGAAAAATCAAATCTGATAAGATAAGATAAAATAGACTCGTCTGTTCTCTCAGATCTGTTGCGAGCCAATTTGATTGTCAAGAGCTACGTTCCTCCTTTAGGATATACGAGAGATAAGAACACTCCTGAGACAGA
>CADDZS010000003.1 GCA_902812485.1 archaeon
CTAGATGGCTTGGGTTTGGAAACTCTTCACTCTCTACAGATGTTTGCCTTCCACACACGCCGTCTAACAGGGCTTCAAAGTGCTTTGCGATCTTCTCTTAAGGATGCAAGGCAAGCCGTTTCGTTCAAGAGTTTTGCCGCAACTGCTGCTGTTGTGCCGTTGTCGTAGGGGACTGCGAGCTCCACAATGTCGAACACAGGGATCTTAGCTCCACGTAAGGCGTAAATGTAATTCAGCACCTCTTCAGGTGTCAAGCCAAAGGGCTCAGGAGTTCCTACTGCAGGTACAAAGGCCGGATCCATTCCGTCTAGATCTATGCTTACATAGATTTGCTCGTGCTTTTCTGCGAATTCTCTCAGTTGTTCTGATCCCCTAGCCACATCGTGCGCTTGGTGCGCCGCCAGAATATTGATCCCGAGTTGCTTTGCAAGCTTCCACTCCTCACTGCTGGCTGCTCTTGTTCCTATATGAAATACGTCCAATGCGTTCAATCCTCTCCTCTCAATGAGCTGTCTCAGAAATGTTGCATGACTAAGCTCAAGCCCTGAAAACTCCTTTCTCAAGTCAAGGTGCGCATCAAATATTACGAGCCCAGTTGAATTCTTGGCACTCTTTGAATCGAGAAAAATTCCAAAAGACCCGTAAGTAATAGAATGCTCGCCTCCGAGGATCGCAATTGGAATCTTATCATTCACGAGCTCACCTGTTACCTTTGCCACGCTTTCGATCATTTGCTCGATGTTGGCGGTTTGTCTAATGTTGCCCAGATCTTCAATTGTAGAGTTTTCCATGTCAACTCCAAGCCTGTGGGAGAAAATCTCAATGTTTTGGAAAGCGGTTCGAATTGAGTTTGGTGCAAATCTGGAGCCTGGCCTGAAACAGGAGGTGTAGTCGAATGGAACACCAACGATTCTCAACGAGGCCTTCTTTCCCTTCACATTGAAGCTGATATTTGGATCTGAGGAAATGTAGAGTTCGGTATAGCTCATGTTGCTACTACTTCTTCTTTCTCTTTGTAAATCGACTTGCTCTTACTTATTTAAGGTGCTCACTTTGAAATAAGTGGGAAATCTTCGGCGAGAGTTATGAATCAAAGCTTCTTTGATCGGAGCGATTACACTCCTAACACAGCTATAGTCACCGCGGGCCACGTAGTCATTGATCAGGTGATCGACACAATCGATCAAGAAAAGCCGAGAATCTCTCTCGGAGGTCCTTCCTCTTACTCCTCCGTCGTCCTCAAGAGTCTTGGATACCAAAGCTTTGTGATCACGAAGGTCGGGAGCGACTTTCCAAAGATATATTCTGATTTTCTTAAGGAGAGAGGAGGCTTCAACCCGGAAAGAGTCAAGGTAAGTTCCTGCAAAACCACATCTTACAAGATTGACAGGACAACTTCACCAAGAAGAATGTGGCTCCTCGCAAAATGCAAGCCCCTGACTTTTCATGATTTTGAGCCTGTGTTAGAGATTCTCGAACATTCCCGAGAGAAGACACTCATCCTCAACCCAGTTGCTGGGGAGATTTCACTGTCTCTACTTGATCGGATTTCAAAGGAGTTTGAGTTCGTTCTTGTCGACTCTCAGGGTTTTGTGAGAAGAATCTCCCCACGAACTTCAGAGGTGACAATCAAACAAGGCCTCGATATTTCTTCTCTTTCGGGCGTGAATGTCCTAAAAGCGGATAGAGAAGAAATTGCAGGGTGGACGGGAAGCACAGACCTTGAAAAATCAATCATAGAAATCTCGAAATTTGTAGATACTATCCTTCTGACTTCAGGGCCGGGTGAAGTCGATGTTTATGTTGGGGGAAAGAGGGTTTACAGAGCCACCCCTCCAGAAGTTGCGTCGAAAGACACAACTGGTGCTGGTGACATCATGCTTGCTTGTTTTGCGGCAAGATATTCCGAAACGAAGGATATTGAGAGGGCTCTAAGTTTCGCAGTTTGCGCAGCTAGTCTTGCGGTGAGAAAAGTAGGGATCGAGAAATCATTACTAACTAAAGCTGAAGTTTTGAAAAGAGCACGAGATACGAAAATTGCGATTTGTCGGTAATGGGTCAAAGTTATAATCGCGCCGAAATATGGACGAGTATGTATGAAGTCAGTGAAGCTAAGCTGAGAAATCCCCTTTCATCTTCTGCTTCGTCTTCATGTTTGCCCCTGAGCGTTACTGAGAGGGATTCATAAAACGATGGCTCTTATCTCAAACAAACACTCATTAACAAACAAATTGTTTTTTGAGGGCACATTATAGCGATGTGATTTTTTCTTCCATCAAACAATTGCTTTTTCAGGACATATTATAGAGCACTCAATTAGCCGAGTATATAATGGCTATTTAAAGAGCGGATCGAAGCAAAAATTGGAAAAACAGATAGCAAATCTAGAGAGAGGAACTGAAGAGGAACGAAGGAAGGAAGGAAGGAAGAAGCTAGGGTTGCGCAAGGTATAGGAGAAGAAGAAAAGAAAGAAAGAGAAAGAGACAACAATAAGATCAGAAGTGAATTATCTGGAGAGTTCTTACTAGCTAGCAACAACAAAAAGAGCATTGAGGGAGAAAAAGGGTTCTTTTTCAGTCTTCAATGAAAAACCATGTGAGCTTATTATCCGCAAGATTAACCTATCCGAAATAGCCTCCATTTCCGAACAGCCCTGTGTGGGCCTTTCGAATTCCTTTCTTTCTTGCTTCTGTCAGTAACATCCCCATGAGGGGATGAGGCGATGCTACAAGAACCATCTTCTTTGTTAGAGTCTGAATAAGGCACAACGATTCAAAAGAAGTTGAGTTCGCTCTAATTCTTTTTTTATTACACTATCTTGATCCGTTGTCCAATTTACTTTAGCGGGACATAAAGGCTCGATCTTGAAGCTCCGATTCCAGGAGTTCCATGCACAACTTTTTTGTTCGTGATTACAAATTCCCCAAGATACCTTCCCACCATCTCTGGCTTTATTTCTAGAGGAACAAACTCTCTGCCCGAGTGGACTTGGATCGTCAGCCCTACCATGTACGGAAGTACAACTGTATCCCTGGCGTGAGTCTTTATCGGCCCCTTGATTTTGCCCTCCTTCATAAGCCTCGTTTCTTCTATCAGTTTCTTCTTCTCGTCGGATATCCCTCTGTTAAGAGAACGCCTCTGGCGGGAGGGAAGCAACTTGAGAAAAGATTCGAATGACATCCCTTGGAGCTGATCGAGATTAAATCCTCGGTACTTGAACTCTCTTGGCATCTTATACTTTGTTTCTCCCTTTTTGCTTTAGATTTGTATGAGTATTCCTTTGACAATAATTATTGCTTTTCTGAGGCACTTGCTATTGGTGCTCTTGCCAGTCTCTTTCTTCCAGTCTTTCTCGGGGCTATGTGTCCGACTTTTCTTCCAGGCGGCGCGTTTCTTGAGGTGGAAGTCGACTTACCCGGGTGCTGATGCCGTCCACCGCCGAATGGATGATACACAACGGCCATTGCTATCCCCCTCATTCTAGGATAAATTTTCCCTTTTGCCTTCATGAGGTGATATCTTGGTCCAGCTCTTAAGAATGGTTTCTCCGTTCTTCCAGCTCCACTCACAATTCCTATGGTTGCTCTACAGTCATTTGGCAGAACCGCTGTTTTTCCTGAAGGAAGCTTGATCACTGAACCTTGTGGATTGTTAGCAAATAATATTGCGGAAGCTCCAGAATTTCGAACGAGTCTACCTCCATCTCCCGCATGTCGCTCAATGTTGCAGATTGTTGTTCCTTCAGGAATCCTCGAAAGGGGGAGGATGTTTCCGGGACCGACAGGTGCATCGGGTCCTATCACAAGGGTCGAGCCAACTTTTGTCCCCAAAGTGGCAGGAAGAAAGTATCTTCTTCTGTTCCCCTCAAATGCAACCTGAGCAAGAGGATATTCCCTTCCTCTTTCATGTAAAATGTTAACGACTCTTCCGTATAGAGTTTGACCTGGACCAGTAAATGGATAACCAACCCTAGCGAATCTTCCCTTGGAAGGGGCTCTGAATTGAATTCCACCCTTCCCTCTTCGCCGCTGTAGAGTCCTCTTTCCCATGCCTATCACATCAAACCGAGTTTTGAAGCAAGATCGCTAGCCGGATTCTCAGGCGCAAGCTTCACGTATGCCTTCTTTCCGACTACAGTGATCGCGGTGTTTACAGTCTGCACCTTTACTTCGTAAAGGGTTTCGATTGCTCTCCTTATTCGCGATTTTGATGCCCTTGCATCGACCAAGAATACAAGCTTATTCTGGCGTTCAATAAGGTCGAATGTCTTCTCAGTCACGTAAGGTCTCAACACGATTTTGAGAGCATCTTCAGGACGCATATCTTTCACCTATTTCAGAGAGATAGGCAGGAATTTCACCAATTGCTTTCTCAGACCATATTGTAAATCTTCCAAGGCTCGAACCCGGCGCGAGATCGAGAACAGAGAGATCTGTTGGTTTTCTGACAACAATCCCAGACATAGACTTCAATCGCTCTCGAATGACCGAGTCATCAGAGACGACCAGCAATGGTCCTACGGCGTGCTTCATAACTCTAGCAATACTCGAACGATTCTTCTTCCTCTTCCCCTTATACGTGCTTTTCAATCTCCTTAGCTCGTCGGTTGCTCCGAGCAAGGCTAGCAATTTCCTCAGATCCCTTGCTTTCTCAATCTTCTCGAGATCGCTGGAAACTACAATAGGAAGTGGAAGATCACTTCCAAACACATGTCCTCTGCGTATAACGAGGCTTCGATCAGCTGTAGCCGCAATGGCAGACGCAAGAGCCAATCTTCTCTCCTTTTTATTCACTCTTTTCCAGATGTTTCTATCCGAGCGAGGCGGAAAAGGCAATCTTCCGTGGACGACACTTGCGATTCCCCCTGCCATTCCCGATTTTGAATAACGTTCGCCTTTGACTCTCGGAACTCTCGAGATACCTCGTCCGGTTGGAGGGTTGTACGTCTCCGCAGATGTCCTTTCACCTGCGAGAAGATCACGCCCCTGCTTCTTTCTCTTATGGGAATCTAGCGCTACGAATACCCGATGAACAACATCTTCCCTAACAGGAGTTCGAAAGACAGCTGGAAGAGTGATCTTTCCCTTTTCCTTTCCTTCAAGATCTAGCACAGGAACTTGTGTTTGAAGGTGACTTTCAATAGAAGACATCTTGCCAACTCACTTCCTTTTTTTCCTTGAATTCGTTGAATAACCGACAGAACTATCAGAACGGCCTGGCGCTTGATGACGAAGTGTACATCTTCATGTCTTTGCTTTCTGCTCCTGATATATTGGTACAGCTACGAGTTGGCGGATTGCCTGTCCTGCAATGTTGAGCTCGATAATTCTTGGCTCTTTGATTTTCCCTCTTCTCGGATTTAGAGGTAGGCGGAGATCGACAAATCTCTTCGGAGGCCCTGGAATTGAGCCTTTGAGCACTGCAAAATCACCTCTAACTTCTCCAAAGTGTTCAAACCCCCCTGGAGGGGTGATTCTTGTCTGTGAAGTGTTGCCGACAAAAAGTACTCTGTTGTTGAGAGCTATTCTTTGGTGGAAGCCCATTTGCCCAGCCCTTGGAACAGTGTACATTACTGTGGCCGGATGCCAAGGGCTTATGACTCCCACCGCTCGCACACTTTTTCTCGACTTGTGTTGCTTTCTCTTCACGCCAAACCTGGTGACGGGGCCTTCGAATCCTTTACCCTTCGTAACTGCAATAGCGTCCACGAATGAACCAGGTTTCAAAAATTCAGCCGCTCTCACAGTCTTTCCAAGGATTTGTTTTGCGTATTCGTACTGATGCTGAATACCCTTTCCTCCTACAAGAGAGATCTCCTCTACCTGTGGCCTATCTGTTGAAAGCCCAGCTTCGCTCGGGACTACTCCAATTATCATTGCAAGTCTTGTCGCTTGGGGTAACAATTTTTCAAATTTCTCAGTCTTTTTTATTCGATCAGAAGCCTTTGAGGACTTCTCCTTTCCTTTTTCTCCTTTTGAATCAGAGATAGAAGAAGATTGAGAAATTCTCTTACTGACAGCTTCGTCGAGATCATCCGCAAATAGATCGCACAAGACTCTTTCTGCGCCTTCAATTCGGGTGTAGGCTCTAACTCCATAAACATGAATATCTGGTAATGAGACAACAGTCGCCGGGTTGAAAGTCGGCTTTCCAAAGTTTGGAGTCTTTTCTCTGTCATCTACAACTATTGCATGAATCATCCCGACCTTGAAAGCTGGAAAACCTGCCAGCATCGGACGATCTCCACCAAGCATGACCCAGTTTCTAACACGAGGAACAAGCAATCCATGCCGTGCCCTGGGATAGAAAGCAAGAGATCCCCTTCTGGGCGCATTATGTTTGCGATGCCCCATAGCAGAAACGCTTCGTTCTACTTTACGTCGCTTAATCTTCTTTTAAGCATTTACAGCCTGATCGCTATATTGAGAATTGAAAGCGTTCCGAGGATCGCTTCGTCGAGCCTGACAGTCTCAACCTTCTGGGATGGGAACATGTTTAGAACGACTGATTTAGGAAAGTCTTCTGGCTTCCCGCTGAGGTCTTGCCTCAGCAATTCGTGAATCCCCAGCTCGGGTGATCCGAAGCAAATTAGGATTCGAGATGCCTTTCCGCATCTGTCGCAGAATTCTTGCCAGATCTGGCTCACATCTTTGCCAAGTCGACTCGTCAAGATGATAAGGTCAAAATCAGCGCTTTTCAAAAATCTGCTTAAACTAGGGGCGCGTCTCACCTCATAGCCCCAATATTCGTCTTTGGGCTCTTTCGCTTGAATGACCTGAAGCGGTTTCAAAGAGATCACTTTCACTCTCATTCTTTGCCCCTCATGTCCTGTGCCGCTAAAGTATGCAAGCTCCCGAGAACCGATGTCTGCCTTAAGCTGTCCATTTTGAAAGACAAGCACAGCTTCCCGGATTTCTTCAATTTTTGGTTCTTCTCTGACCATGTGAGGCAGCGTTCTGAGGGGAGGCAACAATCCTGCAAATTCTAGATCGGGTCGACGAGGAAACAAACGTTTTCTGAGATATTGAGGTGTTTCCATGTACTCCAAGATCAAACGGGCAGTTTCGTAGTCCTTCTCAAAATTTCCTGACATGTCTCTGTATATGTAAATTCGTTCAATTCCGAATATGGAACAAGATCTGGCGATCCAGCCTGTCTTCACAGTCTTCCCTCTGAGAGAGTCGCTGTCTTCTGCGAACAAAGAATCTGGTATTCCTATGGCAATCATCTAAAAAAGATCCAGCGCATTTGTTTTCTGATCGGCTGAAAACTTAAAGTAACTTGCACAATGAAAAAGGAAGGGGCTAGCAACCATCACAAAAAGCGAAGTTGACCCGATGTATTGAAGGATTCATAAATTTGGATAACAAAAGAACGAAAGGAGAGTGAGAGCCTTTAGATGAAGAGCGAGGAATCAGAGCAGGGGGAAAGCTCCAATCCTTCAGAGCCAAGCTCCTCCGCATCCGAAGATATTGATTTGAAGATGTTGAACGCAAAAAGACTGATAGAATTGAGAAGAAGAGCTGTAAGGCTCTCTTCCGTAACAAAGGAGAAGACTTCTGGAAAGGAAAGTAGTAAGGAATCTCAATATGCTTCGGCGGAAGAGGATAGAAAGATAGTGATGCGTGCCCTCATTGAAAGAGGGGACGAGGTTCTCATGGCCGCGGAATCTAGTTACCCGAGAGAAACGGCAGCGCTCGTTCATGCCATTGCTGATCTCATAAGGAAGGGAAAAGTCTCAACAATAACAGGAGGCGAGCTGCTTCAGTTCTTCAGATCATTGGGAATGAGAGTTAGCGTCCCGACGTCTATCACGGTCCAGGAGCATGGGAAATTCGTTAGCCTCGCAGACAAGCTCAAAAGAGAAACTGAATGATTGAAAAAAGATGGGAAAAAAGACGAAAAAGCAAAGAAATGTTCAGGAGACTTCCGTTCAAGAAGTAACGTTTTCTTCTTCTTCCTCTTTTTCTTCAACGACCGAAACAACTTGGGTTTCCTATTTGCTGGAATCCATGTCCCGTACATTCTTGAATACCAGATACCCGACAGAGGCGACTGCAAGGACCAAGACGAAAGATACGGCCGCCAAGTCTATTCCCGTGTTCGAAATAGCGCCTATTCTCTCAAGCGACCACATCCCCACCTTTCCGTCTAAGAGCTTAGGAAGAATGTACGAAGCTAGCTGATAGTCCAAAATTGGAGGCGGGAATACAACCGGAGGAGTTGAATTGACCATAGCACCCATTCCACATGTGAATGAGCTTCCACAAAACAAAGCATAGAAAATTGCTTGGCTAATTTTCTTCCTTGAATTTTCTAAAACTACTGTGATTGGGATAACGAGGTAGGGTAGAGATGGAACGATAAACCGGGGCCCATATGAAGCTCCTCCAGACCAATCGCTCCATGCAGAGTACGAAATGAAAATCGTAAGGAAAAAGGAAACAAAGAAAAGCCCATCCTGCCTGAACTCCTTTGATCCGAGTATCTTGTACAACCCGTACAGTCCGAGCACAAGAACAGGAGAAAATATCAAGAGCCCTCGATAGGGGCTGACCAAGTTGTACAACGCCGCATAACCAATATAGCCTAGATGAAATCTCATCGCGAGTCCTCCGAGGCTCCTTTCGTTGGGGGAAGCAAATTTGTAAAATTCTTCTGGGAAAATGAAAGGACCTCCGAAATTGTAATAGTTGTATAGGAAAACAAGACACGGGCCCGACACGAGGAAGATAGATATCAAGAGTGGAAACCCCAACGATACATTGGATTTTTGAGCAGAGCGTCGACCTTTTGACGAGAAATAGACAAAGAGAGTCATAGGGAAAATTAGCAAAGTTGCCAGATAGTCTGTGAAAGAAGCTGCCCCGAGAAGGAGACCAGCTAGCGCTAGTTTGCTAACTCCTCTCACCGATGTCTTCGCCTGTTTTTCCTTCAAGTAGCTTAAAGCAAAGAAGACGCTTGAAAGGGAAAGGAGCATGCTTGTGTCGTGAGGAAAGATCACAACAGCAAAAGGCCATACCGAGGTGGCTAGCCCAAGTGTCAAGCCGCAGATCAGAGAAGGCTGACGCCTTGCATAGAAAAGACAAATTCTGTACGTAATATAGCATGCAATTGAAGCGCTCAACGCCACAAAGAACTCGAGCATTATGATTGCGTTCCCCTGAGGTTTTAGGGCATTCCCATCGAGGATGAACCCAATTACAGAGAAAGGGAACCCTAAGAATTCAAGACCTGGAGCATATGTGTCAAAGTATTTGCCGTTGACGACAACAGTGTCGACGTTAGGGATTGTTCCATTATAGATCGGATGAGAGATTGTTCCTAGATTGAAAGAATGATAAGACCACATAGAATATTGCGTAGCAAGGACATTGAATCCGTAGGTGTAGTCATAATAACGGAGAGAGAAAGTGAAGGTGATTAGAGGAATAATAAATGCTAGGAATCCGTAGATCGAACCTGAATTGAAGAAATGCCTCTTATTCAGATTCTTCATTTGGTGCGGAAAATAATCGATTCTCGGTTCTTCTTTCGGTTTGGAAGTTGCTTGCACTAATCCAGACCTGAGCCTGCATAAAATGTAACGATAACTTCGATCTTTCTAAGACTGATTTATCACTAAAGTATCAAACATCTAGCCAAATGTTCTTCATTCCTATGAGTTGACCGAAGGAAGAATGAAGGAAACTAGATTGGACACATAGACGCAGATTTTTTTGCAAGATGTGAAATTTCTATCGCTTGGCGCACTTCATTGGTTGCCGCTTCGAAAAATCCACCAATTCACTAGTAAGGTATTTATTGCATCTAGCAAATACCTCTCCTCTACACGTGTGTCAACTTCCCTTTGCCGCCTCTCTTTCGGTACAGCTTCCAGAGTTATGACCCTCTTCTGCACATCAGAGCTAGCGGAAGAGAATTAGATGTTTCACCAAAGGCAGCCCGGGAAGTGTGTAAGGCAATAAAGGGAATGTTCCTCAAGGATGCAAAGAAGTATCTCGAAGATGTTCAGCTGAAGAAGGCGGCAGTTCCTTTCAGAAGGTACAAGAGAAAGGGCGCTCACAGATCTGAGATTAGTGGTTTCCACACAGGAGCCTATCCTAAGAAAGCCGCTGAAAAAGTCCTTCTTGTCCTTTCGAATCTTGAAGCAAACGCAGAGTTTAAAGGGCTGGATATAGACAGGTTGAAAATTATTCATGCAGCAGCTCAGAGAGGAAGAGTGATCAAAGCCTACACTCCCAGAGCACAAGGTCGTTCTTCACCTTCATTCAATACTCTTGTTCACATCGAACTTGTTGCTACAGAATCTTAAACCCCTAAACGGAGGCCTCGTTTGATTTTTGTCTTCGACCACGATTACCACTGTCAAGAAAGTAATGAACAAGTTCTCCAGAAACGCTGAACTTGACGAATTCCTCGAACAGCAGCTGAAAGATGCTGGCTACGGAGGAGTAGATATTAGCACATCTCCAGTTGGCACGAGGATCACTTTGTACGTTCAGAGACCAGGGTTAGTCATAGGACGCCGAGGGATGGGAATCCGAGATCTCACAGAGAAACTTGAAAAGAAATTCATGCTTCCTAATCCTCAAATTTCCGTAGTTGAAGAACAAGCTCCCGAGCTCAACCCAAGAATCATGTGCTCAAGAATTGCACAGACGGTGGTTAGAGGGACAGCCTTTCGACGAGCTGCGATATGGGCACTCAATTCAATGATGAACGCAGGAGCGATGGGAGCTGAAATCATCATTTCTGGTAAACTGAGAAGTGAGAGGGCTCACTTTGAGAAGTACACTGCTGGAGTGGTTCCCAAAAGTGGCGATACAGCAGAGAGATCTGTGAGGAAAGCCACGACTGACGTTCTTCTTAAAATGGGTCTATATGGTGTCAGAGTCAAAATTGCCATCAAGGACGCAATACCACCTGAAATAGAATTGAAAGAAGGAGTAACACCTGAATTACCGACCAGCGAAAAAAGTGAGGAATCAAAACAGCCAAAGGAAACATCAGAAGCAAAGGAAACAGCTGGGAGTGCGATTGAGGGTTTCTCGACATCAACCGCAGAAAAACAATCCGAGAAGATCGGTGTGACGGGACAGCCGGAGGAGAAATCAATTCAATGAAGAAAATCAAGAGTAAGGAATTATCAGAGCTTTCAAGAGAGGATCTGATTAAGAGGCTAAATGATTTACGAACAGAACTTTCGAAACTTCGTTCTGCTGCTGCTCGAGGAACTTTGAAGAAGGAATTGGGCGAAATAAAATCTGTGAGGAGAAACATTGCACGGGTTTTGACGGTTATGAATCAGACGAACAAGAGAGAACAGAAAAAGGAGTAAAATGCTTTCCCTGTCGACTTCTATAAGGTTTGAATGTTTATGCCCCCACACACCCTTTCACTTTGATCAGATCTATTGCATTCGGAAGGAAATATCAAGGGCTTGGGTAAAATCAGAATGAGAGTACCGGTGTTTACAGGAATGTTGATCGGTAACTTGATAGAAATAGTCGACTCTAAAGACCCCACTCTTCTCGGAAGAAGCGGCCTAGTACTGGGGGAGACAAAACAAACAATTCTTTTGCAGGAAGTCGTGAGAGGGGTTAGTCGGAATTCTCACGAGGAAAGGCGTTTAACAATTCCAAAGAAAGCTGTCACAATCAGGTTATTGTCAAACAGTTCTCCTCAAACTACCATTTTACGGGGTAATGAAATTCTGGGGGCACCGCAAGAAAGAATCAAAGGATAGTGTTTAGATTTAACAAATTACGTTTGGAGATGTAAAGGAGGAAAAGGAACATATGGCTGAGTCGAGGAATATCGGTCTTGATGTTAGAGCCCCAGACAAAGCATGTGAGGATATCAACTGTCCCTTTCATGGCAAGCTATCACTGAGGGGCAAACTTTTGACCGGACGGACCGTAAGCGTATCAGCAAAGAACATGGCAGTGATTGAGCGAGAATCGTTTCAATACAATCCGAAATACATGAGATACTTGAAGAAACGCTCAAAAGTTCACGCCCATCTTCCTCCATGTCTTGATAATATCGGAGTCGGCGACACTGTACTAGTTGCTGAAACTAGACCACTTGCAAAGACAGTGTCATTTGTAGTGGTCGCTAAGCAATCAGATTTGAGAAAGACAATACTCACAAATCCGTAAGAGCATATGAACAGCAAGAGGAAGACCAGTTTTCAACGGCTACAAAAAAAAGAGCGGTGATCCAAGCATTTCATGTCGAGCAAATCAAGAGCAGTATCCGCAAAGGGAGTTTCAGAATTCAAGCTCTACATCACGAGGGCCGTTCCAGTCAACTCCATTATCACATGCGCGGATAATACTGGAGCAAAGACACTAAGGGTTGTGAATGTAACAAGATATCATGGAAGACTCAAACGAGTTCCAAGCTCATCGGTGGGAGATCATGTGACCGTGGTTGTGAAGAGGGGGCCTCCGGAGCTAAGGAAACAGACATATGGTGCTGTTATTATCAGGCAAAAGTACCCTGTCAGAAGGCCCAGTGGGCAGCGAGTAGTATTCGAGGATAATGCCGCGGTGATCATAACTCCCGAAGGGGATATGAAGGGAACCGACATTAAGGGACCGGTTGCATCAGAGGCAGCTGAAAGATGGCCTAGAATTGCAAACTTGGCTACTATGATCGTTTAGTAGTTTTCCGAGCGAAAGAGTGAGAGTATTCTGTTTGTAAAGTGGCGCGTGAGTTTCGAGAATCCATGAAAATTAGAAATTTCCCTTCATCAAAACCTGGTAAGGTAAGAAAGTATTCCTTCACTGCGCCTCTGCATATGGTAAATTCTAGAAATGCAAAGGCTGCACTCTCAAGTGACATGAAAGTAAAATACGCTAGAAGCACCGTGAGAGTGAGACCAGGTGACAGTGTGAAACTCATCAAAGGAGAGTACTCTGGTATAGAAGGAAAGATTCAGAAGGTATACCCAAAGGAAGGAAGGGTGACTATTGAGGGCATCACACGAGAAAAGATAGCTGGAGGCACTACACCTGTCAAAATTGCTATACCGAACCTTATAGTTACAAATTTGAACTTGGATGACAAATGGAGAAGAGAGAAGCTTGAGGGAAGGAAATAGCTTCGAATTGATGATGAGTCCTCGAAGTTGACTCGAGATGATCAATTACCATGGCTAGAAAATCAGGGAGTTTAAGGACTAAGAGATCAGCAGCTCCTTCGTTTTGGAAGATTCCTAGAAAGGAGAAGCGATTCGTTCCTCAGACGGAACCAGGCCCGCATCCGAAGGCATTCAGCTACCCGGTTCTGGTGTTGCTGAGGGATGTCCTCGGGCTGGTGAGAACTAGAAAGGAGGGACTACTCGTTCTTAATGACGGCAAAATAACAGTTGATGGACGACCTGTAAAATCTGCGGGTTTCCCAGTTGGACTGATGGATATCCTAGAAATTTCAAGCGCCGGAAAGTTGTATCGGATTGTTCCGGACAGGTCAGGACTTACTCCAGTTGAGGCAAGTTCCTCTGAAAGAAGTTTGAAAATATGTCAGGTCAGATCAAAGAGAGCAATTTCGACGGACAAGTTTGTATATGGATTACATGATGGGCGGAGCATCATTTTAGAAAAGAACGGGGGCACGAGCTTGAAGCCTGGAGACTCTTGCATCATAGAGGTTCCGGGGCAGAAACTTCAGTCTTCGTTTCGTCTAGGTCCGTCCGAACTTGCACTTATCTTGAAAGGCGATCGTTCAGGAGAGATTGTAACAGTCGAAGGGCTAAAGGAAGGTACATTCTCAAGAGCTCCAATTGCAAGCGTGACCCTGTCGGATGGCAGTTCTTCTGAAATCCCCACTTCAATTCTATTGCCTCTCGGCAAGGAATTACCTCCTCTCACTATTAGTAAAGTGGCAAAGAGAAGTGTATTGGCTTGACATCAAGCCTTAATTGTGCACTGCTCCCATGACTTGTAATCTAGGAATTCTCTCAACAGTGAGTTACACCAATGCAAGCATCAGCAGTCGTTGCCGTCAACGAGCCCCCAACGACAAGCGCGGAAAATGGCATGAAGGACTGTAGGATCGGTAAGGTTGTGCTAAACATAGGAGTTGGTCGCTCTGGAGAAGCAATAGAACGCGCAAGACGAGTCTTAGAGGACCTTACAGGGCAAAGGGCGAGTTCAAGAAGTGCGAGGAAGAGCATTAGGGATTTCGGCATTCACAAAGGAGAGCCCATAGGGATAGTTGTGACTTTAAGAGGACAGAAGGCGTTTGAGATTCTGAAGCTTTTGCTTAAGGCAAGGGAGAACAGAATTCCTGAGAGTTCGTTCGATAAATTCGGCAACTGTTCATTCGGCATAAAGGAACATATCGAGATACCGGGTGTAAGATACAGCCCGGAGATTGGAATTTTCGGCATGAACGTCTCTACGGTACTTGAGAGACCCGGCTACAGAGTTGCGAGAAGATTGAGAAACCGATCAAAGATAGGCAAGCATCACAGAGTCACAAAGGAAGAAGCAATTTCTTTTTTCAAAAATAACTTTTCGGTTGAGGTGGTCTAGGAAAAGTTGCCTAAGGAAAGACATGGAAAGCCCCGAAAGTTTGGGAAGGGCTCAAGATGGTGCCGACGCTGTGGTCAATATGGTGCTTTGATCCAAAAATACAATCTGATGCTTTGTAGGCAATGTTTTAGAGAATTTGCAACCAAGCTTGGCTTCAAAAAATACGAATAGAATCTTTTTTTGTTTTTTCAGCGGGTGATTTCATTCGAATGCCGTCAAACAATGTATTAGCAAATCTGTTTTCGACGATTTACAACAATGAAGTGAGGAACAAGAAGGATTGCCTTGTAGTGCCTGCGTCGAAACTTGGTTCGGCTGTTCTTCGTTCCATGCAGAAAAACAAGTACATTGGTGAGTTTGAGTTCATCGATGATGGCATAGCTGGTAAATTCAAGATCCAGCTCTTGGGAAGGATAAACAGGTGTGGAGTTATCTCCCCGAGATACAGTGTTAAGAAGAACGAGTTCATCAGGTGGGAAAGACAGTTCCTTCCCGCAGTTGGCGTTGGCATCTTGATCGTTTCTACTCCAGACGGCGTTATGTCGCATATCGAAGCTCAAGAGAAAGGTGTCGGAGGTAGACTAGTTGGATATGTCTATTGAACAATCTCAATATGTTTCGAAGAAGCGTCAAACGCTTGTTGAGGAAGTAACTTTACCGCAAGGCGTGAGCGCCGAGTTGAAAGATGGTATTATGACTATAACTGGTCCTCTTGGAAAAGTTTCAGAGGATTTCTCAAAGATTCCTGTTGAGCTTAAGGTTGAGGCTGGTAAGGTTCAGATTTCGACTGTGGGGGCGAGAAGAAAGAATCAATCAGTTATCAAGACTGCCGGCTCTATCATCAAAAACGCCATTCACGGAGTCACAAAAGGTTACGAGTACAGGTTGAAAGTAATTTTTGCTCATTTTCCTATGGCCGTCAAGGTGCAGGGAAAGCAGGTGCTGATTGAGAATTTCTACGGGGAAAGATCTCCAAGGGTTGCAGACATTGTTGGTGACTGCAAAGTGGAGGTTCAAGGGGAAGACATCAAAGTGACTGGCCCATCTATCAAAGATGTTGGACAGACAGCTGCCAACATAGAACAAGCAACGACTGTAAAAAGAAAGGATCAGAGAGTTTTCTTGGATGGTGTTTATGTCTATGAGCGAATCCGTCGCTAGAAGAGCTTCCCCGACGCAAGAGGAGTTGGGAAGCGAGGGCCGTCTTTCGAGACTTTGGGCCCTAAAGAATGCGATGAAGTCTAAGAAGCCCAGATTCAGGAGGCAAGAATCATGGCGGTATGTGAGGATTCATGAGGCCTGGCGCAAACCGAAGGGAATAGATAGTCACATGAGGCTTTCCGTTAAGGGATGGCCTCCTCTTGTAAAGGTCGGATACCGCTTGCCAAAAGCAGTTCGTGGACTACATCCTTCAGGTTTAAAGGAGGTGCTTGTTCACAATGTCAAAGAACTTGAAAAGATTTCGCCCGATAAAGAAGTCGCAAGGATTGCCAGTACTGTAGGAAAGAAAAAGAGAATCGAAATCGCAAGAAGGGCAAAAGAGCTTGGCATAAAGTTGCTCAATGCGCGGGGTGTGCTGCGTCAGGTTAAGGGCGAATCGGAAGAAGGGATCAAAGCAGAAGCGGAGGAGAAAGAGGAAGAACAGAGCATTCGAAGTGAGGCAGACGAAAGCTCTGAGCCCGAGAAGGTAGAATCGGGTCTGCAAACGCAAGATGATGAACAATCTCAAAGCGCTACCGAAGGCAAATCTTGAGATTTGAGTGAACTCTAAATCAAGTAAATGAGTGAATCAGAAAGCCATGGTTGACTTGAGTAGTAAGCGTAGGATGGCTGCCGAAGTCCTTGGGGTTGGCAGGTCTAGAATAAGACTTGATCCCGAGGCGACAGAGCAACTTCAAGACGCTATAACAAGAGAAAGCATCCGTGGATGGATATCTGCAGGTCTTATTGGAGCGAAGCCTGCTCGAGGTAACTCTAGAGGAAGAGTTAGGCAGAGGAGATACAAGGCAAAACTGCGCGGCAAGGGTCAAGGCTCAAAAAAGGGGGCAAGGGGTGCAAGGGTGGGAAAGAAGAAGCTCTGGGTGGCTCAAGTCAGGATGTTACGTCACAGGCTGAAAGTTGCAAGAGACAGAGGTTTGATTACGAACCAACAGTTCAAAATTCTTTATCCCAAAGTCAAAGGCGGAGAGATCCGAACAAGAAAGCGTCTAGAAGAAGAGATGTCATCGTTTAGGGGAAGACTGTAGGCTAGCGACAGAAGAAGAAGAAGAAACTGCGAGAAGGATCTAGAACCAAAAAAGGTGTAAGCTAAGAGGAGTGTTGCAAATTCCCTTGAACTTTTCGAAAAAGAATTACTCTCCAATCTTCAGACGAAGAAGAGAAGGAAAAACGGATTACAGGAAGAGAAAGGGAATCGTTATAGGACGTAGTGATTTCGTGACAGCTGCTATCTCTGGAAGGTATATTCTAACACAACTTCACAAAGCAAGTCTCAACGGAGATGTAACATTGTGCCAATCTTCATCAAAGGAACTTTCCGCGTTAGCCGGTTGGAATGGATCATTCAAAAGTTTGCCCGCGGCCTATCTGACCGGGTACCTTCTTGGAAAACGATCAGTTGCAAAAGGTTATGACAGTGCTTGCTTTTATTCAGGTGTTGGGAGGTTTGTTCAAGGATCGAGGATAGCTTCTCTCTTGGCTGGCGCAAATGACGCTGGTCTCAAGATAGCAGTCGGTGAAGAAATTTTGCCTGATGAGACGAGAATTAAGGGAGAACATATAGAACGGTTTTCAAAGGAGTTGCAAGAAAAAGATCCGAATCTTTTCAGGAAGAGGTTCTCTCAAGTCATCGCATCAGGCTTTGATCCAACAAATTATCACAAACATTTCGAAGAAGCAAAGTCCAGAATAGAAAAAATTGATTTCTCTAGTCAATCATAGAATTTTTTTTGACCGTAACAAGAGCCGCTGAAAAGATCGAGAAAAAACAGAAAGACAAAGAGAAAGGAAGAAACATGTCGCAGCCTTTGGTTCCCAGTTCAGAGAGCGGTCAAGCTCCGGCTACTGAAGTCAGTGCGGGTCGGGGGGAGAGAGGTCAAAGCAGGAGAGAGCGCGAGCAAGTACCCTGGGTTCCCAAGACCCGACTAGGTGTTCTTGTTTCAACCGGTAAGATAACTTCCATCGAAGAAATATTCGAGACCGGTCAGAAGATCAAGGAACCGGAGATAATGAAGCTGCTAGTCCCCGACATGAAAACCAACGTGGTAAGCGTCGGAATAGTCCAAAAGCAAACTGATGCCGGCGAGATCACAAAGTTTGCCTCGGTCGTCGCGGTAGGGAATGAAGCTGGATGGTTCGGCGTGGGGAGAGGGAAGGCGTCGCAGATGAGGGTTGCCATAGACAAGGCCACAAGTGATGCGTATCTCAACGTGATTCCGGTCAAGCTTGGCTGCGGAAGCTGGGAATGCAGAGATGGGAGGCCTCACTCAGTTCCGTTCAGGATCACTGGAAAGGGTGGTAGCGTGAGAGTAGAAATAATCCCAGCTCCTCGAGGACTAGGACTCGTAGCAGGACAGACTGTGAAGAACCTCCTAGCTCTTGCTGGCGTAAAGGATGCATGGACCAGAACATATGGCTCAACAAGCACAATGTCATCGATCGCCTACGCTGTCTACGACGCTCTGAAAAAGATACACGGTATAAGCGTGGTAAAATAGCTTCGAGTCTTTTTGAGACATATGGCTACACTTTGAGTTGAGTCTCTACATGACTAATCTTGTTTCAGAGGTCAAAGGAAGGGAGGGAAAGGAGGGGGATGATGGAGCGTCTCGCAAGAGTTCGAGAGGATCTTTGTTGGTCGTTAACATGAGGGGTCTAGTCAACACACGCAAGCCAGTTAGAAAGACGCTCGAGCAGCTACACCTTCTGAGACGCTTCAATGCCACCATTGTTCCAGACACACCCGCATATCGAGGGATGCTCAAGAGTGCAAAGGAGCACTTGGCTTGGTGTGAAGCAGATTTCGAAATTGTTGAGAAACTGATTCGTTCGAAAGCGGAAAGCTCAAACGGGAGGAAGGTACCTGAGGAAGAGCTTCCAAGACGGGCCAACTACTCTTCCTTGGATGAACTTGCAAGAGACGTCGCGAGTGGAAAATTGAAACTGGATGGCGCGCAAGGATTTCGTAGCTTCTTTAGGTTGAAACCTCCTCGAGGAGGTTTCAAACGCTCGTCGCGAAGACTATTCACTCAGGGAGGAATACTGGGGTGGAACAAAGAGCTTCCTCAGATGATCGAGAAGATGATTTGAGATTGAAGCAGATGAATATTGTCGCACTGTGAAATTGGGGAAACTTGACAGCCTGATTTATCCCTTGGCAATTGCCGTAAAGATAAAGAGAGAGACGCAAGCCTTCCTACTTATATTACTCGACCATAGGGAAATCCCTTCATGCCCCTTTTTTTGGATATTTCGACTAGCTTGTATTGATGATTGCACACACTTTCACGAAATGGAGGTAAATCACATAAAACCAATGAAATCGAACCATACGGGAAATCATGAGACAAAAGTATCATCTACGCATCAGCAAGGAATCGGATAGCTACATTTTCAAGTCCTGATAAAGAAAGAGAACATCTCTTTGTGTTTTTAAAATAGATCGAAGGAGTGGAACGACAAAAGGAAATGGCTACACGTCTAAGGAAGGTTCGTCGTCTGAGAGGGTCAAGGACTCACGGATGGGGGCAGGTCGGTCAGCACAGAAGAACAGGGGCAAAGGGAGGATCTGGGATGGCTGGACTGCACAAGCACAAATGGAGCTATTTGGTGAAGTACGCTCCTGACCACTTCGGAAGGAACAGGTTCAGGCCTCCGAACTCTCAGAAGGTAAAACGATGGGCTAATGTCGAAGATCTGGGGTCTTTTCCTAGATCTTCTGAAGGAATCATCGATCTTGGAAGCATGGGATACCAAAAACTCCTTGGAAATGGAAAGCCTCCAGGTGCTTTCACAGTCCGAGTCCCGATTGCAACTCCAGCGGCTATAGAAAAAATAAAGGCCGCCGGTGGTAGCGTTATAATAGGACGTGGCAACAGGTCTTCGAACTCTGTGAAAGAAAAATCAGACAGTGGGCTCGTTACTCAAGAGCTAGCTCTAAAGTGAGAAGGCGAGACAGAGACACAAAAGAAACTAGTATGAAATCCGCTTTCTTGATATAGTCCGAGAAAATCTGGATATTGGCTGATATTGCATGGGTGCCCTGACAAATTTCATAAAGGCAGCAGCAACGGTGTTGCCAGAAATTAGGAAACCCACGCGAAAGCCTTCTCTAAATGAAAAGCTGATCTGGACTGGAATAGCAGTCATAGTTTATATGGTCATGGCTGTAACGCCTCTGACTGGAATTCCTGTAGGTGCTCAAAGTCAATTCTCCTATTCGAGTATCATATTTGCCTCTCAACAAGGCACATTGATGACTCTTGGCATCGGTCCAATCGTAACCGCGGGACTGATACTGCAGCTTCTTGCTGGTTCAGAGATTATCAAAGTCGATTTCCAAAATCCTGATGATAGGGCACTATTCACGTCGGCGACGAAATTCCTCACCATTATAGTAATAGCAGTTGAGGCTTCAGCCTATCTGCTAGGCGGACTCTTCGGGCAGATCAACGCGGCAGCTTCAATTGCTATATTCTTCGAACTCTTTGCTGCATCCGTAATCGTAATGCTCTTGGACGAACTCGTGCAAAAGGGTTGGGGAATCGGTAGCGGAGTGAGCCTTTTCATTCTTGCAGGAGTAGCGCAACGGGTCATGTGGGACATTTTTAGCCCCCTGCAAGTTCCAGTAACCCAGGGGGTCACATCGATCTACGGTTTTGTCCCATTCTTGGTTAGCGCGATCGCGGCTGGTCATCCAGCTGAAGCGCTTTTCCGTCCAGATGCTCCTCAATTTCCAAGTGGCTTTGGGCTAATCTTGACACTTGCAGCGATGCTGATTGTGATATATGTCGAAGGAATGAGAATAGAGATTCCAATAACTTCTACAAAATATAGAGGGTTCGCAGGAGTTTATCCGATAAAGCTTCTCTACGTTTCTAACATACCTGTTATACTGTTCTCGGCGCTAGTCGCAAACATATCCTTCTTTGCAGCCTATCTCTGGAAACAGTATGATCTCAACAACTCGAACCATATCTTCAACTATTTTGCAAAGTATAATCTGACTTCGGTGACTTCTGCTCAGTCCCCTCTCTCATACCAGCCTCTCAAGGGTTCGCTTATTTATTACATGACCGGTCCTACGACTCCTGTCTACGCAGCAGGGACCGACTGGATCAGAGCTCTAACTTATGTTGCATTCGCCGTGGCATTCTCCGTAATGTTTGCAAGGATTTGGGTTGAGATCGGCGGACTATCTCCCAAAGCCGCTGCAAAGAATCTGATTGGCGCTGATGTCATGGTACCAGGATTTCGGAGGACAGGGACTTCTGTCGAGGCTATCCTTTCAAAATACATTCCAGTTATCACTATTCTCGGGGGAATATTCATCGGTCTTTTGGCTTCCCTTGCTCAGCTTTTGGGAGTTTACGGGACTGGGGTTGGTCTCCTCCTAATGATCGACATTATAATACAGTACTATCAGATGCTAGTCAAGGAGCAGCTCGAGTCTATGATGCCAAGACTCGGAGCCTTGCTTGGACGCAAGTAGAGAAACTGCTCAGAATACTTGTAATTATTATCATTGTTGCGAATTCTTCTGCTTTAGAAGGACAAGGTCAGAGGGCTTTAGGTGGGAAGTGTTTTCTTTTTCCCGAGACATAGATCTTCAAGGGAAAAAAGGAAAAAGCTCAACTCAAGAAAGAAAGAAAGAAAGACTTCTCAAGTAAACGAAAAAAACACACAACAGGTGCCAAGGGGGGGAATGGAGATCGAAAGCACGGAGCAAACAAAACGGAGAAGATCCGTTGTGGTCGTAGGCATCCCTGGGGTTGGCAAAAGTACAGTAATTGACAAGATGGTTCAAACTCTTAAGGCAAGGAATATTCCTGCTCAAGTCGTAAACTATGGAACTGTGATGTTGGAGCGGGCCTCAAAAGAGTACGGCGTAAACTCGAGAGATTCGATACGGAAGCTCCCTGTAGAAGACCAGAGAAAAATTCAGGTGAAAGCAGCTACTGCAATCTCGATGATGAGAAATGGTTTCATAATCGTCGATACACACTTGTTTATCTCGACTCCTGAAGGGTTTTGGCCTGGTATGCCTATTGACGTGTTACAAGCGCTGAGACCTACGCATATAGTTCTTGTGACTGCAAGCCCTGAAGAAATAATCGAAAGAAGAAAGAAAGACACTTCAAGGATAAGGGAAAACGTTCAACGAGAATCAGTTGAGCTAGAGCTTGAAGCGGCCAAATCCCTTCTGTTTGCCTCGAGCCTGATATGTGCTTGCCCAGTGCTCGTTGTTCACAACAGAGAGAACAAGGTCGAGGAAACTGCCCAAAGCATACTGAATGCAATTGGTTGAGTAGATTACGACCTTGGAATCTTTTCTCCTTCTTCTCTTCCTTCTTCTTCAGCCACTTCGTCTGCTAGCTGCATCTACTCTTGGCGCAGGGACTCTTAATGCACCATGTGGCCAGCAAAACATTGAACTCCAGTATACTGCTCTTGTAGTAGTGCTAGCTGTCGGAGTGAATCTTATTTCAGCAGTAGGAAGGCTCAAACTAACGAATATAGAAAAAGTTCGTCGCTACACAGCTGAAATGAAAGCTTTCCAGTCAGAGATGAGGGCAGCAATCAAAGAGGGGAACAAGCAAAAGCAAGAGAAGCTGAAGAAGAAGCAGCAACAAATGCAGAAAATGCAAGCTGAGATGATGACAGAAAATCTGAAGCCTACACTTTTCTTCGCGCTCCCATTTTTTGGATTATATTTTCTTATGACTCAATTTCTCAACGGAGCACATGTTTGTGTTCTTGCGGTCGCGCCCATTTCGATTCCACTGATAGTGACTAGCATACCGATATTGATGCCCTACTTCTGGTGGTATCTCATAAGTTCCTTTGCTTTCAGTACAATCATAACACGGCTCTTCGGACTCACATTTGATTGAATTCATTCTTTCAAGACTTTTCGTTTGCTTTTTCTTCTTCTTCCTCCTCCCTCCTCTTTTGCACAAACCGCATCAATTAGAAAAGAAAAAGACATAGAACTCATTAAGTATGTAATTAGAATTCTCGTCTCTAAAGAATGCCGTGAATATTGCATCCTTGAAAACCGTAGCACCTCTTTTGCCGTCATCAAGTGAGAAAGAAAGGGAGGGAAGGAAAGATCACGATCAGCAGGAGAAGATCTCTATCATCGTAAGCGGCATGCCTTCAGTCGGCAAAACTACAGTCGCGCGGGCAATTGCGGAAAAATTCGAGCTTCGTCTGGTTGGAGGAGGGGACATGTTGAAGGAAATGGCACTAGAGAAGGGGTACAAGCCTTCAGGCTCAGACTGGTGGGACACACCTGAGGGAATGAGATTTCTTGCAGAGAGAAATTCAAACAAGGAATTCGACAAAGAAGTAGACAGAAGACTTATCGAATACGTGAAAAGAGGAAGAGTAGTTATCACAAGCTACACGCTTCCTTGGATTTGTTCTGATGGATTGAAGATCTGGCTCAAGGCTAGTCTCAAAACAAGAGCAAAGAGGCTTGCTTCAAGGGATTCTATATCGCTTGACGAAGCACTTGAGATTGTAAAGACAAGAGACGAGGAGAATCGGCTCCTGTACCGTTCTCTTTACGGGATCGACTTTGGCAACGATCTGTCGGTCTTCAACTATGTAATTGACACGGAAAACGAGTCAGCACACAAAGTATCAAGCGAAGCAATTTCGCTGGTTCGAAATTATATCGAGAAGATAGGTAATAGGCGATCATCTGAATAAACGAGCTTCCAAGATAGAAAAATTGGTATAAGGAAGAGCAGAAGAGAGAGGAAGAAATTCGTTAATTGGAAGGTGATGTTGTTCTTTTACCTGAGGAAGAAAGAAGGCCCGTCATCGACCCGCCGACATTCAAGAAAATGATGTCGCAATCGCAAGATCTTCTTACAATAAGAGAGGAGGAAAGCGACCCAAAATTCGGCTCTGAACCCCACAAACGATCCCTTTCAGATTACCTTAACTACGGAATCATTATCCTTGACAAACCTCAGGGTCCAACGAGCCATCAGGTGGCAGCATGGGTACGAAAGATGCTGAATCTTGAGAAAGCGGGTTACAGTGGAACGCTTGATCCTCCGGTCTCGGGCATACTTCCGGTGGGACTTGGGGATGCAACCAAGGCGCTTACAGTTTTGCTCTTTGGTCCAAAGGAATATGTTGCGGTGGCTAGGATTCACGACTCTGTTCCCGATCAGCTACTCCGTGAAACAATTTCTCAGTTCACGGGGAGCGTTTACCAGAAGCCTCCCCAGAGATCCTCCGTGAGGAGAGCCACGAGAACTCGTCACATCTACGAATTGGAAATTCTCGAAAAGTTTGGAAATCTTCTGCTCTTGAGAGTCCTTTGTGAAGCTGGAACATATGTACGAAAGCTGGTCTATGACATCGGCGAAGTCCTCGCCGTAGGCGCTACAATGGCCGAACTTAGACGAACGAGAGTATGCCAATTCGGCGAAGATGTTTTGGTGAGACTGCAAGATCTCTTTGAATCTAAGGCGAATTACGAAGAAAAGCGCGATGAAAGTGGTTTGAGAAGAGTGATCCGTCCCGTCGAGGAAGCACTTAATTTCCTTCCGAAAATCATAGTGAGAGATTCAGCAGTCGAATCGATCTGTCAGGGCGCTCAGCTTGCTGTTCCAGGGATATTGTCTCTTTCGAAGGCACTATCAAAGGGAGATTTTGTTGGCCTTTTCACGTCAAAGGGCGAGATTATCGCTATAGCGGAAGCTCAGATGGCAGCTGATGAAATCAGGACTCAAGAGCACGGCATCGCAGCCCTGACACGAAGAGTGATCATGAAGCAAGGGACTTATCCGAGGATGTGGAAGACTAAAGGCGAAGCAGAAACTCTATCAGAAGAAATGCTAAAGGACTCGATTCTCGGTTCGATAAATACGCTCGGTCAAAGTTCGAAAGAATGAACTCCTTGAATAGCGATGAATTTTTTGAAGAGGTGTAAGATAACCGAAAAAAAAGAGAGTCGCAGAAGAAGTTAGAGATTAGGGAGGAAAAGCAAAGTGGCTCTTCTTTTTGTCTGAAAGGGAGGGCCGGGGTCGCCTAGAGCATACCAATACTTACAAAGATGTGTGGCTTGCAGGTAACCTGGTAGGGCGCAGAAAATTCTCGCACAATCTTGGATTACAAGAGAAAGAAAGAGGAGATTCATGCGTTAGCCTGGAGTAGTAAGTGGATTCCGTCAATTGTGATGAAAAGTGAAGCCAAGCTCGCGGCTAGCCTGTGACCGTCAAGGTCTCGTGGGTTCAAATCCCACCCCCGGCGCTGATAGAAGCCTACAATTATTATCCCGTTTGTGGGAAACTCTAGAAACCAAAGCGAAGAAAGAAAATCCGAAGAAGAACATTACGAAATTTAGCTGTGACATTGTGAAAAAGACTACCAAAAGAAAAGAGGTTAAGAAATCATGACAGTGCTTGGCAAGAGTGAACTAATCAAGCTTGTAGAGGAGGTAAAATGTATTCATCCGTTTGATTACGACCTCTTTGATGGCGATGGTTACGTTCTAACAGTCAGGCAGGAAACCGTACTCAATTATTTGGAGCATCGAAATGTCATTTCAAATGAAGTAGTTTTTTCTCCCCCGGACTTGGTAGGCCACTTGACAGCAAAGAGCAAGTTCGGAAGGCTCGGGCTATCGTTCTTGAATTCTGTAAAGGTTCATAGCGGCTTCGTCGGAAGACTTGCACTAGAGCTCGTCAATCTTAACAACGAGCGCGCTCCAATCACGATCAAGAGAGGGGATCCGCTGATACACATAGAATTTTCAAGGAGAGAGGGGCTTCCCTCTCCTTACAACGGACAATACATGTTTCAGTACTTGTCGGACGAAGAGGCAGAGATGTACACTAACATATTGTCAAAGAACTATCCAATGTTATTCAACATTGAGGAGCTCCGAAATAAAGCAAAGGAAAGAGTAAAAGTCTAAGCCAAGTCGGTAAAATCGGGCAAAACCAGAAGCTTTAGATTTTGAGCGCCGATTTCAATCCCTTGTACCTGTTCCTTATTGTAACCTCGGTCACTCCAGCTGCCTCTGCAACATCCTTCTGAGTCTTGTTCTCGTTTTCCATGACACAGGCTACATAGAGGGCAGCGGCTGCAAGGCCCATGGGATCCTTTCCAGCAGAAGTTCTAGTTTCCTCAGCTCTTTTGAGGATGTCGAGCGCTCTTCTTTTCGTTTTCTCAGACAATCCAGCCTTGCTTGCGATTCTCGAAATACACTTTGTCGGGTCTACCACTGGCATTCTCAGATCCATTTCGCGGAGCAGCAACCTGTAGCATCGTGCAATATCCTTTTTCTTGACGTTGCTGACCGCCGAAACGTCCTTCAGAGTTCTAGGGGTTTCTGTATCTCTACATGCTGCATAAAGTGAAGCTGCAATGAGCGCTGAGATTGATCTCCCGCGAACTAGCCCCCTTTCGAGAGCCTTTCTGTAAACGTATGCGGCTTTCTCAATCACCGCATCGCTTACGTTGAGCTTGTCTGCTAGTCGATCAAGCTCACTAAAAGCTTGACGGAGATTTCTATCAACGGGCTCATGGACCTGGCTTCTCCCGTCCCAAGTTCTTAAGCGCTCGATCGTGGCCTTCATCGATGCTGGAAGAGATTTACCTGAAGCGTCTCTGTCCTCGACGCCGATTACAGTCGCAAGACCCATGTCGTGCATCGCAAGACTCGACGGAACACCAGTCCTGCTCCTATCGTCTTTTTCCTCCTTGGAGAAAGCCCTCCACTCTGGGCCTATCTCCTCGATTTTTTCCTTGACAACATAACCGCAATTGCTACAAAACAGCTCTCCGCCGGCTGTGTCGACGACCATCGGGCCCTTTCCACATCTTGGACAGCGATCAATCGAGCGTTGCAGGCGAAAGAGATTAGTGTAGCCCTTGTTGTCAATGCTCATATAAATCGACCAGAAAAGTTTTATTAAGAGAACCTTTATTCCTCCATAAGACATTTATAAATTTACTGTTTGTTGCAAACACTTTTTACGAAATTTCTCGGTAAAAACATCTATGATTTACAGATTTTCTGATGATTTAACTGAAAAACAAGTGGCTGAGCTGTCATCCCGTCTCGAAGGTCGCAGGATAATTTCAATGGAGTACGAAAAGCAGGGCAATGACAATTATTTCGTGCTTCGCTTCGATGACGAGACTAAACTAACGATTTACTATGAATCAGGAAAGGGAAGCCTCGTGTTAGGAGAGGGCTTTCCATAGGATAGAATAGACAAAAAAACATTGGCGTCAAAAGAGCTGCTGCTTTCCATCTCCTGAGCCAAAGACTGAATCGAAATAGCTGA
Organism: archaeon; assembly: GCA_902812485.1. GTDB lineage: Archaea > Thermoproteota > Nitrososphaeria > Nitrososphaerales > CADDZS01 > CADDZS01. The sequence continues at coordinate 27,083 of CADDZS010000003.1, forward strand.
ATGGATGTCTTTCCTTATGCGACTTCAGTGCTTTTGAGCGCGACGGCTGCTAGATCATACTGAGTTATCATGCCAGTCGCCTTTCCTTCCCTCGTCACAAGCAACCTTCTGAATCCTTTGTCCTGCATAATCTGAATAGCTTTTCTTACTGGAGTATCTTCGCTCACGCTCACGAGAGGTGACGACATTATCTTTCTCAGCAATACGTGGGCGGCGGGCAGGTCTTCAGCCACAATCTTATAGAGCATGTCTCTTTCAGTGACTATGCCTACAGGTTCGTCATCCTGGGTTACGAAGACACTTCCGACCCCCCTATCTCTCATCAGTTTCGCGGCGTCCCAAGCGCTCTTGTTTATTCCGATCGTTACTAGCTCTCTTTCCATATACTTGCTTACTGGGTCGTCAAGAGGACTTTTTGCTTCGGTCCAATCAATCCAAAAGGAGACTTGAGCGTTGCATCTTGTGCAAATGTCAGGTGGGCTTTCTTGGTCGTAGATCTCACCACATCGATAGCATTTCCACTTCGGCAAATTCTTGCATCCCATCTTTAGAGTTGCTCGACATAATTAAACAATTTGTGAAATGCCGAGAATGTGCAGTAAAAGGAGGTGTCAGTTCAAGTCGCTTCTAGGCTCCTGCTGTTTTATCTTTTCAAATTCGACAACCATATCGCCCTGGAGTATCCTTCTTTGCACCTCCGAAAGCAATTCATCGACTTCCCTTTCTCCGTCAGATTTGCCTTTACCGAGCAAATCCATAATCTTTCTTTTCGAGCTGCGGCTGATTTCGACATTGACATTGTGCCCGCCGTACAACCCACCAAAGGCAACACCCTTGAACATGATCTTATGTTCCTCCTTGTCATTTTCGTTAGTTCTGAGGAGAAAGTATCCTTTTAGCTTGTAGGAAGACCCCAGTCCTGAAAGGGAGGTGAGGTGAATCTCTCTTATGACTTCAGAGTGCATGAGAATCAGGATCCGCCTCAAATCGTAAATTGAAAGAATCTCCCAACTCCATTTATGTATTCTTTGTAAAATAAACAATAGGATGCGACTCTCGGGAAAAAAGTAACAAGAACAAGAAGAGTCTTGGCACCTTCGTAAAGATAAGAAGCGAGAATACTCTGAAATACTTTTGAAAGAAACTCTAGTTCTTTCAAGACAAGTGGCTTCTGTCGAAAGATCACAAGGGAAATTGGTGGACGATCTTGCCAATCAAGACTTTCCATGTTTACATCTCTGGAAAGGTGCAAGGGGTTTTCTTCAGATCAAATCTCAAGCGTGTGGCCGACGAAAATTCTGTGGTTGGCTGGGTAAGGAATCTCGCGGACGGGAGAGTTGAAGCTGTGATTCAGGGAGAAGAAGAACGAGTAAGAAAGGTCATCGAGTGGGCAAGAAGAGGCCCTTCGGGCGCGATAGTTGATAAACTCGAGCTTAGGGAACTCGAAAGCTCCAATCAGTTTCGAAATTTTTCCATTCTCCCCTAGGAAGATCCTCAAAAAACGAGTGGAGGCAGAAACATTAATCAGCCTTTCTCGAAGCTTGCTGATGCTAGAAGCGATCTTTTCTTGACTGTGCTTGGTTTCCTTTGAGAGCTTCCATCAAACAAACGCCGGATAAGGGGAGAAAAGAGGGTAAGAAAGCAATAGGGAGTTGTCTTGTGTCTAAATGGGAAAACGAGTAGCGCTGATCAGAGGCGACGGTACGGGGCCAGAACTCGTCGACGCTATGCTAACAGTCATGAAAGCAACAGGAACAGATACTGAATTTATCCAATGCGAAGCCGGGCTCGAGTGGTGGGAGAGGAACGGAGGTCCGAGCTTAATCCCTGATGAGACTTGGAGGATCCTCGACGAGACAAATGCATGCTTCAAAGGGCCGACGACAACACCTTGGACTCCAGGTTCTCCAAAATCAGTTGCTGTGAGCATCCGTCAAAGGTACAATCTGTTCGCAAACGTCCGACCAGTTAAGACCTTTCCGGGACATCATTCTCCTTTGGGGGATGTCGATTTTGTTTGCGTCAGAGAAGCAACTGAAGGAATGTATAGCGGTCTCGACTTTAGGCTCAGCAAAGACACCGCCATTGGAATACGCAAGATAACGAGGCAAGCGAGCCAGAAGGTCTCTGAGTTTGCATTCAGGGAAGCCGAAAGGAGAAAATGGAATAAGGTTGTTGTTGTGAACAAAAGCAATATACTGAAGGAAACAGATGGTCTTTTCGTCGAGGTTGCACATGAGGTCGCAAAGAGTCACCCTGGGATCATTTTGGAAGAAGTATTCATAGACAATTTCGCACAGCAACTCGTTAAAAACCCCCAACTCTACAACGAGCACGTCATTCTCAGCACTAATTTGTTTATGGATATCATTTCAGAGGAAGCTTCGGGGCTCATCGGTAGCATTGGACTCGTTTATTCTGCAAACTTTGGAGAAACTTATGCCATGTTTGAACCGGCCCATGGAAGTAGCCCCAAGTACAAGGGGCTAAACAAAGTCAACCCCACTGCTACGATCCTCTCAGGCGCGTGGATGCTCGAATATATTGGTGAAAAAAGCGCATCGAAGGCTATATTCAAAGCAACAACTGAGGTGATATCGGAGGGAAAGAAGACAACCTACGATCTTGGAGGTAGCGCTGGGACAAGAGAGATGGCCGAAGAAATCGCCCTAAAGGTTAGGAAGTTCCTAGCGGAGCCTGCGCAACTTCAATCTTCTTCAGTCCGCTGATTCCGTAAGCATCTTGGGAGGGTGTAAAGAAATCCACTTTCCCCCTTGTCTTGAGGATCAAGTGTTGCAAGGATTTTTTTGACCACTCCAATTTTCTTTCCTTCCTACTTGTTGCTCTACTTCTCCTTTCGGTCGTTGTTTTCTTTATGAATTTGGAAGAGAATGGAAAGTACAACCCCAAAATGAGAAGCTTTTTGAACCCTAACAAGGTCGCGATGTAGCAAGCTCTGTCTCCATCCATGAAACCGCCCACATTGAACACGCGAGACCTGGGGTCGTCCTCCACTTGAGTTGTGGCGAAAATTTTGGAGCCCATCGTCGGAACTAGAGAGAGTATCTGCCTGATGTTGTCACCATGAGAGTGCACGAATAAGATTCTTGATGAACTTACCTCACTGAGCAATGAGAACGAACAGCTATCGAGATCGGAAACGATGGCGTCTGGAACGACTCCAAACTTTCGATGGAACTCATTGGCGGCTCCGTCGGCGGCAATTGTGTAAGTGTTTCGTAAGAAATCCTTACCAAGTAACTTCAAATCTCTGGCAAGTGTCCTGCCTGCTAGTATTACGGAGGCAAACTCTTTCTCTGTACTGTTTTCACTTCCAAGCAGATCCATCGGCCTAATTCCCTTCAAAGCTAAAAGACGAGAAAGAATATCCCTTCCCAATCTGTCTTCAAATTCTGAAAATTGCAATGACTTGCATATCCTCGGATAGAGCACTCGATACCACTCTTCGCCAAGTCCGTATTTCATTCGATCGGAAATCATCTTCCGCTACGGGGAGAATGAAAAGTGCTTCCTCTTCTTCTTGTTGTTGTTCGCTACTCTCAGAGTGCGAAGCTACGCCAGTTTAGAGACGCCTATGCTCTGAAAATGGAGTCAATTCTCGAAAGATACAAAAAGTTCGTTTTCTGGATTGCAGATATTCGGTAGTTTCAGAATCACATTTGAGTACTTTTGTTTTCAACGACCAAACCGTAAAAGAAAGAAAAGGTTGACCTTGGGAAAGGAGCGAGAGAGTTACATCAAATGATTGAAAGCACTCTCGGAAAACTGAAAGTGGGAGATGGTCATCCTGTGCGAATAATGGGAGTCATCAACCTCACTCCTGATTCCTTCTATTCAGGATCGGTGAAGCGCACTGATGAAGAGGTTATCGACCTTGCGCTTCAAATGGAGAGAGATGGCGCAGATATCATAGACTTGGGTGCAAGGTCAACAGCTCCCTACAAGACCCAGGAGATCTCAATTGAAGTGGAGAGACGGCTGCTAGAAAGAGCTGTCCGGCTTGTGCGTTCGAAGGTGAACATTGAGGTCTCAGCAGACACCACCAGATTTGATCCGGCTCGAGCAGCGATTGCGGCGGGAGCTACAATTATCAATGATGTATATGGGTTGAGAGAAAGAGGGGGAGAAGAAGTTGCAAGATTGATATCATGCAAGGACTGCTCTCTGATTTTGACTGCTCATGAAATCAGACCAAGGAGCTTGAGAGATCCTTTGAGAAGGATTTCGGATGCCCTGTCAGAGTCGTTGAGGAAAGCCCAGTTTGCAGGCATACCGGAAAGGAAAATTGCAATCGATCCCGGGATAGGTTTCTTTTCTGATGCAAGACTCTCGAATGTGGAATGGAATACGACTGTGATTTCGAAGCTTGATAAGTTGCGAGAAAGTTTCAACTTGCCAATTTGCATCGGGATTTCAAGGAAGAGATTCATCGGAAAAATTACAGGAGGAAAGCAGCCTGAGGAAAGACTATTTGGATCTCTGGGAGCAACGGCAATTGCAGTTTTCAAGGGATGCAACGTCATTCGAACCCATGACGTCTTCGCAACATTGGATGTGGTTCGAGTTGCAGAGGCAATTCGAAGGGCTGGAAACATTTAAGCCATGTCGCCATAGCTAGTGAATCGCTCTCCAGAAGAAACAAAATGGAATCAAAAGACTCCGCTCCTAATGAAGACGAGATAAGAAGGGCGGCTGAAACAAAGGAGTGGATCGAAAATCGGATATCGGAGCTAGAATCCGAGCTCGACCATCTTAAAGAATTGGCGAAGATAGTTGACTCTATATTGAGAAAGGCGAGCTTTGTTCCAGCTGCAAATCTTCGTCAGAGCCTGCCAAGGCCGGAGGTTGAGCCGGTAAAGGGTTCGCAATTTGAGACTGGTTCTCGGAAGGAACTCGGTGCACAAGAAGTCTCTGCGCTGGAAGCGCGACGCACAGGTGGCGGTGAAAGTTCTAGAGTGCTACGAAGGGCAAAGGATGGGCTTCTGCTGGCCAATGCGTATATCACCCCAAACAGAATCGACATCGTTCCAGCGAGCGACGTCAAACTCTCCCCGACTACTCCTCCTTTCGAGTCTTTTTTCATTAACAGAATACTGAAAGGATACGAGAACAAAGATCAGCAGGATGGGCAATTAGGAAAGCTTCCGAAGGATCAGATCTTGAGGTATGAAATAGAGCAAAAGGACGGACTAATTGCCAAGATAAGCGTATACAACTACAGAGACAATTCCCGACTAAACGAAATAATCAGCACGGCAACTTGGGCATTCACTCGAATGCTCGAAAAAAAGTAAGGGTCCATGTGTGTGTATATCCTTCTCAAATATACGATGCTCTGCCACACAATTCAGAAAAAAATTGTCGATTTTTTGGTGTAGAGGCGTGATATGCATCACGTTAGCCCAAATGTGTAGATCGTCAAGAATGACCAACATGAAACCGAAAATCCTACAACGCAGAAACAAGTGACAAACGCTTATAGCCAAGCAATCATGATACAATTTTGGCAAGTGAAGCTCTAAAAAGGAGAATTAGACCACTTGCCAATAGATTTCTATTCAAAGCTTGTGAAGGCTAGCGAAGCTTACACCTTCAGAGATTTTGTGCTACTTCCAGGCAGAAGCGAGGTTGAGCCTGATAAAGTCGATCTTTCTGTCCGACTTACGAAGTCGATAAAGCTGAATCTTCCCTTCATTTCTTCTCCGATGGATACGGTAACGGAGTCCGAGATGGCTATTGCTCTCGCAAGACAGGGGGGCCTTGGAATAATCCATCGCAACATGTCTATAGAGGAGCAGGTAGAGAATGCAAAGAAGGTCAAGAGAGCAGAGTCTTTCGTCATTAGAGATGTTTTCACAATTGGACCGCATGACAAGATATCCGACGCCTTAGAGCTCATGAACAAGCATTCTATCTCAGGACTTCCAGTGGTGGAGTCTGATCATCTTGTTGGAATCCTCACGAGGCGAGACGTCAATTTTGCTGACCGCACAGAAGAAGTAAGGGCCGTGATGACAAGCGACGTCGTAGTCGCTCAACCAGATGTCTCGATTGAAGATGCAAAGCGCATTATGCACAAGCACAGAGTAGAGAAGCTACCAGTCGTAGGCAATGACAAGAAGCTTCTTGGTTTGATCACGATCAAAGACGTCTATTCAAGAGAGAGATTTCCGTTTGCGGCTCGAGATTCTCAGGGGAGGCTCTTGGTCGGGGCTGCCGTCTCTCCATTTGACCTTGATAGAGCAAAGACGATAGAAAAATATGTGGACTTACTGGTCTCAGATGTTGCCCATTTTCACAATTCAAATGTCCTCGAAGCCGCGAAGAAACTCGTGAAGGAAACCTCGGTAGATTTCGTTGCCGGGAATCTAGGAACTTTGGAAGGAACGAGGGACACAATCGAAGCTCTTGATGGACGATTGAGTGCCATCAGGGCAGGAGTTGGTTCGGGTTCAATCTGTGTCACCTCAGAGGTCACCAAAGCAGGTGCCCCCACTCTGTTTGCGGTCACGCAGATTGCTTTGGGTCTGCAAGAAGCTGGAATGGAAAGTATTCCCATAATAGCAGATGGAGGAATAAGATCTGCTGGGGATGCAGCACTAGCTCTTGCTGCCGGTGCTTCCGCAGTAATGATGGGAAATGTCTTTGCTGGCTGTACCGAGTCGCCTGGCGGGCTCATCAAGGTGGGAGGTAAATACTACAAGCCTTACAGGGGAATGGGTAGCGATGCTTCGCGGCAGAAGCGCTTTGCAATGGATAGGTACAACCAGCCCTCAAAGGGAATCGCTGAAGGAGTGGAAGGTGTTGTTCCCTATCGTGGAGATGTGCAGGTAGTCGTCGAAGAATTCGCTTCTGGACTGAAAGCATCTTTTGGATACGCAGGCGCCTCATCGATCAAGGAACTTTGGCTGAAGGCGAGGTTCGGAACTGTGAGCGCTGCGGGAAGCGAAGAGCTGAGGCCTCACAGCATCATACTCCCAGGCGAAGAAAAGATCTAACCTTCTCTCATTAGAGTCAGCTTTCTTACACTCTCTTTCGGATGTGTCCTTGACCAGTTGAAGTACAATCACGAAGAGAAAGATCGGCAAAGAATACTTGTACTCGACTTTGGAGCTCAATACGCCCATCTGATCTGCAGAAGAATAAGGGAGCTTGGAGTCTATTCTGAACTCGTTCCACACAATATCTCTCCAAATGAAATAACTAGAAAGAATGCATTAGGACTGGTTCTTTCCGGTAGCCCCAAGAGCGTTACTGAACCAACTGCTCCCTTCCCCAACGCGAAGATCTACGAAATGGGTATTCCAATTCTTGGAATTTGTTATGGGTTGCAAGTTATGGTGCATCAGATGGGTGGCGAGGTGTTACGTGTTGATCGAAAGGAATACGGAAAGGCTCTCCTTAGAGTTACATCGAAGAACAAGCTGTTTCAGGGCTTGAAAAGAAGAACTCCATTTGTGTGCTGGATGAGCCATGGCGATGCGGCTAAAATTCTACCAGACAATTTCAAATCAATAGCTGCGACTGAAAACTCGCCCTTCGCCGCGATCTCAAATGGACAGCTTTACGCAGTGCAATTTCATCCAGAGGTCACTCATACGCAAAATGGAATGAAGATACTTTCGAATTTTGTATTCGAAATCTGTAAAGCGCCAAAGAATTGGTCACCTGAGAAGGTGATCGAGCAAACGATCACAGACATTCGCTCGATGGTCGGAAATGATGATATTGTGATTTGTGCTCTCAGCGGCGGAGTGGACTCTGCAACGACTGCCTGGATCTTGGAGCGCGCCGTAGGAGATAGGCTATATTGCGTCTTTGTAGACCATGGTCTCTTGAGAAAGGGGGATAGAGAGAAGATCGAGCTTGGCTTCAGAAAGAAGCTCGGAAGCCGCCTAGTGATCTTGGACGCTAAGAAGAGATTTTTGGCAAGACTCAGGGGAGTTGCCGACCCTGAAGAAAAGAGGAGGATTGTTGGTCAGGAATTCATTCGTTCTTTTGAATCAGTGGCTCGGAAGATTGGAGGAGGGAAAACTCTGTGGCTTGCTCAAGGAACCCTCTATCCTGATGTGGTCGAGAGTGCAGCAGGCGCGTCAAAAATCGAATCAAAGATCAAGTCTCATCACAATGTCGGCGGCCTTCCGTCAAAGATGAGGTTCAAACTGATTGAGCCACTGAGGGCACTTTACAAAGATGAGGTGCGAAGAATTGCGATCGAGCTTGGACTTCCCAAAGATATTGTTGAAGCACATCCTTTCCCAGGACCTGGTCTTGCAGTTAGAATAATAGGCGAGGTCACTCTCGAAAAGCTTGAAATTTGCAGAGAAGCTAGCGCAATAGTCGAGGAAGAACTCGTTGCATCAGGTTACTACGGTAAGGTGTGGCAAGCATTTGCAGTCGTGGGAGATGATCTTGCGACAGGGGTCAGAGGAGATGAAAGAGCAGTAGGTCACATAGTCATCGTCAGAGTCGTACAGTCCTTTGACGCCATGACTGCTGACTGGGTCTATCTTCCGCACGAGATTCTTGAGAGGATCAGCCAACGAATCACAAACGAATTGCAGCGGGTCACATGGGTAAGCTACGCGATTTCTAGCAAGCCACCGGCTACAATCGAGCCTCAGTGACTCTTTCTCATTGCAAGAACCTCCAACACACTTTCAAGCTCGGGAGGTTCTGCAGAGGTACTCGAAACATAGAGACCAGCAGCCGCGTTTGCAAAGGCGAGCCTAAGTGTTGGAGATATGCCTGCAAGGTATCCGATCAGATCTGCCGCATCCCATACGTCGCCTGCTCCTGTCACGATTCTCTGCTTTACCCTCGCACATCTCTCGACTACATAATCCATTCCCATGCAAGAAAGGCTAATCTTCCTTGTGTGGATATCAACTCCTGTACCACAGCATTCTGAAAGTCTCAATCCTAGCCTGAACAGATCAGTCGTTGTATAGTCGTACGACAGACGGAAACCTACGAATGCCTTTCCCAAAATCCTTGCTTCGTTTTCATTCAAACTCATGACGTCAACTAGGCCAGTGTCGAAGACTTGCTTCTTTAGAGAAGGAAGCAACTCCAAAGATTCAGAAGGATCTGAAGGATCAAAGAAAGTAAGGGCCTTGCCTCGAAGTTCTTTCTTTGCAAAGGAAAAGACTCTTTTGCATAGCTCAGTCCCACTCTTGTTAGCGCCCCAGTTCAGCACTGACACGGCTCTACATTCTTTCATAGCCCGCCAGTATTTTTTGGGGATTTCAGTGCCGTCAAAATCTGAGACCGCGCCTGTATCACTTAACATAATGTTCACGTGTCTACCTTTTTCTATTCCTTCTAGCGCCACAGTGTATCCAGAATCGCCAGGCAAAATTTCAAGCTCCACATTCGGATACGCACTGAATATTGATGTAAGAATTAGTTTGGGCAAGGAATTCGAGATGGCGAGAAGTTTGACTTTTGCACCGAATTTGGCAAGCGAATAAGCTACATTAACTGCATTCCCGCCTTTCACTTCGTCTTGGATGATTCCTCTGATGCTTCCGCCTCCTCCACCTCTCCCCTTTCTCGCTATTGATTTCCAAAGATCTTGAAATGACTCGACCTTGATGAACCTATCAATAAAGAAATCAGGCATGACTGCAATAGGACCGATGTTAGAAAGATTTGAAAGCGAAATCCTTGCTTTCTGCAAATCGCTTTCATCTATCAAGCAATTCTCTCCCTTTCCTCTTTCATCAAGTCACTACGAAGATTAAGATATCGAGATCATAGTATCTCTTTACATTCATCATTTCGAGAGCATTGGATCTGTTCCCCTAAGATTCATTCCTTGAACTCCTTCCCTAGGACTTGGGGTCGCAAGACGAATTTTGACACAGAGTATCAAGGGAGAAGGAAAACTGAAGGATGATATTGAAGCGTCTCCTTTCAAACTTTCACTAAAATTATTTTATAGTGTGGATGCTTTATCATCTTGCATTTGGCATGTGTTGAATCGACTAATGGACTCTACGAACTCAGCTCAAGCATCAGGGTCTGACTCGGCTTCATCAAAGGGCTCAAGTTTTATCAAAAGAGAGGATTTGATAGGCAAGCCCGTTGTGGGAACTGATGCCATAATTGTTGGAACAGTGATGGACTTGGCGGTTTCTCCAGACGGAAGGGTTGCGATTCAGGTGCGAAGAAAGAATGATGTGCAATCTTCAAATGAGCAGGAGCTCGATCTCTTCATAGGTTCTGAGGAGATACAAGCGGTAGCTGATGTCATCCTTCTCAAGCACAAGAGTACAAGAGCAGGCCGAGGAATGGACACGCAATCACCTGCGATAGGAACGGAACCCCAAGGGTCTTATACGGCGACAGTGCCTTATCCCCCAAGTCCTCCACCGCAAGTAAGCACCTTGAAAACATGTTCGAGATGCGGCTATGCAAATTCTCCAACTTCGAGATTTTGTATAAAGTGCGGAAACTCACTCACCAGTTGAACTTATTGGTAAATCATTGGGGCGAAAACTTTCGATCATTCTTCCGCCAAGGAAAATTCAAGCTTTGAAAACTCTCGGGTTAGTCTTTTCACGCTCCCTCTAACAGACTCGCTATTCCTCTTTCCATTAACGAGATCTGATATGAGCCAAGCAATGCGATGCATCTCCTCTTCCTTCATTCCCCTACGAGTTACCTCGGATGTGCCAAGACGTATTGCAACGTCTGTGATTATTCCCGCTTTCTCAAAAATGTCAGCAAGTCTTCTAGAAGTATTTGCATCATAGTCTAACAATACCTGATGGGATTTGGTAAACCCCAGATGTGGGCATTTGACTTTTATGCCAAGGTCAAATAAAGACCGTGCAAGTTCCTTTGAGTTTCGAATTACTTGTGCGGCGTAGTTTCTTCCGAATTTTAATAGCTCAATTTCAGCGTACGCAAGCGACGCAACTCGGTTCCAGTGTATGTTATCCACGATTCCGGGATAGATGGACTCTTCCATCCTCTGGAAGATATCTTGATTGTTTGAAAGGATGATTCCCCCTTGAGGACCAAACATGCTTTTGTGGGTGGAACCAACAAGAAAGTCACATCCTTCACTGAGTGGTTGCTGGAACGCTCCGCCTGCTATAAGACCCATTACATGAGAGCCATCGTACCCTACCTCTCCTTCGTAGTGATCAGGCAAGGAACTGTCAATCTTGTACGGAAAAAGAATGTAACTTGCACCAAAGACTACAAGTCGCGGTTTCCGAAGATTAACCAATGTTCTGGTTTTCTCTGGGATTATGTTGAATTCTTTGGGATCGAAGGGGAAGTAGAGATTACGAAGTCGAAAGATCTTCCCAAGGCCTTCTTCGGAGGAGCCAGGATATCCTCCGTAAGCTGGCGGACATGTTACAACTTTGTCTCCAGGCCGAAGTAGAGAAGCAAAGGCGATCATCGAACAAAGATGCCCAGAGAGAGGTCTCACATCGGCGAATTTCGCCCTGAAAAGTTTCCGAGCAAGTTCTTTTGCAAGAGTTTCTATCTCGTCGCTGTACTTCGTTCCTCTGTAAAATTGGTCTCGCGAAGAGTATCGATTGGAAAAATCGGTCGAAAGAAGCGAGAGGGTCTCCTCTGAGGCAGCGTTTTCAGAAGGGATCAAATTCAGAGTTTCTCTTGTTCGCCACTCAGTATGATCTTTAACTATCTTACGCAACTTACGAAAGTAAGCTACTATTTCGCTCTCTGACATCGCAAGGAACCACCGACTGGTTTCGAAGATCCGAATTTCAGAACAGGAGAATTTTACTTTAGCTATTTGGTTATGATTGATTCGAGTCTCTAAATTGGTATCTTGAGCTCAAATCTCTGCTTAGTTCGTTCAGAATGACTGTTTATGGCCTGTTTTGAACAAATAGAGAAAGCATCTTTCCAGGTTTGTAGCCTTCTGGATCGAGCTCAACTGAAGAATACCCAAGTGCTCTGAGCCTTGTTTCTATCTTTGCAAATTTGCGCCTTGCTTCCTCGATTGAATCAGAATTCAACTCAATTACAGCATGTGTCCCAATCGTCCTTACCCTTACTACAGACGCAGAAGTGATCTGTCGAATGAATTCTTCGGAATCCTCAATCATTCGAAGAGTCTTCGTATCAATTGCTTGCCCATAAGCGATTCTACTCGAAAGACAAGCCTCGCTGGGCTTCTCGGAATTAGAAAGTCCAACAAGTCTTGCTACCCTTCTGACATCTTCTTTCCTCATCCCGAGCTCAGCAAGAGGAGAGCGGAATCCTCCCTCTCTCAATGCCTTTATGCCAGGTCTTGGAGATGACATGTCATCGAGGTGTGTTCCATCGACGCACACCTGAGGCTTTCTTTCCTTGAGAATTGGTTGTATCGCCCTTACAAGATTGCTACGGCAGAAATAGCATCTGCTGACCTGATTCATCACGTAATCTACCGAATTTAGATCGTCTTGTTCCACTTCCACTAGCTCTATCCCTATTTCTTTTGCAATCTTCCTTGCTTCAAGAAGTTCGCGTCTTGCAAAGCTTGGCGAGATTGATGTCACCGCAAATGCTCTTTGGCCAAGCGCCCTGTATGCCGCCAAAGCCACCAAGCTAGAATCCACTCCAGAAGAAAATGCGACCAATGCTGACTCAAAGGGTCTGAACCATTCTATGAGTGCCCGAAGAAACTCAACTCCGACCCTTCTCTCTGAATTCGAGTCTTCTTCGTTTCGCATCATATCAGTCCAGCTATTTACCCCCTCTTTTTTCCTTATTTAGCAATGTCATGAACAAGAGTAAGAATACGACTATTAGGTCTTTGTCTGAGAAACTGATTCTTTGTTTTCCTGGGTTGATTTTTGGAGGAAATCCTGAGCTGACGTAGAAACCCTAAACAATGCCTCTCTGACAGTAATCTTTTCCTTCTCTGCAATTTGCTTAACTTCAGAGATTTCAGGTTTTACTCTGAGAATTTTTCCTCCAAATTCTGCAACTTTTACGTTTACGTTTCCATGAAAATTCTCGATTGACACAGGGATAGAAATTGTCTTTCTCGGCACAATAAACCTAGTGCACTCCCAGACCTTCACACCAAGAGTTCCCGTCTCCTCAATGAGAATCTGAACAAATTTCTCAATGGAGTCGGTCGAGCAGACTATGCGCACCGTATGTCCAACCCTTCCCTTCTTTCCATGGTATGAGTATGTTGAGACATCATACGCCCCTTCTTCAAAGAGCCTCTCAATTGTTTGACTGAGTATTTCCCCTGTTACGTCATCCACATTAGTCTCGACAACCGCAACAATGTCCCTGTCAAGCTTCAAAGCACCTTTGCGGCTTGCTGTACTGGTTTCATTCGATTGGGGAATTGTCACCGGCGGCTTGCACGTACAAACTCTCGAATCGGATCATGTGTTTAAAACTTGTGTTGTGAGATATGATTTGCTTCATAATGACGACAACAACATCGTGCAGGTCCTCTCGATGATCGTTGTTAAAGAGACAATCACACCGAAGACTCAGATCTGTTTTGGTGCTGCAAGGAAATGAATTCCGCAACATCCTTTAAATGAAGATTTGATCTAACGCTTCTTCCGAAGAGTATAGTCTCGGTGTTCTTTCAATCTTGATCTCGATTGTTGGTTCAGGGAGAGTAGGAAGCACCCTTGCAATGATTTTGGTCCAGAGAAACATTGACGACGTGACTCTTGTGGATATCATTCCCGGGCTTCCCGAAGGCGAAGCGCTTGATTTGAGCCATATGGCTGCAGAGCTCGGCATCGATCGAAAAATAATCGGATCGAACGATTACAGCGCGCTCAAAGGATCTGATATCGTCGTCGTTACTGCTGGTCTGGCTCGAAAACCTGGGATGACCAGGATGGATCTTCTCACGAAAAACGCAGGAATCGTGAAGTCCGTTTCGCAGGAAATCGCAAAATATGCATCAGAGTCCAAAATCATTATGGTTGCAAACCCGATGGATGCGATGACATATGTGGCACTTCGGACAACAGGATTCGGGAAGAAAAGAGTGTTCGGGATGGGTGGAATGCTAGACCTTTCTCGCTTCAAAGAGCTTTTGGCTAGAAAGCTGAATGTGTCGAGGATGTCGATCAATGCACTTGTGATCGGCGAACATGGCGAGTCTATGACTCCAATATTCAGCAACTCATCAGTTAATGGGATTCCGCTAAGCAAGTTTGTATCTCAGACTCAGATTGTCGATGAAATGGTAGAAGAGACAAGGAAAATCGCGGCCAAAGTGATAGAACTCAAAGGTGCAACATTCTATGCGCCTGCTAATGGCGTAGCCCGCATGATCGAGGCTGTGATCTATGACAAGAAGGCCGTACTTCCTGTCTCAGCTTATCTGGAAGGCGAGTATGGAATATCGGGAATATGTATTGGTGTTCCGGCCTCGATAGGGATTGAGGGCGTCGAAAAAATTATCGAAATTGAAATGTCTCAGAAGGAGAGAGAATCTTTTGAACGGGGAGCGAAGACTCTCAAGGAAGCGATATCCTCTCTCAGCCTTTAAAAAATTCATATCGAAGCTTCCATGGTTGAAGTCCTTTAATCAAATTTTTACTATCCATACCTTAGAGAAAGCCCTCTTCCCCATCTCGGGTATTTCCATTCTATGTTCGCATATGGGCAAATGATCCTGCATGCGCCGCATTCTACACAATTGTCGTACGAGACTACGTTTCTCTTCCCATCCTCCCATTTGTAGACATCTGCTGGGCACAGAATCATGCATGGCTGAGGAGTTCCATTGATCTGTTCGCATTTCAAACAGATGCTTTGATCGTAGATGACAAGGTGTGGTCTTTCATCTAGCTTGTACTTTGCAAGGTAGAGTTTCTCCTCTACTGAGATTTTCTGGCTAGACTCGCTTTGCGAATCAGGAGACTGCTGGAAACTAGCCGATCGGAGAGCTTGTTGCTGCGCCCCTTTTGGTTGTGTCTGGTCACTCAAGACGATCTCAGAGCTCACGTTGGGTCCCTGGAGTAGTGATCATTTTATCCACTCAAGTTGCTCGCCTATAGAGTCCGTAAGCATCTAGCAGGAGTCCAATTCTACCTCTTCTGTTGTAGATTTCCTTCTTCATCTCCCTTATGTGATCTTCTTTGGGTCTCCCGTCTACCTCGAAGAACTTGTACATTATAGTGTTTATGATCTCGGGATAGAGGGTAAGATATTGCCTGTGAGTAGAGATGTAGTGAGGAACGTCTTTGAATTTTTTAAGATCCTTCAGAACAAAGCTTTCCTCAAGATACTGCTTGTAGAGAGCAAGCTGTGAAGAGTCGAACCTCCCATTCTTCTTGGCTTCGATCGCTGTTTGGCCAGCAAACTTTCCCGAGTACATTGCAAAGTTTGTTCCTTCCCAGTTGAGTGCATTAACAAGCATCGCTGCATCTCCAGCCACAAGTATTCCGTCTCCATAAAGAGGCGGAATCTTATTGAATCCTCCCTCAGGGATCAAATGAGCGCTATATTCTCGGAGCGAAGATCCTTCCAATAGAGGCTTGATCGACGGGTGAGATTTGATCCACTCGAGGAGGTCTTGAGGCCTTGTTTTATATTTCGCAAGATCGCTCATGATTGCTCCGATTCCAAGCGAAATCGTATCCTTGTTTGTATATATGAAGCCCGCAAATTCTTCCTCGCGACCTCCGTAGATCATGATGGCGATACCCTCATCTCCTCTTAAATTGAATCTTTCATCGATCTTCTCCTTCGCAAGCGAGTAGGTCTCCTTCACCGCTAGAGCGATGTCCTGCGGTTTCCATTCTTCGTGCATTCCCGCTCCCTTTGCGATGAGAGAATTCACTCCATCACAAGCTATAACCACATTTGCAAGCACTTCTCCCCGATCTGTCGTCACACCGTTTACAGCTCCCCTGGAATCTTTCAGCACTCCAGTGACAGTCGTCTTTGTAATGAGCGTGGCTCCAGAAGCTTCTGCTTGCTGTGCGAACCATCTATCAAATCTTGCTCGCAGGGCTGTAAAGCTGTTCAGTTCCTTCGCAAATTTTTGGTTTCTGTGAGAAATAGAAACATGCGACTCTCCAGAAAGCAACCAATACTGATATTCGATGACCCTTCTTTCAATGGGGGCAGTCCTCCAAAAATCAGGTACTATTTGCGCCGTAGGTTTTGCAAAGACTATTCCACCAAACATATTCTTTGTTCCAGGAAAGTCACCCCGTTCAATGACGAGCGTCGACAATCCAGCCTTTGAGGTAGTTATTGCAGCTGAAACACCGGCCGGACCCGCGCCTACAATTACTACGTCGAATTTTTCAGGCAAATTCTCTCTTCAACCCCAAAAGCTTATGCCTACTTTGCTAAAGCCACAGCTGCCTTGCGTGATAGGCCTCTCGTCCTGATTTCGTCTATCATTGCCGGCACAATCTTGAACAAGTCGCCCACTATTCCAAAATGGGTAACGCCAAAGATGGGAGCTTCAGGATCTTTGTTTATTGCGACTATCGTGTCAGAATTCTCCATTCCGACAAGATGTTGGACTGCTCCCGATATCCCAAGAGCTATGTACAATCTTGGACGAACCGTCACTCCTGTTTGACCGACCTGATGATCCTTTGACACCCAACCGAGATAAACCACTGCCCTTGTTGCGGCTACTTGCGCTCCAAGTTCTTCAGCGAGCTGTTCCACAAGGGAGAAATTCTTTGCATTTCCAAGTCCTCTTCCACCCGCGACTATGATATCGGCATTTTCAAGCCTTGCACCCGCCTTTTCCACAGGAGTGAATGCAAGTATTTTTTCCTTGACTTCGTTTTCGTCGAGGTCTATCGTTTCACGAACAAGATTCCCCTTCCTCCCTTCGATTCTGGGAGGTACCTTCATGACCCTAGGTCTTACTGATGCCATAGTCGGTTTCGTTCTTGGACAGACTATTGTCGACATTTCCTTTCCACCAAAATCCGGCCGCGTGCCATTGAATCCACCCTTCTCATCAATGTCGAGGGAGGTGCAGTCTGCTATTAGCCCCGTTGAGATCAGAGTGGCAAGAACTCCAGCAAGATCCCTTCCGTTGTAAGTTCCTCCCATCAAAATGACTTCAGGTCGATACTTGTTTGATAGATACGCAAAGGCCTTGCTGTACGGCTCATTCCTGTAATCTCTCAATACAGGATGCTCGATGAGATAAACTGTGTCTGCTCCATACGCGAAGCTTTCGTAAGCAAGTTGCTCAACTCCGTCGCCGAGAACAACTGCACACAACTTAGTCCCATACATTTGGGCAAGCCGCTTTCCCTCGCCCAAGAGTTCCCACGAGACCCTCGCGGGGACTCCTCGCCTGTGTTCGACATAAACCCAAACATCACCATGCTCGCCTGGAATTTTCTTTTGAGGTGCAACATTCTGGTCGGCTTGAGGATTGCCAGTCGAGGAAGAAGAAGGAGAAGTACTAGTAGGATTAGAAAGCAATTCAGCTCCAGGCGGATTTGCGCTTTCTATTGCACCATACCGCTTGATCGCTCCAATCTGAACAAGCTTGTCGATCAACCATTTTGCAGCTTCCTTTGGGTTTTCTCTGCCATCAATAATCTCTCCCCTCTTCTTGGGTGGAGGTGTCGTAACTTTCTTCACATAGGTCGGAGACCCAATCAAGCCGATTTGCTTAGGATCTGCCTGAACCGCGTCTTTGTTCCAGTAAACTATCTTGGCTCTTTTGGCTCTTAACAGTCCCTCAAGAGTAGGTTGCCTCGGTTCGTTTGCCTCCTCTGTGACGGTTATTGCGCAAGGGATTGGAACTCTTACTGTTTCGATCCCATCATCAACTCTCCTCTCTGCCTCAAGGTACCTTTTGTCTAAATCCACGTGAAGAATCGAAGAGCAATAAGTGATCACAGGAAAGTGCAAGCGAGCAGCAAGCCCCGGGCCCACCTGTCCGGTTTCACCGTCGATAGCAACCTTCCCGAAGAAGACAAGATCCACGGGGCCGTCCTGCTCTTGAAGCTTCAGCATCCCCCTCCAGAGAGCGTAAGTAGTAGCTAGCGTGTCAGCTCCACCAAAAGGCCTATCGGTGAGCAGATATGCAGCATCGGCGCCCATCGCAATCGCTTCGCGAAGACTTTGTTCAGCCTGGGGAGGTCCCATTGACAACACGCTCACCTTCGCACCATATCGATCCTTGAACCTTAGAGCCTCTTCGAGGGCGTTGAGATCGGTTGGGTTGACAACTGATGGCACTCCTTCGCGAATGAGATTGTTGGTTTTTGGATCAATTCTCATGTCATTTGTATCTGGGACCTGCTTGATGCAAACCACGATATTGAGCGGCAATTTTGAAAGAACCGATCCTCTCTTCAGTGCTACGGTTTCCCTTCTTGAATGGGTCAATATTAAAATGGTTCCGTGTCGAATTGAATTTTCTGTACTCTATGCCTTTCACGTCTTTGAACTGATTTAGGAGGCGCTTCAAAAATTCGGAATGATTTCAACTCGAGCGATTCTCAAAGCAGTGAAAGATGGAAAAATTAGTGTCGATGAAGCTCAGAAGATGTTGAAACTCGATGCGATTGCAATAGTTGACGACATTGCGAGACTCGATCCAAGCAGGTACTACAGGCGCGGGGTTCCAGAAATCATCTACGGCAAGAGCAAGAGTCCAGAGCAGATAGCGGCTATACTTTCAAGACTCATCAAGTACCGTCTTGATCACGATCGATTTTCACCAATCATAGTAAGCAGGATATCACGATCTACATTTGAGTTTGTTCGGAGCAATCTAAGGGAGAAAAAGGAAAAGCCCATGCTAATAATGAGGGTGAAAAACAGAAAGGGGAAGAACGGTAGAGAAATGAATGGCGGATTCAGACTCAACTATTACCCGGATGCTTTGATGGCGACTGTTTCGTTTGCAAGAAGGAAGGAAACCGGCGGTGACGTAGTTGAAAAGGACCGAGGAAGGGTCTGCCTTCTGTCAGCAGGGACGTCGGACATTTTCGCCATCAAGGAAGCTCAGATCATCCTTTCGCTCATGGGTTGTAAAGTCAAGATTTTCAACGATGTCGGAGTAGCTGGCCTTCATCGCATAGCAGGTCCTATCAAGGAGATTCAGGCTTTCGATCCCGATGCCGTTGTGGTGGCTGCAGGTATGGAAGGCGCTCTTCCCTCTGTTGTGGCTGGCCTCTTGAGCGTACCAGTTATTGGGATTCCGGTGTCGTCAGGTTACGGATACGGAGGAGATGGAGAAGCTGCTCTTATGAGCATGTTACAAGCTTGCTCCTTGGGAATTTCTGTTGTGAACATAGACTCTGGTACCTCGGCAGGTCTAATTGCAGCTTTGATAGCGAATAGATGTGCCGAATATAGAAGTAAGGTTCGAGACGCTCCTTTTTCTTCTTCTTCTTCTTCCTCCTCATATTCAAATCCTTTGAAACGAAACTGAGAGCCTCTGAAAGTGAGCAAAAGTGTCTATCTGATCTTGGCTGCGCGCTTTAGGATCCTCTTTCCTCTTGTGGATGCCTTGATCCTCGCCTTCTGAAGGCTCTTCTCATCCTTCACCTCTAGGAATGAGTCGAGCTCGGGGTCAAGTTCTTTGAGTTCATTTTCGACTGAGACATATTTGACTGCAAAGAGTCTGTCTGCTATTGCTCCTATCTGGTCATTGATAGTTGCTCGTGGTGAGAGCTTGAGCGATGTAGCCAAACGAATAAACGGATTCTTTCTGTAAACAGCAAGGAAGGGCTCGATCCTACCATCTCTCCACTTGGGAATCGCAAGGTCGTGACCCAATGCATTTTCAAATAGCGCGAGAACGACATTCGGCTTGAGTAGCGGAGCTCTTTCCGTTGCGAGAAGACAATGATCGGCCTTTGCTGATTTGAATGCATCACAGATAGTTTGGAGCGCTGTTTCAGGCTTCGACGTAGTAAGCACCTTTACTCCAAAGGGAGAAATTGCCTCAATCGTCGAAAGCTTAGGCTCGTGATCAAAGACGACTATCAATTCATCTGCGACTGTCCAGACAGAATCCAAAACATACTCGATCAGAGTTCCTTTCTCTTGGGGGGCAAAGTGACGTGAAATCGTTTCATTTTCCATCCCTGTCGCAAATATTATTGCACCACGAGAATTGTTCTCAATCATTGGAACGATCACATTGTTCCTTTTCCATTGCCTGTATGCTTGAAAAGCAAGTACGTCTTTCTTGCTCAGAGTCTAGAAGATTGAGCAGACTGTCTATTAAATTATTAACTTTGATTTGATCTTGGTGTAGACCCGCTACTATTATAAACAAAAAGTTCACTGAGCTGTTTTTGTAACTTACCCGAGGCAGTGTGTGGAGTTGTGGTCAGCGGGGACTCTCGAATCTTCGCCAATCTCCTCAGACGACGAGAGTTACGAAACAATCAGCACTGATGTTTTGATCGTCGGTGCTGGAGGAGCCGGTCTCAGAGCTGCGATCGAAGCTTTTGACAAAGGAGCAAAGGTACTGATAGCGTGCAAATCCCTTCTTGGCAAGGCTCACACCGTCATGGCAGAGGGCGGAATAGCAGCATCTCTTGGTAATGTTGACCCTTCTGACAATTGGAAGGTGCACTTTTCCGACACAATAGTCGAAGGCCAGTTCCTTTCCAACTGGAAAATGGTGGAGATATTTGCAAAGGAGGCTCCTGAGCGTGTTCTAGAACTCGAATACTATGGTGCTCTATTTGACCGAACGAAAGACGGCAAAATAATGCAAAGACCCTTTGGGGCTCATAGCTACCGAAGGCTCTGTTACATTGGAGATAGAACAGGACTAGAGCTAATCCGAACGCTTCAGGATCAAGTGATCAAAAGGGGGATAGACTACATAGACGAAGTAGTGGTTACTTCAATTTTCAAAGACCCTGCCACTGGTAGGGTGGCGGGAGCCATGGCGATCCAGCTCAGAAGCGGGAAATTGCTTTTGATCAAGTGCAAAGCCATTATTTTAGCGACGGGAGGATGTGGAAAGGTGTACGCTGTGACATCGAATTCTTGGGAAAGCACTGGTGATGGAATTTCTCTAGCTTACAGGGCAGGGGCCGAGCTCATGGACATGGAAATGATTCAGTTCCATCCAACAGGTATGATATTTCCAGCTGGAGTTCGCGGAATGCTCGTTACCGAAGCAGTAAGAGGAG
This sequence comes from archaeon, assembly GCA_902812485.1. Taxonomy (GTDB): domain Archaea; phylum Thermoproteota; class Nitrososphaeria; order Nitrososphaerales; family CADDZS01; genus CADDZS01. Next base: position 48,223 of record CADDZS010000003.1, read on the forward strand.
AAGGAGGGATACTCACAAACGTGAAAGGAGAGAGATTCATGGAGAAGTACGATCCAAAGAGAAAGGAGCTTTCCGCAAGGGATGTAGTGGCAAGATCGATTTACACTGAAATAATGGAGGGAAGAGGCACTCCAAACGGTGGAGTATATCTTGACATAAGACATAGAGGAGCTGAGTACATCAAGAAAAGACTTCCAAGCATGTACGCACAATTCCTCGAATTTGCGGGAATAGATATCACAAAACAGAAGATGGAAGTAGCTCCGACTGTGCACTATCACATGGGCGGAGTAAGAGTAGATCCTGAAACTACTGAGACGACTTTGAAGGGACTCTTTGCGGCGGGGGAGGTTGCCTGCGGTCTGCACGGTGCAAATCGCTTGGGAGGTAACTCTCTTTCCGATCTTCTTGTTTTCGGTCGGAGGGCTGGCCTGTACGCAGCTGAGCATGCTAGATCAGCGAAAATTGGTTCGATTTCAGAGGAGGATATTGATAAGGAAATTTCCCGAATTCTCGCTCCTTTCAAGGTGACCAATGGCTCGAACCCATTTGAGCTCAAAGAAAGAGTAGCGGAGACAATGTGGAAGTATGTAGGAATAGTAAGAAATGAGCAGGATTTGAGGAAGGGGCTTGAGGAGATTGGACGGATAAGACTTGAGGCAAAGCACGTTCAAGCAAGAGGACCTAGGGCGTACAATCAATCGTGGGAGGCCTGCCTCTCACTTTGGAACATGCTGATTGATTGCGAAGCTATAATCAGGTCAGCAATAGAGAGAAAGGAAAGTCGAGGTGCTCACACCAGATCTGATTACCCTAAGAAAGACAATGCAAACTGGCTTGTGAATATTGTGATAAAACAAAAGGATGGCCAGATGATCCATGAGCTCGTACCCGTTCCAAAGATTCCCCCAGATATGGAGAAACTAATTAACACCGACGAAATACTCGTCTGGCAGCAGCAAGAGAAAAGAGAGCAACTTTTGGTAAGGAAGTAACTTCGGGAGGCTTTGACTTGTCTCTGAGAAAAGAAGAACGAAGAGAAGTTGTTCTGAGAATTTTCCGGGGAACGGGTTCCGATCGCTCGAAGGATAGGTATGAAACTTTCACCGTTCCCTACCAGAAGGACATGGTTGTGTTAAACGCTATTCATTACATTCAGAGCCATCTTGACTCTTCGCTCTCTGCTAGGTGGAATTGCAAGGCAGGAAGATGCGGATCTTGCTCTGCTGAAATCAATGGAGTTCCTCGTCTTATGTGTAAGACTCCTGTTGACAGATACGATGGTGAAATTACGGTCGAGCCCATGAAGGCCTTTCCTTTGATTCGTGACTTGGTTACTGATGTCTCAGACAATTATCGTGTAGCCAAGATGATTCCGCCGTTTACTCCTTCTGTTGCAACAGATCACGTTTGGAGGATGTATCAAGAAGATGTCGAAAAGTCCCAAGAATTCAGAAAGTGCATTGAATGCTTTCTCTGTCAGGATGTGTGTCACGTAATTCGCGAGCACAAGGCGGAATATATCGGCCCTAGATTCGTTGTGAAAGCTGCATCTCTTGATATGCATCCGCTCGACGCTTTGAACCGCTCGGCCTTTATGAAAGACAATGCTGGTCTTGGATATTGTAATATTACGAAATGCTGTCAAGAAATCTGTCCGGAACATATCACTATAACCGACAATGCGATCATCCCCGAGAAGGAGAGGGTGGTCGACAGGCACTATGATCCACTTGTCTGGCTTTACAGAAAGATCACTTACCGCAGCGTAAAGCAGAATGCAAAACAGTGAGATCATTGAAAACTGTTCCCTGAGCAGAGAATTGTTGGATATGAGCAAAAGAAATAGGCGCTCTTCCAACTAGTAAGTTTCAAATCTGCTATTTACTGCCCAAAGAGAAAACACTTCACTCCCCCGCAGCATATTTGTGCCGTTAATTCTGAGAAGAAGAGCAACCAAGAGGAAAAAATTCGGCAATTGAAGTGTTTCTTTACTAATTGACCAGCCTACTTCTGCGCCTTGCAAAACAATGGATTGCGGGGGAGAGGGCAGAAGATGGAATCAATAGAGTAAGAGAGGCTAATTCGAGGGGCATCCTTGGGCTTCTAAACCTACTTGGAGAACATATTGAGAACAGGGAACAGATCCAATCAACAGTACAAGAGTACATTCGCCTTCTTGAATTGATTGATGAGAACCACGTGAGCGCTCAAATTTCAGTCAAACCAAGTCAAATGGGAGTTGCCCTAGATTCCGACTACTGCTTTGAGAACTTTCTCAAAATCGCAGAAGCCTGCAAGAGTCATTCAAATAACTACTTGTGGCTTGACATGGAAGACTCCAAACTTACTCAGAAAACGTTGGATCTGTATGTCAGTTTGCTCAAACGATATGAAAACACGGGGCTTGCGATTCAAGCCTACTTGAAGAGAAGCGAAACTGATCTGAAATATCTGATGAACTTTGACTGCAAGATAAGGCTGGTCAAAGGAGCATACAACGAACCCGCTTCAATAGCTTTCAAGGGCAAGGAAGAGATAAGGAAGAGCTATGAGAGGCTGATGAGCGAGCTCTTCACTAACGGCAGAAGTGGGATGTTTATCGCAGTCGCAACTCATGATTCACGACTAGTTGATTTTGCGAAATCGTTATCCAAAGAATGCCCGAGCGTTCCTTACGAGTACGAAATGCTTTTGGGCGTTCGAGACAATTTGAAACTCCGACTCGTGCGGGAAGGATACCAAGTTCGCGAGTACGTTCCTTACGGCCCACAGTGGCTACCCTACTCGATTCGTAGGCTTCGAGAGAAAAAGAGCAATATCTTCCTTCTTCTTCGCTCATTGGTTACAGGTTGAGCGGGTGTGTGGTTGTTGTTTGTATCTTCCTGTGAGATCTGTTTTCTCTAATCACTATCAGTAATG
>CADDZS010000004.1 GCA_902812485.1 archaeon
CTAGCGCATTGGATATGTTCTTCAGCTCGACTCGTTCCTAAACACTGTCGCTTATTTTTGTCTTGGAAGCTATTCCAATAATCGTGTTTGTATCGATGACGTATTTCACGCTCTCGATTTTGGCTATCGCAGTGTTGAAAAGAACGTCATAATCGGCTTCTAGAAAGTGCCTCCTAGCCTGAACTACTGCAAGAACATCGTACTCTCCGGTTATCATATGTGCTTCGATGACCTCCTCCATCTTTAAGAGCTCTTCCATCACATCCTTTTCCCTCATGGGCTCCACCTGTACAAGTATGAAAGCCCTTAGAAATTGCTTCATCTGTTGAGGTTCCTGCAAGAACATTTTCCTTCCTCTTAACTCCACATTTCAGTTGAGATTTGAATTCCATTCGTCCTTCAATCATTGATTCCTTCTCTCTTAAGAGAGAAAGGATCAATGAAGTAATCTGCCTTGCATCAAGAAAGAATCAAGAGTTTAAAACCATTCCGAATTTGAAGTGAGTCAGTACGAGGCAAACGGAGGGGGATTCCCACTCCTTTCGCCTGTTGGCGAGCAGAAAAAAAGTAGATCAAACCCATATTCTTTTTAGACCTAGTTTATTAGTTCCGTTTTCATATCATACTTCAGTATTGATGCGGTTGAATGACCCGCTGAACCGAATAGGTTCTTCCTACATGTCTTGAATCTTAGTGGATTGAACCATCAAAGGGGAACAGATCTGAGCGGATGGACTAACATGCACTTGTAAGAATCTGGGGTTTTTCGATGGAATCAAGTTCGAGCGATCCCAACGTGCCTCCGTTGCTCGCTCTAGTCATCCCTACTTTCAAAGAAAGGGAAAATATCTGCCCTTTGATCGAGAGAATCCAGAAGATAGAATCCCTGCTCCCCTTCAGGCTCAAGATCGTAGTTGTCGATGATAATAGCCCGGATGGCACGGCGGATGTGGTGCGAAATATGATATCTCAGTCCCCGAATGGGAAGAATATTGTGTTAATCGAAAGGCCCAAACCGTTAGGCCTTGGGTCAGCATATCTTTCGGGTTTTGCTTACAGTCTAGAAAAGCTGCATGCTGACTTTGTCGGTGAAATGGATGCCGACCTCCAACATCCTCCTGAAGTACTTGTGGAAATGTGCAAGAGAGTTGCCGGTGGTTACGATGTTGTCATCGCCTCAAGGTACGTGACAGGAGGAGGTAGCAGAAACTGGTCGCTTGGTAGAAGAGTTGTAAGCAGAGGGGCAAATTTGCTAGCAAAGATCTTCCTTAGGCTTCCAGTGGCAGATGCAACCAGTGGTTATAGGGTTCTGAGCAATCGTGCCGCCAGCACTTTATTGAAGAGCCAAGTGTCAAGTAAGGGGTATGCATTCCAAGTCGAGAGTCTCTACGTTTACAAGAAGAACAATTGTACTTTCTCAGAAACTCCGTTTGAATTTAAGACACGTAATGCAGGGAAGACAAAGCTGAACTGGAAAGAAATAATCAGATTTGCAGGGGCCGTGGTCCGGACAGCCATATTGGGAGTAGAAAAGAAGAAGAATAATAATGAGAGAGAAACGATGGCACCCGAGAGAGTCACGGTTGTCCTCAAAAACAATTGATACTTTCTGTCGAAGTCGAAGCCCATAGGGACTAAAAGTAAGAAAAAGGGATGACAAGACAGATGCGTTTTTGTGAACTCTCGAATGTTCGAAACTCAAATTTCTTCTACTGCTTCTTCCACGATTTGTTCTTTGAATGATTCATCTTCGGAGCTATTTGTGTAAGGGTAGATGCATGGGAGATCTACTCCAGCCTTCCTGAAATTTTCCACATACTCCGCAAGCTCGTCATGAGATGGGTTGGCCATTGAAATTCTCTTTAGACTAGTTGGTACGCTCGTCTCTCCTAAAGCAAGATTCCTTTCCAAAAAATGTATGTCTTGAGCCACCCGATCCTCTTGAAACATTCTGTGATACTGTGGGAGCTTGTCGTACTTGACAAACTCTTCCGCGAGCAATCTCTCAGCTTCTTCGTTTGTTCTTCCAAAGAAAACTTTGAGATAGCAAACAAGCTTGACCTTTTTCCTCCTATCTCCCAAAAACTCGACTATCCTTTTCACATGATTTGGCGAGCAGAAATTGAGAAGCAGTCCATCAGAGATCTCTGCTCCCAGTCGGGCCATGTGAGCCCTAAGGGCGGATACGAAGATCTCGAGCTTGATGCTGTGATCTTCACTGGTCTTTGTCTGGTTCATGTGGCCTGATTTCTTAGCTAGTCTATCCCTTAGAGCCTGAGTTCGTTTGAGCATTTCATCGATCTTAACTGCTGGATTGGGGCCTGGGCTTCCCACACCAACACCAAGAAAGAAGCGATTGCCAAACATGCTTTGAAGCGTGCTTATCCTTCTATCCAGAAGCTCAATATCGTGCTCAAGTATTCGAATTACGCCAGGGCCGACATGCAATCTTTGAGACACCGTGAGATCAGCGGTGACAATTTCTAGTGACTCGAAACTGCGGGGGATATCTGGGACAAATAGGTGAGTTACATTCTTGTACGATTCATCTATTCTTCTAGCTAATCGAATTTCCAAAGCTGGAGGAAAAACTTCAGGTCTGAGAGCTAAAGCAATATCCTTTGGCAATTTTTGCACCTATCTTCAAGTTGTTTTTCAATTTACATTCGGACTGGAACTCACGCCTTTTTCCAACATTTTGACTTGCTTGGAAATGCGATGCTTCAGCTGGATAAGACCAGATCTCGTCATGAGCCCCTTACTTTCGAACTAGATATTCTCCTTAACGCAAAGAAACGATGCGCAAGTAAGTGTCTTTCCGACCCCTCGAACATTTCTAATTCTATCTATGACAAGCTTGCCAATAGACTCTAGCGAATCTCCCCTCGCTTTAGCGATGATGTCCCATTCACCCGAGATCAAATGTACTTCGTGGACATCTTCCATCGCAGCTATGCTCTCCGCAGCTTCACGTTGGGATAGCCCGGTTCCTGGAGAGAACGAGACCATTATGAACGCGGTCACAGGTTTGCCGAGTTTTGAATGATCTTGTTGGATTGTGAACTTCTTGATTATCCCGTTTCTGACCAATCTGTTTATCCTTTCTTGAACCGTAGTTCTTGGAATCTGAAGCTCGCTTGCGAGATCTGAAACATTCACTCGTGAATTGTCCCTGAGCTTAAGCAGTATCTTCCAGTCTTTTTCGTCCAGATCGAACATTGTCATAACGACGATATGTCGGGACCGAATTTCAATATTACGTCGTCAAATTGACATAAAATAAGGCAAAATGCTCATATTCGAGCCTTCCCTTCATGTGGATTCAGCAAGGCAATAAGGGGATTGGTCCAACGGCTTTAGGATGCCAGCGTGTCTCGCTGGAGGAAGGGCGTTCGACTCCCCTATCCCCTACCAACGTCATCGTGCTTGAGAAGGAACAAAATTCAACACTAAAAACGGGTTCAGACACCATCAGTTTTTTCTAGCTGTGGTTCCCTTTACTTCTTCCCCTCTTGTCTTTTGAAAGTTGAAACAATTGAGAGAACGTCTCGGTCCTTCAATTGGTAGTCCACCGGAAGGCGGATTCCAGATCTAGCATCAACTGCATAGAGGAGTCCTCTAGCGAGATCAGAGTGTATCGAGCGAGCAAGATCCTGAACTGAAGACCCCGCAGGGAGTAGATAGACATCTGGCAGAATGTTGCCTGAGCCGTCTGCAAACTTGGTCGGGTCTGAAACGGGATAGACAGAATTCATTCTGAGGAGTTTGAAAACGGCCACGTTGAGAGCAAACTGGACTCCTGTTCTGAGGTACTCTCCAAGTATTGCTTTTGAAATATGAGAGAGTGCCCATTTCTGCTTCTCATTTAGAACTGCCCCCCTTACTATGTCAAAGCGCTCCTCTCCCGGAAAATATTTGATCAAACCGCTCTGCTCGGCCTTTCGAAGTGTGAGCTCAGACTCTGCGCTTGCTGGAACCACGATCATGTCACTGTAGGCTTCCCTGATTCGCGAAAAATTCTTTGCAGCTTCTGGGACGTCTATCTTATTTGCGACTATGAGGGTTGGCTTTGAGATCTCTCTGAGCGTCCAAGCAAAATCTGTTCGCTGTTGCGAGGTCCAGCTTCCCGCATCCTCCCCCTCAAGTCTCAATTTTCTGAGAGTCTCGACCACGTGTTCTCTTCGAACCCCAACACCATGCATGATTTCGCTAAGCTCTCCCGAAAAATCCGTTGCTTTCGAAGACTTCATGGATCTTACGATCTTATCGAGATTGTTCTCAATAAGCTTCAGATACCACATTGCAAGCTCCTGTTCGATGTCGGCGATATCCGCAACCGGATCGCCAGCTCCTGGGCTAGTTATCTTGCCTTCGGCATCGATGCTGCCTGATGCATCGACTACATGCAACAGAGCATCAGACTGAGCCGCGACTGAGAGGAACTGATTTCCGAGCCCTCTCCCCTCCCACGCCCCCTTAATTAGTCCTGGTAGATCAATGATTTCTATCGGGATCATCCTCCAACCATCAACACAGCTAGAGTTCTTCGGGTTGTCTGAAGGGAGTCCCAGTTCCTTGTGGACGCATATCGTAACAGCGTTTGCAATAGCAGAGTTCGGCGTCTTTGTGGTAAACGGATAATTGCTTACTTCTGCACTCTGAAGTGTTGCTGCATTAAAGAAAGTAGTCTTACCAGTATTGGTCTTGCCGATAAGACCGATCCTGACCATTGGCATTTTTTCTCCCTACTTACTCCTTTTGTTTCTCCTGCCTTTCAATTTGTTATCATATCGCTCTACGGTCCAATCTTTGTGCTAAAAAATTCAAAACCTATTGCAATTTGCCGGAATTAAGGCGATGAAAGCCCACTCTTCTCCACAGCTCGGATCAAATCCAGAAATACACATCCTCGTTCGTTGAGTCGGCCAATGATTTTTAAGGTTGCGTTGGTGCTTCCTTCTCCTAACCCTAAAGAACAAAGGTACGGAAAGTGCTCGGGACTGAAAGGGGCTGAACTGTAATTCTTCTCTTCAATGGTCGTGAAGGTTTCTTGAGGTCGAAGAACCTTTTGCTGGGAAATGGCAAGAAGATCTCGATTTCTCTTGGCAATGGAATCGTGGTCAAAATGCCTGAACTAACCATCGCGCTTGACCCAAAGTCTAATTCGGAGTGCAAGTATTCCTTCGTTTCCCATGCTCACCTCGACCACGTACACTCGCCGAAGGGAGTATCAAAGGTAGTTGCAAGTAAGGAAACGGTTTCTCTTGCAAGAGCAAGAGGATATGATCTCTCGCGTTCTGTTGAGCAAATCCCCGGCATGGAACTTGTGGATGCAGGTCACATACTGGGTTCAAGAGGGGCACTGATTGAAGATCGGGTGTACTATACAGGAGATGTCTCGACGAGGGATAGGGGATTTCTAAAGGGTTTCCGGGGAGTCAAATGCGAAATACTCATTATGGAAACAACGTATGGAAGGTCTCGATATGTCTTCCCCGATATTAATAGCTTGGCCCACGAGGTCAACAAATTCATCGCCGCAAGCTATGATCGCGGCCTGCCCGTGTTATTGACCGGTTATCCTCTTGGAAAGGCCCAGATTATATCGAGGCTCTTTGACACTTGGGAACCAGTCTTTCTTCATCACTCAGTATTCAAGATGAACTCTGAGTACAGAGCCCTAGGAGTGGATCTAAAAGAATTTGAAGAATACTCCCAGCCGCCAGATTTTGAGAGGGTGATGAGACGCGGCCCGTGGGTAATGATCGCTCCTTCTTTTTCAAGATCTTCGGCGTTTGTAGGTGATATTGTCAAGAATTATCATGCGTCGGTTGCGACTTTTACTGGGTGGGCAGTTGATCTCTGCCGAACTTACAGAAGTGCATCCGAAAAGCAACAATATCATGATGATGATGAAGAAGAAGAGGAAGGATTTCGCAGAGGGGGAGGAAGAAAGACTAGAGTAGAGTACTTTCCACTGAGCGATCATTGTGATTTCAGAGAGCTTGTCGAGCTTGTGAAATACTGCAATCCGTCAAAGATTTACACAGTGCATGGATTCGCCAAGGATTTTGCCTCATATCTCAATTCAATAGGTTTTGATGCTGAGCCGCTTTCTATCGAAGATGACCAGATGTCCATTTCTATGTTTGCTACCTAAGCTCTCCTTTGCCCCCAAAGCTTGGCTTCTTGCAACCTCCTGACCCCAGCTTAAGGTGAATAGATCTCTCTATTTGTTGTGAAGACTGTCTGACATTCGCGTAATTGAAAATAGATTCCTATCAAAGAAGCCCAGCTTCTTTGAACATGTTTTCTGTTCCGAGTTCTCAATCCCACGATTACTAAATGGATTTGTCGACTTTATGGCGTTACAACGTACAATCACGGCTTATTCAAGGGAGGAGATACTTCAAATTCTCGATCCAGCCGTTGCCAAGTGGTTTTCATGCTTCAAAGAACTGACTCCTCCACAGAAATACGCGATTGCGAGTATTAACGGAGCTAAGAGCACTCTCATCTCAAGCCCGACCGGATCAGGAAAGACACTCGGAGCCTTCCTTGCCATAATCAATGAGCTTGTGATGCTACAAAGGAAGAGTTTGCTCGAAGATCGGGTATACTGCGTTTACGTGAGCCCTCTTCGATCTCTCGACAACGACATTGCGAAAAATCTCTCAGAACCTCTCAAAAAGATCCAGTCGAACCTTTCAGAAGAGTCACCAAATTTGGAGCTCAAGCAAATCCGCATTGCAGTAAGAACAGGCGACACGCCCGAGAAAGAAAGGCGTCGCATGCTTCTCAAGCCTCCTCACATCCTTATTACGACCCCCGAGACCCTCGCGATAATCTTGGTGGCCCCGAAATTCAGGGGCAAGCTCAAAAAAGTGAGATGGGTCGTCGTCGACGAAATTCATGAAATTTGCGCTTCCAAACGCGGAACCCACCTCTCACTTACTCTTGAGCGCTTAGAAGCAATCTCTCAAGGTAAACTGGTGAGAATAGGGCTGTCAGCTACCATGAGCCCGTTGGAAGAAGTGGCTGCTTTCCTTGTCGGTGTCGAAAAGGACGGATCTCCAAGAGACTGTGAAATTGTGGAAGTGCAGTCTCGGAAAAGGGCCAATTTGCTTGTATGCTCACCCTCAAGGGATCTCGTTCACCAGAAGTTCGAATCGCTTGCGGATATAATGTACAAGGATGTCAAGGATGTGATAGAAAGAAACAAGTCAACACTCGTCTTTGCTAATACTCGTGCTTGGGCAGAAAGAATTGCTTTCAATCTTGCCAAGGATGGCAAAGTATACCCAGACTCAACGGCTGCTCATCACGGCTCTCTTTCGAGGGAGCATAGGCTCGCCATTGAAGAGAGGCTCAAGCTTGGCAAGATGAAAGCAGTCGTGTCTAGTACGAGTCTTGAGCTCGGACTTGATATCGGTTCAATTGATGCGATCTTCCAAGTGGGCTCACCCAAATCAATCACAAAGTGCGTCCAGAGAATGGGTCGATCTGGTCATTCTCTTAACAGAGAAGGAAGAGGAGTCCTTTTCGCCTTCGATCAAGATGAGCTTGTTGAACTTGCAGTCATATGCAGAGAAATTAAGAATGGGAATCTGGACAAGATCCAGATTCCTAAAGGTGCGCTTGACGTTTTAGCGCAACATATAGTTGGCATGTCCGTTGAGAAGAAGTGGCAGGTCAAAGAGGCCTTTGAGTTGATCAGGGGCTCTCTTTGCTATCGAGATTTGGATTTGGACTCTTTGCGGCGCGTTATTCGTTTTCTTGCGGGGAGATATTCTCATCTTGAGAACTATGGGTTCCATGGAAGAATCAGGTACGACGAAAAGTCGGATACGTTTGAAAAGAAAGGATGGATTACAAGGGTTATCTACTCGATGAACATTGGAACGATCCCCGATCGGGCTTCCCTGAAAGTAATCAGCAGAATTGGAGGAAGTTTCATTGGAGAAGTGGATGAAGAATTTGCGGAGCGTCTGAGGTGCGGGGACGTGTTCGTTTTGGGCGGAAAAACCTACAAAATGCGCTACCTGCGTGGTTTCAACTTGTATGTCGAGCCTGCTGATTCTGAAAGGCCAACGGTTCCCGCGTGGACTGGAGAGATGGTTTCGTTAAGTTTCGAGCTGGCGGAAGCAATTTCGAGATTCAAATTCGAGATATTAGCCATGCTAGAATCCGGGAAAACTGAAGATGAGGTTTTGAGATATTTAGCCTCTTCCTGTGATTGCGATGAGTCGGCTTCAGTTGCAATCCTTTCTTACTCCAAGGCTCAAAGATATTTCCTGCGCTACACAGGGTTGATCGGAAATATCGGTGCCTGCGACATCTTGCTTGAGAACTATATCGATTCTGAAAACAAACAGAGCCTTGTATTTTCATGCACCTTTGGCAGAAGAGTCAACGAAGCTTTGGGTAGAGTTGTTGGTGAGAGAATCGCCGAGAAAAGGCATGGCGATTTAATCTTCGCCTCGTCAGATCACGGATTCATGATTACCCTACCGCCAGGGGTCTACCTCCAACCTGCCCTTGCGGCGAAGATGCTAAATCCAACGAAAATGAGGGAGTCGCTAATTTTTGCATTGAGGAGAAGCGAATTGCTTCGAAGAAGATTCAGGCATTGCTCCTCAAGATCACTCATGATTCTTCGAAATCGCCTTGACAAGGAAGTGTCCGCAAAGACACAACAATTCAACTCGCATATCCTTCTTGGGCTCTGCGAAAGACTAGATAGATTTCCAATCGTCGAAGAAGCATACAGAGAGATCGTCGAAGATTTGATGGACATCAAGAACGCGGAGAAGGTTGCGGGAGAAATAGCGCAAGGAAAACGAAAGATAGTCATCTGCCCAAGGCAGAAAGTTCTTTCTCCCTTCTCACACAACTTGTTCGCTAGAGGTTCGTCCGATATTGCCCAGATGTCAGAGAAAAGGGAGACAATTTCGCTTCTCTATGACGAACTAATGGAAAAGGTCAGTAATTCTCCTTTGACATAGGCGATGCAAGTGAAGGATGCCTCTACCCTTGATGTTCTTTAAGAGCCACATGAAACCATTCCATCCAATGAAACTACACTTTGCTTGATTGCGAGGAAAAGAGATTTGATCTGGGTTTCAATTTATATCCAATGCGAGCTTCATTCCGTCTATCTCGACATTCTCCCAAGAGTGCTTTGAATCACTCTTCCCGGGGTAGAAAACTACTTTCTTCACCCTAACCAAGAAAGCAAGTTCGTCTTTCTTTCCTTCGAGCATATTCACATTATGCTCTCCAAGACCAGCGATTGAAGCTTCGTTTAGCATTGCAGTCGGATCGAATCCTCTCTTCTTTCGAAGCGCTTGAAGATTCCTTGCTAGATCCCTCACAAGCCCCTCCGTCACGAGATTTTCGTCTCTTGACGTGTCAAGGGCAACCACTATCCCAAAATTTTCACTTGTTACGAGTTCCGGGCTCGAAGGATTAAATGAGAAGGAAACGTCCGCAGGGCCTAGCTCTATTTTTTCGTCGGCAATTGAAAGATGAGCTTTCCCTTTTGTTGAGAGCTCCTTGTATAGAGAAGTAGCGTTCACTGAACCGAGCGCCTCAGCCACTTGATTCATCTTTTCGCGAAAGCGCGGAGCTAAGCGTTCGTAGTTGGGACTTGCTCTGACTTTGAGAGGCAACAAGCCAGGATCTGACTCAATTATCACATCTAGGATGTTGGTCTGCTCGAGAAGTATCTTTCTGTTTTCTAGGACGAGGTCTTTCATAGAATCGCTTGCAAGATAGAAAGCTCTTTTCAAGGGCCAACGCCTCTTAATTCCAGCTTTCATCCGCGCAGAATTTGTAACGGAAACGAACTTGACGAGGAGATCAAATTCTGCTTCTACTCTCTCATTTCTGAGTTCTGCATGCGACCCGGGCCAGTCCTCAAGGAGAAGGTGGTCAGTGCCAAATGTCCTTGTAGCGAGAAAATCTGTCACATACGGAGAAATCGGATGGAGAAGAAGATCGCAAACATAAAGTGCAAATCCAAGAACCGTGTAGACTTGTTCTCTTCTTGTTTGACTGCTTGCATGCCCGGATTCTTGCTGATACCCTTCGTCTTCACTCCAAAGTTCTCTCCTTATTATTGGAACGTATGTTTGACTAAGTTCGTCTATGAGAAATCTTTCAAGTGATCTAGCGGCAACCTCGTATCTTGCATTAGAATAACTCAGGGTTACCGAGTCGATCAAAGCTTCGACTCGAGATAAAAGCCAGACATCCTGCTTCGGAACCTCTTGAATCCTTCGAGCAATTTTCTCGAATCTTTCGAGTAGGATATCCTTCTTTGAGACGAACCCATCGAATGAGCTGTTCTGAAGATAGAAAACATGCATGTGATACAGCGTATTAAGAACTTGATACGGGCGCGCATTCATTTCCTTGAAAGAGAAATTGATCGAGTCAATTGGGGGCGCTTTCCACACTAGGTAATAGCGAGCTACATCTACCGACTCGCGCGAAAGAAGATCATTTGCTCCAATGAAGTTGCCCTTGCTTTTGCTCATCTTTTCTCCCTGCTCGTTAAGGACGAAACCATAGAATAGAAATGCCCTGTACGGCGCCTCTTTCTCCATTTTCAAGATCACATTTTCAAGCAGAAGTGAATAGGCCCAGCCGCGGGTTTGATCTATTGCCTCGACGAGAAAGGGGACCGGTACGTACTCCTCAAATTCTTTGTCTGAAAGGGACGCATAGGGTGCAGCCCCGCTGTTGTGCCAGGTGTCAAGCACAAATGGCTCTCTTCGCATCTCTGACCCACATTTTGGGCAATCGATCACGATCCTGTCAATCCACGGCCTGTGAAGCTCAAAGTTTTCGCCGTCTGGAAGTGACTTCGCTCTCTCCACGATTTCCTTTCTGCTGAAAAGGGCCATTTTCTCGCCGCATTTATCACATCTCCAGATCGGAATAGGATTGCCCCACAGCCTTTCACGCGAGATGCACCAGGGCCTCTTTTCCTTCACGATTTCCAAGAACCTATTTCTGGGCTCTTCGTAATAGTACTCCACATTGGATGCCGCCTCGACCGCCCTTTCCCCCAGCCTATCGACGAAGTAAAAGTATCCTCGTCTAGCGAGCCAGAGCAACCTGTGCCCACTTCTCCAGCAGACTGGATAGTCGTGCCTGATCTTTCCGTACTTGAGCAAAAGCCCTTTCTCATTTAGAAGATCCCTCACTTTCCTGTCTGCGTCACGAACGAAGAGACCATTGAAGATGCCAGCCGCCTCGTTGAAATTCCCTTGCTCGTCAATTGGGTTGAAAATCGGTACGCCCCTTTTGCGAGATACTGCAAAGTCGTCCTCACCATTCGCGGGCGAGAGATGCACGAGGCCAGACCCCGTCGTGACATCTACAAAGTCTTCAGCCACAACCGAGTGGACCAGGTCACTCTTCAGTTCTATCTTCGCTTGTTCAGGAATATAGTCTGAAAGAGGGTGCTCGTATCTTAGCCCTTCGAGATCCCTGCCAAGGACTTTCCTTTCTACCTCATACCCGGAAATTCGCAGCTCCTCTTGCAAAAGAGGTCCAAGCCTCTCAGCACCAACGATCCAAGTCTCGAGCTTGCCTTCAGAGGTCTTTACTTTTACGAAGCAATACTCTGCATCAGGCTTGACGCCGACCATTTCATCAGTTACGACAGTAAAGGGCATAGTTGTCCAGACAACCAAGAAAGTATCACTGTACTTTACATCAGAACTTTTTACCTTCAGTTTGAAGTACATGGAAGGGTCTTCAAGATTTTGATAGCCTCCGAGGGCTACCTCTGCCGCGCTCAAAGAAGTTTGGCAGCTTGGGCAGAACGGCGTCACTCGGAATCCTTCTTCGAGTATTCCGTTGTTCCACGCAGATCTGAGATACTTCCACTCTCTTTCTATGTATTCGTCACGATATGTCCAGTAGGCCTTACTGTCATCAATTGAAAGGCCAAGCATTTCGTCGGCCTTCTTCCAGACGTCGTGATATTTCGAAAGCATTTTCTTGCAAGCATCAATCAGCTTCTCTTCTCCGATGACTTTCAGGTTGGCCGTCTTGTTGCCAGTTAGGCCGAGCTCCTTCTCTGCTTCGAGCTCCACCGGCAAACCCTGGCAATCCCATCCGCCTCTGAAATCTACGAAATCTCCGCGCATTGTGGTGAAGCGATACCAAAGATCCTTGATGAGCCGCCCTCTCATATGCCCGACGTGGGGTTCGCCGTTGAGAGTCGGGGGTCCCTCAACGTAACCGTACTTCTTCTTTCCTCTCAGTTTTTCCTCGATGAGCTTTTTCACATCGATCGATTTCCAGTTTTGACGTACATTTGCTTCCACTTCCTTCGGGCAATAATTTGCAGACAACGGCCTTTGAGGCTGGGAAATCTTCGAAGAAGTAATATATTCAGAAGTCATTTCTCTAGAAAATCACTCACAGATTGCCCGAGAAGTAAAGGAATTGGTTTGAGATGCTTCAAGACTATTTACTTGCACGAAAGCAAGTACGGCACGTCTTTCAAAAAATGTGGCAAGCAAAAAACAGTTCGAAATAAAGAAACAATGTTCGGGGGGACTAACAATGGGAAAACTTCTTCTAGGGAGAAGGACAACAAGAAGGCAGAATTTGGCGACCACCGAACACTTTAGGCACCGAAACCACCATTCCTCTTGCTATGACCACGTATTTAGAACTTTTCCCTCATTTGAATCCGCTGGCATAGCGGCTAAACAGATCGACCGAAGACAAATTGACGTTTTCGAGTGCTGACCTCAAACCTAACTACTTTCGTCTGATGAGAAAAAAGGAAAGCGAAAATCTCTGCAAGAGGAGGAAAGTCCAGCGAAATTACATTGCGGGAGTCTAGGATTGTCCTATGCAATTATCCATGCCTTTTCTCCACTTGAGACTGATAAATTCTAGAGCCTGGAATGTAAGATCATCTATTTGGAATTTCTCCCCTTCTCTTCTACGGCTTGATTTGATTTGTTCCGGAATAGTGTGAACTGTAGATCCAAAATCTACTACCGCCTTTCCGTGAGAAGCGCCGTCATCGCCTAAATTTGTCGACTGAGAATATTGATATTTCACATCTTCCACAAATTGTAATTACTGTTAGCAAATCGCCATCTTATTATTATTAGCCAGATTTTATGGCTGTGAGGATCCCTCCAAGGATATCTTCCTTCATTTCTTTTCCTTTGATGTAACTCTCTATCTCTCTCCTCGAAAAATGTGTGAGTAATGATCAACGAAGTACAAAGGAGAATCTAACGGAAATAGCTTAATCAGGAGAGGCTGAGCTTCCTTCTTATGACATTCTAATGAACAAAAACAAAAGGGAAAAATGTGGAGAAGTGTTTATCGTTCCATATACACATCTCGAAAGCGATTTTTCGTTGATTTCTGATTGTTTCACAAAAGCCTCTTTCCGCTTTCCTTTTCCACTTCCATGATTTTCGAGACCTTTCCGAACCACCATTACTCAAAGATGTGAAAGATCATCGAGACGTCTCGCATACATGATAGAAGCCCTACACTCGGATTCTGACCGATCAGGCCAAATTTTCCGCGAGCTCGTGCCATAATATAATTAAAAACGCACGACCAACCCCCGACTTGTCAGGAAAAAGGGCTCTTCCCTTGACAGGATTCATTCATCTTTCCTCTTTTCGTGCCTCTCATCAGGAGGGAAAGAACTCATGGAGCCGAGAGCGTCTAATTAACTAGAGATAGGAAGAAAAAAGGGGGCTTAAGGAGGGGAGAACAAAGTGGCTGCGAGAGCGGGATAAAGAAGAATTAATATCGAAATGGCGAGAAAAAGAGAAATTCCCTGATCGCCTTCAGTTGAACAATTTTAGCCCGAAGTGAAGAACAATTAACCCCGCTCGTTATCGTTATGATAAAAGCAATTCCCTCTTCGGTGCTAATACCGAATGTCACAGTTTTCGTCCAGATGGCAGAAATCTCCCAACGACGGACTCGGCACTAGAATCAAAGATACGGTCCGATCACCAGGTCCGCTCAAGCCGAGACTAGAGCAGGCCACGCGACAGATCCAAGTTCAGATATCAAAGCTTGACGCAACTTCAGCAAAACTGAGGGAGCGAGACGCTTCGATTTTTAACAAGGTAGTCGCATCAATCCAAAAGCATGACACGGCTCACGCAAACATTCTCGCAAACGAGCTCGCTGAAGTTCGCAAAATGAACAAGATGGTTACACAGGCAAAGCTAGCTCTCGAACAAATCACTCTCAGACTGAACACGGTTCAGGAGCTTGGAGACATCGTGGTCACACTGTCACCAGCCATGGGTGTAATCAGAAACGTGCGTTCAGGGCTTGTGAGTGTCATACCTGAAGCCGAGCACGAAATAGGCGAGATATCTGGATTACTGAGCAGCATTCTGGTCGATGCTGGGCAGCTTGGCTCAGGCGTCATCAACTTCGAATCCGCAAACGAAGAAGCGGATAAGATCTTGGCTGAAGCTGGAGCGGTTGCTGAGCAAAGAATGCGAGACAAGTTTCCAGACCTGCCAACATCTGTTCCAACTGGAACAGAATCTACCACAGGCTTCTCCTAACTGAGCAAAAAGAGGAAGAGGAAGAATAAGAAAGAGCTACCTGTAGTAGTAACAGCAGTAGCTAAGCTTACAGCGAAGACAAGAAAGTGAAGAAGCTGCGCAACATGACTGACCTATTTGTTGCGCAGCCATTCACTATGTTTTTCGCCCCTTCTTGCCTCCCTCTTTCTCAATCGCCTAGATCCCTCGACTGGTCTAGCATCCTGTGGTTCTTTTTTTCCCTTCGCAAACCAGAGGAAATGTCAAAAAGATTGAAAGAAACAGGGTAAGTAAGGAAAAACAAGCATACAAGTGGCACCATCATTAGAAGCAAAGAACCGATTTTTGAGCAAACGCTCGAATAAAAAAATGCGTAGAGAAAGTGCGAAAGAGGGCAAAGTGACTTCTTGAAAGCTTACCCTATCCGCAAGGTAGCCAAAAGCAATGAGCCTTGAGGTACTTGCGTTTTGGCCCCGCCTCCTTCGCTTCGTCATGCGCTAATGGGTGATGGAGGAAAGGATCTGAAAGAGAAAATCACCTACGCGATAAGGCAAATAGAGATTCAAAGAAAAGAACTCGACCAATTGCGCCTGAGGCTCGAGGAAAGAAGGAAGAGCATCTTCGGGGCGACTGTGCGTGCTATAGAGCAATGTGACGAAATGAGAGCTCGTCTGCTTTCTGGAGAGCATGTTGAACTTCAAAAAGTGACACATATTGTAAATGCCGCCGAGCTTGCACTTCTCCACATAGTTGTAAGGCTGGAAACTCTCCGAGACGTAGGTGACATTATGTATGTGCTGACGAACGCATTCAAGGAAGTAAAGAGAGTTGGTAAATCTATTTCAAACATTGCACCAAACCTTGAACGAGCGGCAGAAGAAATCAACCAATCGTTTTCGGACATACTTGCAGAGCTTGGAATCCTGAGCCCAGAGGTGAGAATAACCCTCAGCGACACACCGCAGGAGATTTTTGACAAGGCTCATCAGCTCATAAAGGAGAAGACATCGCAAATTTCTGATCTTCCAAAGTCCCTAGAGCAAGTGGAAAATTCTCAAGAGGGATCGTTATTCGAGAAGACCAAGAAAATTGCGCTACTTGCGACTCTTGATGGCGATAACGGAGACGAACAAGAGGAGGAGGAAGAAGAAGAGAAATTAGTCGGAGTCAAAGTACCCGAGCCAGCTAAGGACCAACAGGTAGCAGATTTGTCAGAAGAACAGTTCAAACCCATACTTCTTTCTGTGAGATCCCCGCCTCAGCAGACTGACGTTGATTATGAGTTAAGGCGGTACATTGCAGAACACGGCGAGGCTAGCTTTGATGTGATCGCTGCCTCCGCCAGACTCAATTTACCAGTTTACAAGATTGAAGAGTCTTATCTTAGGATTCTTGACCAAAGGAAGAGGCTCCGTCAGACGAAAGAACAAGATCAAGAGGGTGCAGAGGCGATATAGATGGTTTGATATCATCTCACCCCTGAACCGATGATGATAATCGAAGAGAGAAGAATTCCCAGAATGTGAGATGTAGCGAAAGGAAAAAGGACTGCTTTATACAGTGAACTAGTGAGAAAATGCACCTTTTCTAATCAATGAGTCAAGAAGAATTAACAGAGCAAGTAACCTTGAGCGCGATTAGGATTACAGGAGGTCTCTAGTGTCTTGAGTGAGAACGCAGCAAAAGTTCTTGAAAGTGCAGCCCAAAAATACGCCTCGGAAGCCATCCGTTTCGATTCTCAAGGTGCGAGGGGGATGGCGATCAAGAATTATCAGAATGCCATTCAAACCCTTGTACAGCTGGCGCGCTTGTATCCAGATTACAAGCTCAACTCAATGTATCTGCACAGGGCTCAGCTCTATCAAGAGAGAGTTAAAGCGCTACAGTCAGCTCATGGAATAATGCCTCCTGACGAGTCCGAAACTACTGAATTTGTATTCAGCGCTCCGTCGAGTTCTTCCTCTTCTTCTTCATCATCCTCGGCCGCTCTTTCTTCACCACGTCCAAGCTCTTCTCTTGTTCCACCAAAACAAGATCCACGCCAGTCAAGTAAAGGGTCGCTGCTGTCATCTTCCGCTGCTTCTCCTCCTGCTTTCTCCCAGAGGCCGGAGGGAATATCGGGCGGACCTCAAGTCGTCGAACAGCTCAAGGCAAGCTATAGCGATCTCATCATGAAGGAGAGGCCGAATGTAAAGTGGGATGAAGTTGTAGGTCTTGAAGATGCAAAGAAGGCCTTGAGAGAATCTATCATCTTTCCGGTGCACAGACCTGATCTTTTCCCTCTGGGGTGGCCAAGAGGGATTTTGATGTACGGTCCTCCAGGATGCGGGAAAACTCTACTCGCCGCTGCGACTGCCTCAGAGATCGAGAGCTACTTCATCACTGTCGATGCAGCCTCAATCATGTCCAAGTGGCTCGGTGAAGGTGAGAGAAACGTAGCGAAACTCTTCAACTCGGCTCGCAAGCTTCTCGAAAAGGACGCAAAATCTGTCATTGTTTTCATAGACGAACTAGATTCGATTTTAGGCTCTAGAAACAATGAAGTCGGAGGAGAAGTGAGGGTGAGGAATCAGTTTCTGAAGGAGATGGACGGTGTCGCTGATAAGGGCAAGCACCTTCATCTTTACGTAATCGGCGCAACGAACAAGCCTTGGTCTCTAGACTGGCCATTCTTGAGGAGATTCCAAAAGAGGATCTATGTTCCTCTTCCAGACATCAAAGCTAGGACCCAAATGCTGAAGCAGTACACTGCACCGCTCAAAATCGACCCCGAGCTCAAGCTTGACGATTTGGCTAAGCTTACCGAAGGCTATTCCGGCTCCGACATGAGAGACATATGCCAAGCTGTTCAGCTCAAGGTGGTAACAGAGCTCTTCGAGCAGAACAAGGCCGATGACAGAGAGGTTCAGCCCCGAGCAATTAATCTTGAGGACTTTAAGGAAATACTTCACTTGAGGAAACCCAGCGTCTCCCCTGAAATGCTTAAAGCATATGTGATGTGGTCGGAGAACTTCAAAGCATTGTAGTGCTCCCGCTACGAACAACTGTTTTACGGTTCGAGCCTCTCAGGAGTCCTTGGAAAGAGACATACTTCTCTAATATTTTCAATGTCGAGCATTTGGGCGACTGACCTTTCTATCCCAAGGGCAAACCCGCCGTGAGGAGGAACTCCGTACTTGAAGTTCTTCGTGAACCACTCAAGCCCACTTTCGTCAATCCCCTTCTCCTTGATTTGGGCTATGAGCTTGTCGTACCTATTCTCACGCTGACCGCCTGATGAGACCTCGAGCCCTTTGTAAATCAAATCGACGCTTCGAGCCCATCGGGGGTCCTCGTCCACCCTCATTACGTAAAATGGCTTAGCAGCGAAGGGAAATCTGTTGACAAAGAAGAACTCGCTCCCTGTCTTCTCCTTTACATGTCTTGCAAGTATCTCTTCGCTCTCTCGATTCAAATCTGTGTCTGGAGGAAGATCTCTTCCATACTCTTTCAGTATGTCGTAAATTTCTGGGAATCGAAGCTCAGGGAAGGGGATTCTTGGCGAGTGCAGGTCACTCTTTCCCAGGATCTCAAGCTCGCGCTTACAATCATTTTGTATTTTCTTGATTGCATGTGATACCATTGCTTCTTCCACTCTTTCTGTATCAGTCTCGTCTTCGATGAACCCAATTTCCGCCGCGCACGCTCTGTGTTCGCAAAGGTGTCGCGGAGTGTGCGACGCCTCCGCCCGCCAATTCGGGCCCAGGTCGTAGAGCTTGTCGATCCCACCAGCTATTGCGAGCTGTCTGTGAAGCTGAGGATCCTGCCTCAAGAAAGCGCTCTTTCCAAAATAATCAAGCTTGAAAACTTCAGAACCCCCCTCACTCGTTCCTCCGAGAATTGCAGGAGTAGAAACTTGCACAAATCCGTTTGTGCGAAGGTACTCTTCTAGTCCTTCCATGAACTTTGCTTCGATGGTGATTATCGCCAAGTTACGTGGATTTCTCAGGTCTATTACTCGCCAGTCTAGCCTCGTGTCAAGCTGAGTCTCAACCGACCATGTGACATCAATCGGCAATGGTGAAACTGACTTGCTGAGAACCTTAACCATGATCGGATAAACCTCAGGACCAATTTTCGCAATTTGTTTGTCGAGAACAGTACCAGTGACCGCGATCACATCATGAAGTTTCAAGTCCCGAGTTGATTGTTCGATCTCCTGAGGCGATTTCTTCTTGTCAACTGTGACCTGCATCAAGCCACTTCTGTCCCTGATCACTATGAATCTGAAATTAGGAAGCTCCTTTACGTTGTCTACCCATCCTGCAATTGTAACTGTCTCGCCCTTGTGGGATGAAAGTTCTCCTGAGTAGTGTGTTCTGATCATTTCGTGCACTCTAACCTATGGTACGCAAATTTTTGATCAAAAAGAATTACTCCGAGTCCGAACTAGAGAATCTGAAAAATTCTAATGTGCACACTAGCTGATTTCTTTCATTTTCTCTCCAAGTGTCCTCAATTTTTGATTGAGCTCGAGATAAAGCGGGGTTCCTACTCTCAAACTATGTTTACTATTCGTTCCTTACCATGGCAGCTATAGGATGGCGATTAACACATACAACTTGAGAGTAAAAAAGCCGAGATGCTTCACTGACGCTCAAATTCCACCATCAGTTCCATTCCGCGTGTATCCTTTAGTATCTTCGAGATCATTTCAGTGTCGTGAGGGAAGCGATCTGTCTTTCTCCCTGGAATGACCACTTTTGTCATCTTGCTTCCATCAGGCAACCAAGCGGTATTGACGTTTGCAATCCTCACAGGGAAGAAGAGATCTTCAAGCACCTTTCTATCTGTCGTGTCGGCTTCTGTGAGCCATACTTTTCCGCCGAGAATGTTTTGAATCGCCCTTTGAAGCGATGGGTCCCTCCTTAAGGGGGCAAGAGTACCAGGCTCCAAGACTAGAACATAGTCTTGGTCCACTCGCTCTGCCTTTGCGAGGGAAATCTTGGAAATCTCTGGATTCTTGTCTAATGCCTTTGCAAGTTTAGTCGATACTTCGACGTCTACCCCGCTTATCTGACCAGATCTAAGTTTTGAATTGCATTGAGGACAAAGTATCCCTGTACGAGCATCGAAAGAGCAAATTGGTGTTTTCACTTTGAGTACATATTATAATTGGTGTCATGAACCTTTAAAACCGTTGCCTGATTCTACCTTTATGGTCCATTCTCCTTTTTCTTCTCTTCAAATTCTCTTTGCAGTAGCTCAGGGATTTGCGAAGGCAGTTCAGCCACAGGCACTCCCGCAGACTTGAAGGCTTCTATCTTCGATGCAGCGGTTCCAGTACCCATTGAAATTATCGCTCCTGCATGACCCATTCTCTTCCCCGGCGGTGCTTTCCTGCCAGCTATAAACGCTACAACAGGCTTCTTGAAATTTCCATGCTTGATCTTACCTGCAAGCCTTTCTTCAGCATCCCCCCCTATCTCTCCGATCACGACTATGCTGTTTGTACCTCCGTCTTCCGCAAACATTTCAACAATTTCTAAGAGATCTTTTCCTATGATTGGATCGCCACCGATCCCGACAGCAGTAGATTGCCCATAACCAGCTCGAGTGAGGATCCATGCGATCTCATAGGTTAGAGTCCCGCTTCGAGAAACCATACCCACCTGCCCCTTTGAGAAGATATGGCCCGGCATTATCCCAATCTTTGATAGCCCGGGCGAGATTATTCCAGGACAGTTAGGTCCTATAATCGTAACACCCTTTGAATAAGCATAATTTGTGAACCTTATCGAATCGTGAATAGGAACGTGCTCTGTAATTACAACGATCAGCTTGAGTCCAGAGTCGATCGACTCGTAGACTGCGTCGGAAGCAAAAGGCGCAGGCACAAATATTATACTCGAATTCAATTGAGGAAACTTTTCAACTGCTTGCTTTACAGTGTTGAAAACTGGCACAGTGTTTTCGATAATCTCACCTCCTCTTCCAGGCGTTACCCCTGCAAGGATCTTTGTTCCGTATCTGAGCATCGCTGCTGTATGCAATCTTCCTTCCCTTCCAGTTGCGCCTTGCACAAGCACCTTTGTGTCATTCCCTACGAGTATTGTCATAACAGGATTCTTCCTCCTATATTCTCCATCATAATCTGTTTCTTTTCAAATTGAGCCAATTTGAATCCCGATTCCGCAAGATTTTGATCAAATGAAATAATTTGATTTCCATGCAATGAAAGAAGATTAGGTGTAGGCTTTTTGTACTGCTAGCTTTGCTGCATCTTCCATCGAATCAAGAGTTGCGACGCCGGCGTCGGCGAGAATCTTCCTTCCTTCTTCTTCGTTGTTTCCCACCATTCTGACTATGACCGGTACCTTGGTCTGAGAACCTTTGAGAGCTTGCACAAGACCCCTTGCAACATCGTCACATCTCGTAATTCCTCCTAGCACGTTAACAAAGAGCGCTTTGAGATTCGTCTGTTTGAGTGCAAGACTTACCGCGTTGAAAACTACATCCGAGCTTGAGCCCCCACCCATGTCCAAGAAATTAGCAGGCCTCCCTCCATAATGAGAGACGACATCGAGGGTTGCCATAACGAGTCCTGCCCCATTTCCTATTATCCCGATGTCTCCATCGAGCTGGACAAAGGCAAGCCCCCGCTGCGAAGCTTCCCTTTCTAGAGGAGACATATCCTCGCTCTCGTTCCTGTATTCGGGATGTCTGAAAAGTGCATTGTCGTCAAGCGTTATCCTCGAATCGAGGGCTACAAGCGAGCCGTCATACGTGACTGCAAGAGGATTAGACTCTGCGAGATCGGCTTCAACTTCGCAGAATATGGCGAATATCTTCTTGCAAATAGATGAAAAATCGGTTGCAGTTCTGCCGCCAAGCCCAATTGAATCGGCCGCGAGTCGTGCCTCGAAATCATGAAGCCCTATAAGCGGTTCGATCTCTCTCCTGAATATCTTATCGGGTTGAGTAAGAGCTAGCTCCTCAAGATCCATTCCACCTTGGGAGCTTGCGATTAGGACGAACTTTCTTGCACCTCTGTCTATCGTGAATCCCAAATATAGTTCCTGCTTTGGTTCAACGGACTCGACCACAAGAACGGAGTTGACCTTGATTCCTTTAATCACAGAACCAATGAGTTTCTTCGCAATCTCTTCGGCTTCAGAAGGGGTCCGAGCCAGCCTTATGCCGCCGGCCTTGCCGCGACCAGCAACGAGAATTTGCGACTTTATGACAACTGGCTTTTCAAGCTCTTGAGCAGCCGTTCTTACCTCTGAACTTGTTGTGCACAGTTTCCCTCTTGGGACTGGTATCTTCTTTTGCTCGAATAGGATTCGAGCCTGATATTCGTGAATTTTCATTTGGAGCGTTTACGCCAGACCATGAAAGGAAGAGAAAAGATATTTGGTTCGACATCTCTCTCTTTTCAATTATCGCAATAAAAAGTTAAATGCGCAACCTGAACGAAAGTAAAGATCTTCTACTTAGAGTCGAGGCTAGGAAGAACTCCAATCTTTCAAAAAAGAGTTTTGTGATCTCTGAAGAGTAAAGTGGATCAGCGAAAAATGCCTATAACAGATGCCGCAAAGAAGCAGATCGCGCAAAGGAGAAGGATCTTCTTCAAAATATGCCTTAGATGCGGAATTAAGAACCCGATAACTGCAACGAGATGTCGGAAATGTAAAGCTCAGGTTTTGCGCCTCAAGAATCGAACACTTGGTGTCAAGAAGTAAGAAAGAATTTGAAAGGATGGAACCTCTAACCTATTGGGAGGCCTTCTTTTTTCTGCACTTCAAGCATGTTTTTTCGAGTTTCTTTTCAGCATAGATAATTGAAAATGAAAAGGATAGGAATACTCGGAGGCCCGCCTTCAACGTCTTCGAAACTGGAGTAATGCGGATAAGACCTAGAGGCGAAAGAACGTCGCGTATTCTTTATTCCTAGAATCTAGAAATACACTTGAATTGACCAGAAAAAAGAAGAGAATGGGGAGAAAGACTACACTCGCTGGGCGTGTGGTCCAGCTGGTCTAAGACACCGCTCTCACACACGGAAATTTCAAAGCTTCAAAATGATCCGATGAAGAGCGGGAATCGACGGTTCGAATCCGTCCACGCCCATCTTGTACGGACCGTGGGCTGCAACAAGTGCTGGAACCAGTTCCCGTTATTGAGAATTGGCTTTCTGATGATTTAGAAACCACACGGACAGCAGAAAAGACTTCTTCTTCTTCGTCTTCGTCACTGAGAAACAGCTTGTTTTGCTTTTTCAGCCACATCTCTGCTAGCCTTGAACGACAGGCCACAACCACAGGATGCAGCCGCGTTTGGATTGTCCACCTTGAAACCCGAGGACTGAAGGTTTTCGACGTAATCTATTTTTGATCCGCGCAAATAGATGAGACTGAGTTTGTCCACGATGACCTTGATACCCCTGGTTTTCACTACGGCATCATCGTTTGAAATGCTATCATCAATGGACATCCCATAGGACATCCCGGCGCATCCTCCGCCAGAGATGTAGAGCCTAAGACCAGCATCCGGCTTTCCTTCCTTCGCCAATATCTGCTTGATTCTTTCGACTGCTGCGTCAGTAAGTATTAGTTGCTCAGATGTGCTTGTTATCAGCGACATGGCTGGAATATCATCATCCAATAATCTTTCGCTTGAGAGGATTTAATCGTTTTGTGCCTAAAAACTGAGCTTCCAAAGAAACTGATTACCTCAAAAGGGAAAAAAATGAAGCGAAATGGATTCTTTTCGCCCTCAGCCAGCAACCTGAGGCGGAATGAAGGGTGCAGCTTCTTCACGGAGGCCATCCTTTGTAGCGTAAATCAAATCAACGCCGTCGCCGCTAGATACGTCCCTCTTTATTGCGGCCTTGATGGCCTTGAGGGCAAGTTCTTTTGCTTCCTTTTCGGACATGCCCTCAGAATAACCATTTTCAATGACACCAATCGCGATTTCCGCACCAGAGCCAACTGCCGCGTAGTCATCTGGAATAACACTTCCTAGAGGATCAAGGACGTAGATCGAAGGTTTCTTGACATCATCGTAGCCGCCAAGCATTACTTGGGTAATCATTGGGGCGAATCGCCTTTCAAACATTATTACCGAGAGGAGCTTTGCAATCGAATTGGCGCTTAGAGGCCTCTTTATCTCAAGTTCTCTGAGTTTTACATAGGATTGAAGCTCCTTGATGAGAATTTGCATGTCTCCAATCATCCCAGCGCAAGCGGCGCCGACTCTGTCAGTAACACGAAATGTCTTCTTTCCTGTCTTGCTTACGACGAAACCTCCCAATGTGACTCTTCGCTCTGCTCCGAGCACGACTCCGCCGTCGAATGTCAAGCCTACAACAGTTGCGCCTGGAATGAATGCTTCGTTGAATGCCATTTTAAGAAATAACAGCTCTGTAAAGGAATTCATTCTTCGTTTATCTAGATAGATTTTTCGGAACGCCCTGATAGTGAAACAATCCAATTTCCGCGATTTGCATCTCTTTCAATCTCAGAGTAGCAACCTGCAAGCCGCTCTACAATCTTCAGGTTGGTGGTCAAGTGAGAAGTGAGATTCGAAGTTGAGAAACGGCTTTTACCGGAGGAACAAGAAAGCGCAGTCACGAGCATATCCGCAAGGTGCGAATCGACTGAGGGATTTGTCTTTGCTTCCTTAACGAAGGCCTGGGCCGCCTCAGACCCCACAACTTCTGCCTTTTTGCCTCTTTCGCCTAGGGAACTGGACCCAACAAAGCTCTCGGGAGTGATCCTGTAAACGAGCATAGATGACCCGGGGGAAAGTGACTCTCCCTCTGAATCCTCTTCTGAATGAATCTTACTGAATCCTGCCTTTACCAGTTCTCTCTTTGCAGATTCCGTTTGCCTTTCGCAGACATGTCTGGGGAGGGATCTCGAAACGCTAAGAATCCTTACTTCAGAGCCTTCATGCAAGGCATCCCAGTCTTGTTCTCGAGTTGCTTCAACAAGATCTACGTTTCTAGTGTTGCATCTTGAGCCATCTACGTGCAGTTTGATCCTGCCACCGCCTCTGGGATAGTAGCCTCTTCTCTCCAACTCGATTGATGATATCCACCCGATGCGAGCATAAGCAGGAAAGACTACTTCCCTTAGATAGTCAACTGTAGGACTGAAACTGACCTCTGTCCCTCCGAGAACTGTGGCCTCGAGATCGATTCCAAGATATGCAGCTATCGGCATTAGGGTCTGACAAATGAGTGTCACGCTACCTGCGGTTCCAGTGTCTATGAGCATTTTGGAATCCTTTTCGGGATCTCCTGGGACATACTCGATAGTCTGAGACCCAATTTCGGCCCCTTTCAATTTTGCCTTGCACAGTTCGGCGGCTGAGTTGATAGCTTGGAGATGCTGAGGTTTCAGGCCAGGTTCCTTTCTCCTAGCCCTAATGTTTGTGATTCTTAGTGGTCTCTTGAGGACTGAGGCAACTGACACGGAGGTTCTGAGAATTTGGCCTCCGCCTTCGCCCTCAGAACCGTCTATTTCAACAAAGTCCATTGCCGTTCAGAATTCACTTTTGTATCTGAAAATTTCCAACGGCATTTCTTATAAGCTACCTGAAGGTCATGATGAAAGTAAGAACCGCGTTTCTTTGCCTAGGAAGCGTCATTTTCCTATCCCGAAAGATTTTGGAAAGGCCATCCAAACTCTAGGAGAGAGATGTAAGACTAAAACGGTTTTCAATTTTGGGACCTAAAGAAAGGCTGAATTTCTCAAATTGATGGACGTCGGACTTTACATCGGGAGATTCCAGCCATTTCACTATGGACACCTCTCAGCCGTGAGATTTGCGTTAAAGAAAGTGCGCGAGCTGTATATAATCGTAGGAAGCTCTCAGAAGAGTCATGAACCTCGGAATCCCTTCACTGCGGGCGAGAGAATCATAATGATACGAAACAGTCTTCAAAAGGAGAGGATCGATCCTTCTCGCTATCTCATAATTCCAATTCCAGACGCGATAGGCCATGCAGTATGGACTGCCTTCATCGATCAAGTGGTACCAAAATATGACATTGTGATATCAAACGATACCTTGACTCTACAGCTTTTCAGAGAAAAGGGAATAAAGACACTTGAGGCCCCTCTCAAGGATAGATCGAAGTTTTCAGCGACAGAGGTGAGACGCCGAATCTCTGCGGGTGAAAACTGGAAAGAGCTAGTTCCCCCTTCAGTTGCCAAAATCATAGAAGAAATCATTGCGAGGGGAAGATTTGAAGGCTTGGAGTAAACTCTCTCTCTGAAATTTCTCTCCAAAACTGGGTCAATTTCTAATCCTGCTGCAAGGAATTTTTGAACAAAAACTCATCGGGGCCCTCATAAAGAAAATTTGGGTGAAGTTGACCCAGAGTGAAGAATCTGCAATCGGGCTTTCGATATCTCAGGTTCAGTAAGGGTTTTTTTCTTTGAACTATCGAAGCACGCGCCTCTTCAGTCTGGCAAAGTTTAGATGCGCATATTAAGAGAGAAAAATTCGCCACTCTCGTGATGTTTCGAGATTGAAAAAATTAGTGATGCTACCGGGGCCGACGAATGTGTCAGATAGGGTCATGCAAGCAATGCTCTCGCCAGTGATAAATCATCGTAGCCATGATTTCGCTGAACTTCACAAGAACGTCATAGAAGGTTGCAGGTACGTTTTCGACACGAAGAAGGCTGACATAGTTGTGCTTTCTAGCTCTGGAACAGGAGGAGTTGATGCTGCTATGCAATCGATTCTCGATCCAGGGGACTCTGTCGTAATACCTGCTTTTGGAGAGTTCTCATCCAGACTGGGGGACTCGGCGAGGTACTTGGGAGCAAAGGTGATTGCGCCTGAGGCCAATCTTGGTGGACTGCCAAATCTTGAGAGCGTAGAAGCTTCGATGAAACAAGCCCCGAAGGTCAAAGCCCTCTGTGTTGTTTACAATGAGACCTCAACGGGAGTCACTTGGAGGAAGCTCAAAGAGCTCAAAGAGTTAGCAAATAAGTATGGTTCGCTCTTTATCGTGGATGCGATTTCAGTGCTCGGAGGCGATTTTCTGCCTGTCGATGAGCTAGGAGTAGACGTTTGCATCACGGGCAGTCAAAAGTGTTTGGCTGCTCCACCTGGGCTTGCTATACTGTCTTTCAGCGAAGAAGCTAGGAAGATCGTAATGAAGGCTAAGGATCCGAAGTCACAGTACTTTGACATTAAGAGATATTTCAAATACGCTGAATCAGGCGAAACACCATACACTCCAGCTCTACCTCTTTTCTATGCGCTTGACGAGGCGCTGAAAATAGTAAAGGAAGAAGGGCTCGAGAGGAGAATCAGGAGGCATGCAGTCTGTGCTAAGGCTTTCTATGATGCTTTCGAGTCAATCGGCATCTCGGCTCATTGCAAGAACTTGGAAGAACGTTCTCACACGGTTATAGGCATGGTGTATCCAAAAGGAATCGAAGACCAAAAATTCAGATCAATACTCTCTGAGAAATTTTGGATATTGATCGCTGGTGGGTTCGGAGCACTGAGAGGAAAGATGTTCCGTTTAGGTTGTATGGGCGAAGTAAACCAGCAAATTGTCACTGCCACAGTTAGCGGAATCGCAAACTGCTTGAAACTTTTGGGGTACGATTGTGATCCATCGAGGGCACTTGAAAGAGTGTGGAGTGCTCTTGGAGAGCCCACTTTCGACCTAAAATCTTAAACGATGCTTTCCGTGAGACTAGGGGTTATTACAAATGGCCCTCGAAACAGGAGCTCTCATTCTTGCCGACTACACGGCTAGAGTCAAAGATACAGGACAAATCTTCGAAACTACTCGCCGCGAAGATGCTGAAAAGGCAGGCATAGCTGATCCCACTCGGAACTATGAACCGAAGCTCATAGCCATTGGAGAACCAAGTTGGAGCCTTGTATTGAAGGGTGTCGACGAAGCACTTCAGAAGGCTGACCCAGGTCAGACAATAGATGTGGAATTGCCGCCGGAAAAGGCCTTCGGCCCAAGAGACCCAACAAAGCTATCAAGGATACCCATCCGAAGATTTGGTGAAAAAGCATCAGATCTCTCAGTTGGAGCTGAAGTAGAGATCGATAATAGAGTTGGGATTGTAAGGCAGCTCGAATCGGGAAGGGCCCTTGTTGATTTCAATCACAGATTAGCCGGTAAAACGCTTGTGTACAACATCTTCGTGAAGGAAAAACTCGAAGATAGGAATGCAAAAATCGAGGCTCTAATAAAACGTAGGCTGCCTGTGGACAAGGAGAAAATCAAGTTTGAATCTGAGGGTGATTCTGGCCTCAGGATCTACATCCCTAACGAGATTTTTCTCTGGGAGGGGCTGCAAATAACGAAGCGAGGAATAAGCAACGATCTTTTCAAGTTCATCAAACCACTTGAGAAGGTAACTTTTGTAGAAACTTACGAAAACCCATCGAAGAAAGCTGAAGAGCAAGCTCCAGCTCAGGCGGCACAGAAGGAAGAGGAGAAAATCCTAGAAGAAGAAGAAAAGAAGCCTACAGCTGGAAAACCGCCAGAGCCCTCTGAAGGAGAAAGAAAGGCAGAGGCCGAGAAGAAAGAGGAGGAGGAAGAGGAAGAAGCGCGGAAAACGAGCGAAAAGCAACCCAAGCCTCAAAAAGGGAAATCGAAAAGCTCAAAGAAAGGCGGAGGTAAGGCGGCTTCTTCGAAGAAAACAAGACACTCTTGATGGCGAAGTGCCCAGAGTGTTTCTCGTTTGAAATTCATCCCTACTAAGATTCTTGTCACTCCCTGCTCTCTCAAATGACTCTCGTTTCCTTAGCTAGGTTCCTTGCGCTCTCACTAGTTAGCTTAGCCTCGTCTAAAATCGTGTATCTCTCCTTTCTCAAGTTCCCCGCAAGGAGAAGAGCCTCTACAACCTCGTCCTCTGTTGCAGAGATCTCCTTCGCAGTAGTGGGCGCCCCAATTTCCTGAAGTGCCTCCCTAATTGCTTCATGATCAATTCCATGGAGCTTTGCCATCATTATCGTGCCAATCCCACATTTTTCTCCATGGAGTCCCTTTCCTGGAGCCAAAATCTCCATTGCGTGACTGAACAAATGTTCAGAACCACTGCATGGCCGACTGCTTCCAGCAATTCCTGCGGCCACTCCCGCGCTGATCAATGCTTCAACAACTACTCGCACACCTTCTAGCTCTCTCCTTCCTATGCTCATACAATTAGCGAGCACGAGATCTGCTGAGAGCATGGCTAGACTCGCAGCGTATTTTCCGAAATAGTCGTTCTTTCTCTTTGACGCAAGCTCCCAATCTCTCACGGCAGTTTTCTTTGAAATTAGGTCTCCGCAACCACTTGTAAGTAATCTAGGGGAAGCACTCGAAATGACTCCAATGTCTGCAATGATTGCCATAGGTGGTTTCGCGACGATCGAATATGGTCTACGAAGTCCCAAGACTGAGGCAAAAGGACTAGATATCCCATCGTGCGAGGCGCTAGTAGGAACACTTACAAATGGTAAGTTTGAGTTGAATGATGCAAGCTTTGCAACATCGATCGACTTTCCCCCTCCGACGCCAATAAGAAATGATGTTTTGCTTTCCTTTGCTATGTAAGAAATCCTTTCGCATTCGGAAAAGGAAGAAACCGATATCGTCTCCCATGAGAAACCAAACCCATGGTCTTTGTCGTTGAGGGCAGAACTCAGAGGGGGTTCAACGATCTTTCGTACATTCGGGCCAGAGACTATAAGTGCCGATCCCTCAAGGTGAAGCTCTTTCAAGATGCGTCCGATCTCGGGAAAGATATCAAATCCTATGATCACTCGTTGAGGGAGCTCCATTGAGTGGATAGACAATGTAGGATTCTCAACACTCTTTTTCTTTCTTTGTTCCCAAAATATGAGTTGATTTTACTTAGACAAGACGCTGATGGCCTGTATTCTTGGGCTTTTCGGAAGAGATGGCTAGGAAAGTTATTTAAATGACATCAAAGAAGATAGATTTCGCACCTGTAGAGTCTGGAGTTTTACTCTGCTTCGAGAACCCTCAGACATTCCGTTTCATCTCGTCCTTTTCGCCTTTTCGATGTGATTGTCTAAATTGTCAAGCGATTTCAAAAGTATGATTGGAAGAAGAATGGAATCCAAGCCGTATAATAGCGAAATGGACCTAAGGGATAGGGTCAACGCAATGAAGTATCACGGCACGACCACTGTGGCACTTTCCTGTCCAGACGGTGTGGTTCTCTGCACTGATACGCGTGTTACCGCGGGCTATCTTTTCATAGCCCATAGACGTGGGAAGAAAATGTACAAGATAGACAATCATGTGGGCGTGACCATAGCTGGAACAGTGGCGGATGCGCAGAATGTGACTGACACTCTCAAATATTACGCAAATATTTACAGACTCGAAAATATGGAACGAATCCCGATCAAATCACTTGCTCGTATCGCCGCAAATATTTTCTTTTCACAGCGGCTATATCCCTTTATTGCGGACTTTCTGATAGGCGGGGTCGACGAGAAGGAAGGCCCTTCGATATATAGTGTTGATTTTTTCGGCGCCCTAACGAAGGAAGACATGGTTTCAACTGGTAGCGGTTCTCCAGTCGCGTATGGAATTCTTGAAGACGAATATACAAAGGGCATGAAGGTTGAGGAGGCTATTCCAGTCGCGATAAGGGCAGTTAACGCGGCGATAAAGAGGAACGCAGGAACTGGAGATGGTTTCGATGTAGCTATAATTACAAAGGAGAGCGGCTATAGAGAGCTTTCATCTGAAGAAAAGAACAAACTTCTTGCCTCCGCCCTCGCAGGCAGTAATAGTAGAAATTAACGTTGACCGAACGTCAAAACGCACAAAGCGTAACAAGCACTATTCTGAATCATATTCCAGCCGAAGCTGAGATAACTAGGGTAGAGTATGAAGGGCCGAGGATTGCCCTTTACTCAAAGAACCCCAAGTTCCTTCAGCAGAATCGCTACATCGTGTCTGATGTAGTTAACATGGTCAAGCGGAGGGTTGTGGTCAGAACTGACAAGTCGATCCGCAAAGACGAGCAGGATGCTCAAGAGATGATAATGCAAAGTGTCCCCCCCGAGGCAGGAGTTGACAACATTTTCTTCGACGCAGCATTAGGAGAGGCTGTGATCGAAGCACTGAGGCCACTCCAGCTTTCCCCCGAAAAGGGGTTTAATGCTATTGAGCTTACTGACAAGACGGGATGGAAGCTTCGAATCAGGAAGAAGCCTCACATCCCATGCCAAAGCATCCAGAATGTGTATTACACACTCAAGCAAAGCGTTTCCGAGAGGAGCAAATTCTTCAGAGAGGTTGGAGAGAATATCTTTCGGCCGAGGCTCAGTTCTGAGGCGGAAGTTAGCCTGCTTACACTCGGAGCCTTCGAAGAAGTTGGAAGATCTTCGATAATCGTTCAGACTTCTGAAAGCAAGCTCCTGCTTGATTGCGGGATACATCCTGGCGCAAAGAATACTTGGAACGCCTACCCAAGGCTAGATTGGGCAGACTTTGAGCTAGACGAGCTTGACGCGGTTATAATAAGCCACGCTCATCTCGATCACACGGGTTTCCTTCCAGCGCTGTACAAGTATGGATATGACGGACCGGTTTATTGCACTGAGCCAACTCTTCCTCTCATGACACTGCTTCAGGGAGACATGGTGAAACTCGGGCAGACTCAAGGAGCGAGGATGGTCTACGATCAACGCGACATAAGGGAAGTCATAAAACATGCGATCACGGTTCCTTACGGCTTGGTCACCGATGTCGCGCCTGATGTGAAGCTTGTTTTCAACAATGCTGGACACATACTCGGATCTGCAACCGTGCATCTTCACGTTGGCGAGGGTGCTCACAACATTGTATACACCGGCGATTACAAGTATGGAAAGACGAGACTTCTCGACCCAGCTTTTTGGAATTACAAGAGGGTCGAATCGCTGATAACAGAGTGCACCTACGGTGCAAAGGAGGACATAATGCCTCCACGAGAGGAGGTCGAGAGCAACTTCGTGAAACTCGTAAACGAAACACTCCAGAAGGGAGGAAAGGTGCTAATCCCAGTGCCCGCAGTTGGCAGAGCCCAAGAGATCATGCTTGTCATTGACCAGTATATGAAGCAGAAGAAGATGATCCAAGCTCCAGTCTTCATAGAAGGAATGATCTCTGAGGCTACGGCGATTCATGTGGCCTACCCAGATTACCTCTCAAAAGAGCTCAAATTCAGAATACTCGAGGAAGATGCGAATCCCTTCGCTTCAGAGTACTTCACTGTAGTGGAGCATCCAAGCAACAGGGAAGAAGCCCTTCGGGAGGGAGGTGCCATAATTATGGCGACTTCAGGAATGCTAGAAGGTGGTCCTGTGATCGAATACTTTTCCGAACTTGCCGGAGATGAGAAAAACAGAGTTCTCTTTGTTTCGTACCAAGTCCAAGGCACTCTTGGAAGGAGAGTGCTCGATGGCTCAAATCAAGTGAGCCTCTTGGGAGAAAACGGCAAAATCAGAATCATAGACATGAGGTGTAGTGTTAATCGAATCGAGGGTTTCTCAGGACACAGCGATTACAACCAAATCGTACGATTCATCCAAAAAATGCGCCCCAAACTTCAGCAGATATTTGTGAATCACGGAGAAAAGCGAAAGTGTGAAACTCTAGCTTCCTCACTTGCAAGGATGTTCAAACTTCCGGTTTATCACCCACGGGTTGAAGAAGCGATTAAGATTCGCTAGAATTTTAGTTAGCTCATGTTACAAAGGAAAAAAGTAGACAACAACCAACATCCTTCTTCATTCTCTCTTCACTTTTATGCTAATTCGAATAATTTGGGATAGATATCTAGCAGGAAGACACAAAACTTTCTGGCTTCATTAACTGGGTCAAGTGTCTACAGCTCTTTCTCCGCGCCAGATTCTTACCCTTGGCGGAGTTATTATTATTCTTTCCTCTCCAAGCCGGGCGATGTCTCCTCCCAAAGATGTGGCAAACACAGTGAGCTGCTCGACTGCATCCTTCAACTCTTCGACATTCTTCCTAGCAAGAGGAGTGATTTTCAAAATAACAATCGTATTGTTCTTCACATCATCCTTTACCCTGTCGATCTCACTCTTGTCCTTGAGTGGAAATGCCTTGAGAAAGACTTCTGCCGGGGGGGCTTCTTGCTCCTGTTTTGACCGTTCTGGAACGGCCGATGAATCAACCAAAGCAAAGGAAGGCCTCTGTTTTCACCAGGTTCGAATTATATACAGAGGACTCGCGCCTTAAAAACTGTTATTAAATCCTACCTTGATTTTCGAACTTTTTCTAGTGAACTATCTGTTTCAGCGCTTCCCAATAGCGATCACCAACATAGTGTAGATTCTCAATTGCAGTCCCTCTTTGCATGTTCTCGACAATCTGACTTGATTCCAGCGCTCTTCCCACTGAGATGGCCTTTCCATACTTTTCCTCATGAATGACTACAAGGTCTGATTTCCGGAATTGACCACCGATTTTCACAATGCCTGGGCGCATCACGTTTGCACCGTTGCACACGAACTTTACTGCGCCGCTGTCGACGATCACAACTGGGAGGAGTGGAAGAACTTGCTCATCTCTGAGGAGAGGAACGTATCGAAGTGTTGAGTTTCCAGATTGAGCTACTTTGAGAAGAAAGAGATTTTCGCTTGTGTCAAATAGGATTGTGAAACTCGGATCTTCGTTTTCAGCGGCCTTGAGATCTGAGAGCTTTGTTCTTTTCCATCCAAAGCAATCGGATAGATTCTGGGCGAGTTCGTCGCGAGTTTTCTTTGAGAGATTGTAGATGCGCAAGATCGACCTTGTAACCTGGAATTGCCCTTGATAATGTAGATCAGTTGAAAGGGACAGTCAAATAAGGCTTAAAAGGTCTTCAAGAAAGATAATCTCGCAACTTCCTCGCTGACCGAACAATTCGGTCGGATAGGAAGAACAAAACAAAGCCCAAATTCTCGTGGAGGCGATTGTCTGTTTCAAAATGTCTCAGGACATGGCATCAAAGATTTTGGATGAAAGTGTTGGAAAGGTCGTGTTAATCAAGCTTAAAGGTGGGAAGATAATTAGGGGAAATCTTCAGGGCTTTGATATGCACATGAACCTTCTTCTCGAATCTTCTGAGGAAATTTTAGATGAAGGCAAAACCAATTCTCTTGGCACGATAGTGGTTCGGGGAGACAATGTCGTCATAATTTCGCCTCCACCCTCAACAAATCATTGAATGGCTCCAAAAGTCTGCTACGGGATAAACAAAAAAAAGAAAGAGAAGGACTGTGCTATAGTTTCGCATCAATGTTTTTCTCTCGTAACTCTATGCGCACTTCCAAGCTTGTTGCGTTGTACCTTCCGGAGAAATCAGGAAAAGGCTATAGAACCGGTGCATTCGGGAACACAGAAATAGGGAGAGAGAAAAAGGGGAGATTCGCACACATACGGTGATGAGATTATGCGCGGAACCTCTTCGATGGGGAAGATGGGTCGAAAGAAGACCCATATCAGATGCAGAAGATGTGGACACCACTCCTTTCATGTAAGGAAGAAAGTGTGTTCCCAATGTGGATTTGGGGCAAGTCCCAAAATCAGAAAGTACTCTTGGATGAGCTACTATCGTGGATAAAACGTCGAAAAGATTAGGGTTACAGGAGTCTGGGGCTTGTCAAAATGAAAGACTCAAGGGAGTAGAACGGAAAGGCGTCCTGACAGCTTGTCTTCAGAAGAAGTAGCTCTTGTGTTGGGCGCTGCTGCTCTGGGTGCGGCCGCCGGATCAGTTGCTATCTACCTATATTCCAAGAGATCGAGCAAGTCGGTTAGCCTTTCGAACAATGGATCAAGATCTGAGCTCGATAGAGTAGGAGGAGGAGTTGGCGAAGGCAACGATGCAGAAGACGCGAACCTATCTTTTTCTTCCTCTGCCAACCACAAAATAATGAGCAAGATTGTTGGTGAAGAGTCAGGGCAGAGACTGATACCAAAGCTCGAGCTAGAAAGGAGCAAGAGGGAACTTAAGACTCTCCAACTTGAAAGAGAGCTTGTCTCATCAGCTATTACTAGACTATACGAAGCAGAAGCTGCTCGAGAGATTACTAGAGAAGAGCGCGAGATACTGAGTGAGAAGTATAGAGGTGAACTTCTCGCGATCGATGAAAAAATTCAGAAGATTGGCGCACTCGTCGAGATTGGCGATCTTGAAATGTTACGCGATCAGCTGCTGAGACTGGTTACTCAAAAGATCGAGGCTATCGATAAAAGACTTGAGAGAACCAAGGCTCTTGTTGAGCCGTTACTTGCTGATCTCTCAAAGAAGAACCGACAAGAGATTGGAATGGAGAGAACAGAGATAAAGGCAAGAGAGATAAAACAGCCGCATGTACCCGATATTTCTAATCTTATAAAAAGTCCGGGACAACAAAAGGTAGACCAAACTCCCAGAGGCGAAGGCGATGTGGCTTCTTTCCCCAAAGATTCCAACGAAGAACACCAATCAAAAGTCGAGAGCGTGGTTTCTAGCTCTGGTTCTTCATCAGAAAGCGAGATTACGGTTGAGAAGGGTAAGCTCGTTGATCTGGAGAGCGGTCAATCCAACTCGAAGAGATCCAGAGAAGCTTCCTCAAGGAAAGCAGAGGAGCTTCAAAGAGAAATCCTTGAAGCGCTTGAGAGACTAGAGAAATTGGATGTCGAAGATACTTGATCTCAAAACACGGCCAAGTTTACTCAGAGAGCCTCGAGAAAGCTGCGTCTTCGATCGTCTCCGAACACTTGGTTCGGGGTTTCATCGTGGGTCTTGGGAGTGGATTTGCGGTTTCGAGATTTGCGGCCGTATTGGGGGCTGCCATTAAGCGCAAAGAGCTTGAAGTGAACGTAGTTCCTTCATCGATGCAAGCTTGGAGGCTTGCAAGAGAAAATGGCATCCCCCTATATTCTGATTCTTCTCACTGCCCGCCAAGCTTGGATGTGTGTGTGGACGGTGCTGATGAAATATCTATTGCCGACAGATCTATGATAAAAGGAGGCGGTGGGGCGCTTCTAAGAGAGAAGATACTCCTCTCAAATTCGAAACTTTCATTGATTTTGGCTGATGAATCAAAATTCGTTACGATGCTCAGCCGACCTGTACCGCTAGAAGTAATCCAGTTCGCCTGTCTTTCTGTGGAGAAAGTCGTGACCGAAAGATTTGGAGCAAAGCCAGTCCTTAGGTCTTTAGAAAAGGGGTATCCATACTTCACTGAATCTGGCAACGTCATACTCGATTGTGATCTCCCGCAAGATGTGATCGGTAAGGCTACAAGCTTGGAAAGAGAGCTGAAGCAGATCCCGGGAGTCGTAGAGACCGGTATCTTCACATGCAAGGTCGACAAGTTCTACAGAGCAAGAAGGGATGGTCAGTTCGATGTGCTTTGAGCAAAACTGATCCTATGCTTGCGGTTGTAAGAATGCAATAGCGCGTTTGTTATTTCTCCTGCGATTTTCAGCATGAGTGGTCTGTCGGTCATTAGGTTTCGAAGAGACCTTCCTCCCAATTGACTTCCTGCCTCTTCTTCACCGACTTTTGCGACAAGCTTGATTAGATTCGTATTTTTTATCGAGTCTATCGCATTTCTCCATCCATATGCTTCTCTTGCTGTTGCAATGTGAGAAGTACTCTTCCAAGAAGAAAGGTTCTGAGGGGAAGTAAAATTTGTTTCTTCGTTTAGGAGGCAAACGAGCCTATCCACTGCACTCCACATTTCACGTGATCTTTCGTTTGAAAGAGGAATGTGACGCTCCGAGTCACAGAAGATTGCAAAGAGATCAGCTTCACTCAATTCTTACGAATGACACCGATTGCTCGAGAGTATTTCTCCTTTCAGATCAGCTTTCTATTTTTTTTGCATTACTCTAGCTCTTTTTCTCAATGTATCTTTTACGTGTCTCATCGAAAGAGAGGGGGAGAAAGAAGGCTAGGATAAATTTTCATCGACGATAATCTTTCCGTCAGCTTGGAGAGCCGTTTCTCGATCTGATGAATCTTAGGATGATGGGAAGTGTGAATATAAGAAGCAAGGCCTCAGGATAGTTATAGACGATTGCTATGCCTATTCCAACGAGTGTAACTCCGACAACAACCAAGGCAATCACTTTTTCTCTTCTACCAATGCGGAAGAATCTGGCTTGGTTTCCAGGCCTTTCTCCATCGAAAGTTGGCCCGTCAGGAAAAACTGGTCGTGGTCCATGCTTCTCCTTCTCACTCTTCCTTCTCCAGTATCTGTAGTAGTCTTCGTTTTCATATCTCGGCCTTGAAATTCTGCGATCGAGCAGATAGAAGCCCCAAACTACGAGAAAGATTGCTCCCCCAAAGATTAGCAAAATGATTGGCGTGATGAGACCGATCAAGATTTGATCACAGACCTGTAGGTTTTAGAGAGCATGTATCTCTTCAGGAATGCCCATCAATCGTCAGCAATGTCATTAATGACCGATTTCCATGGATAAGGGTTTTGCCAGATCCCATTCAAACTTTGAGAAAGATCTCTTGAAAAGCTTCAGGAACAATCCTGGCGGCTAGCGACTCAGTGAAGCACTTCTCTCAATCGAGCTGCTACACGTTCGCCTTGGGAAGTCGGGCATTGAAGGATGAAGTAAACGAAGAGATGTTTTTTGGCAGCTGCTATGTCGCCGAGCGCGGGCCACTCCTTTGGAAGCTAAAGAGGCGGTAAAAACGATTCCCCTTTTGATCTTCGCTAAAGCTCTTGCTCAAAGACAGGCTGTCAAGAGGAAGGACGTACCAAGTT
The DNA here is from genome assembly GCA_902812485.1 of archaeon. Classification (GTDB taxonomy): domain Archaea; phylum Thermoproteota; class Nitrososphaeria; order Nitrososphaerales; family CADDZS01; genus CADDZS01. Next base: position 37,331 of record CADDZS010000004.1, read on the forward strand.
TCCTATTTTCAAATCAAAGGAGAAGCTACGTACTAGAAGGCTGAAATTAACTTTTCCAACAATTAAAGTTGGCGAACAGACATTGTGGCTCCTATGAAGTCTTTCGTTGGTAATATTCGGAAACGAACACGAACACGACTAAAATACAAAAAAGCCAAAAATAAGAAGCAGAGTAGAGCAGATCGATATGTCTCAGAAAAAAAATCATTACGAGAATGATGTGGAAAAATTGAGTTAAAGAAGTTGTAAAGTGTTGAATGATCTCCAAAAATGCGGCAACTAGGAAGCTGGTAAGGTGGAATATTCGCCGCTGAAACAGTTCGCTATCTCATAGGGCTCTCTGAATCCCTTCCTATTCTTAATTCAATCATCATTGAATAAATCAGAGCATCATCAATAGCTTTGGAAAGATCAACACTCCGATCCCTAACGCGATGAAGCAAGATCCAAGCAAACCATTGAACAAGGGTGTGCCTTTCACCAAAATCTTTTCAAGCGCAATGGTCGCAGCCAGCGCGGCCATGACAGGGATGCTCATTGCTCCGACGGCGAGCATTACCAACATGAAAGCCCAGCAACAGCCAACGCAGTACATCCCATGTCTTAGACCCATTTTCATCGCACCAAGGGGACCGCTGGTGTAGTGCAGAGCAAAGAAGCCTATCGGTGAGACGCATTTTGAAAGGCAAGCCCTCTTAAGCGGTGTGAACTGGTAAACTCCTGCAAACGCAAGCAATGCGCTGGATGCTAGAATTGAAAATCGAGCAAAACTTGGAAAGTTTCCAAAGGCTCCGACGAGTATTGATATCGCCAAAAAGAGCAGTATACCAAGTAGCGAATATACAATGAGATAACCACCCAAAAAGAGCGGTGTTCCGGTAGCTCTTGAAATACGCCCTGATGATTCTTGTTTAATCACGATCCTGTTGTAAAAGAGAACTATGGGGATCATAGCTGGGAACATCATAGCTATCATCCCAATAATCCAAACTGTTTCGAAGATCGTGATCGAAGTAAGGGAGGGAGAAGAAACTACAGAAACAACCCCAGAAAGCATGCCTGCGGACTCGGGTGGCGTCATCATCATGGTCAGAGGCATCAGGTAATATGTGGCGATCCATGCGACTATTGCCGAGCATACGAGTGAAAGCGAGATTATTAGGGCGAGTCTGTCTCGAACAAATATTGGACTTCCGGATTCCCTAGAAGATGTCAATTGTTTTTCACACGTTTTACCTGCCCAGTTGAGCTAGTTACCACCATGCTCGACTGTAGCATAAAATGCTGTTTTGCCTGGCCATGCATATTTTAGCCCATCTGCAAAGACTGAGAAGACCTTGGTGGCAGTAACGTTCTCCTCACGCGTAAGAAGCCCGTCGGGAAGCAGTATCTTTGCTCGTACTTCCTTGCCTGTGACAGGATTCCTCATAGGTTGCAAGGCAACTCTAACTTGCTCTCCAACCACAACCTCTGATTCTGATGCATTTGATTTCCATTCGATCGGCACAAAGGATGTTTCGAGCCACTTGTCGATTGTAGGAGCAAAAATAGGCCATGGTTTCCCTCCGAGTTTACCTTTCAACATCCTTTCCATCAAGTCTCTTAATTTGGTTGAGGCCTTTTCATCGATGAATAATTTCGCAGTTCCACTCCCAAAATGCAGAGCTTTAGGCCAGCTTGCCATGTATGCAAATGATAATCCATCAAGCGAAAATCCGCCAAGATTTCCTTTCTTAACGTTCAAGAGCCAGCCCCCTTGGCAGAATCCCAGTGTTGGAGGCTGATTGAATGTGCAGGGACATCCCCAATCACAGCTGCAAGGAGTAATTATCTCGGCTTTGTAGCTCCACTTGGTTTGAGGCATGAAGAAAATTCAGGTCTTGAACATCGCGGGGAAACCGATACGAAAAGGTTTCGTTCAAAGAACGAGGAAGAGGACTGAATTCGTTGCTCGACCCCTGCGAGAAGCAGCTAGACTATAGATGGCAAGGCAAGTTCATGAAGCATTTTTCTCCTCATCTTGGTTACATAGTTGAGATCTTCTTCGTTTCAAGACTGCCTTTGTAACAACTGGTGGGAAAAACATTATATGACATACGTTATAATATTGAGCCAAGTCCACAAATGTCATATAAAGCTCCAGATTTGCCAGCCGAGAAAGTAACTCCAGAGCTAGTGAGGGACGAGCTCCTATCCTGCTTTGAAAGTGCCAACCGAGAATTTGCAAAGATCCTGAATCAACCCACGAGTGACGAAGCGCTCCGAGAACAAGTCAAGCAATTCGTTACCAGTGTCTTTGGAAAATGTGGCGTGAGCTTCGACAGTCCTTCCAAGGAAGGAATCATCCTTGCAATAAACGAGTGCAAGAGAAACGCTGAAGCAATGATGGGGCCAAAAGGATCAGAGATAATCAGACATCACTATCAAGAAATGATGAAACTTGTTGAAAAGCTTCCAGATTAGGTTTTGAATTGCGCCTCTGAATTTTCGCCCTTCGAGGAGAAAAATCATTGCGACGAGTTGAAACAAAAGGGCGAAGCGTAATGTCCTTACGAAGGCTCTAGACCCGAGTCTCACTTGGTGAGCCCAGGAAAAGAAGAGGAAGAAAAGGATGAGGGAGAGAAAAAGAGAACTCCTCCCCCCTATTCGCGCTGTTGTCCTACTTTTTTCATTCTTCGCGATTGAATTTGTCTTCTAGTCTTCACCAGCTCCAGTACTTGTCTCTCCTGCCCCTGCGCCTCCTCCTCCCTTGCCGGGTGGAGTTGATGGCTCTTTCATCTTTCCTGCTGCGATCACATCATCTATTCTCAGTATCATAGAAGCAGCTTCAGTAGCAGACTTGATTATCTGCTCCTTGACAGCAGAAGGCTCGTATACTTCTTCAGCTTCCAGATCCCCAACCTTGCCTGCAAGA
>CADDZS010000005.1 GCA_902812485.1 archaeon
TTCCACATATTTTGGTACAATTGTAACTTAACCTATTGAAAAGAAATCATGGAATCATCCCTGATGACGATTTTGCTATACATTGCTCGAACTCAACAGCGATTTCCATTGCTGTTGTTATTTAGAGTACTATTTATTCGGCTCTTCTCGCAGGTCCTTGAGCTGAAAGTGATGAACGGTTTAGCTCTTTGCTTGAAGGAAATGAGAATGAACGGGCTCGGTGGGATTTGAACCCACGACCTACAGCTTTCTTCGCTTTCCGATCACTTTCTTGCAACAAGGACAAAAAGAAAGCTGTCAATAGGAGGCTCGGCGTTTTTTCCTTGTTTCTCTGCCGCGCTATCCATAATTCGCTTCGCTCCAATTCAACAAAGGAGCGATCTGCGCCACGAGCCCATACGTTGTTTCCTTTCTGCAATTTTCCACTTTCTTGAAAGATCAAATACATCTTCCCGCGGATTCTTCACATTTCCGCAACTTTGAGGAACCTCTCACTCCAAAGATGATAGTAATTTTTGTACGCATTTACATGTTTGCAAATCTTTGGCAGAGGGGCTGTTTCCACAACCTACCGATGTTAATCCGAACTAGATTACTTGAGACAAAAATTGAGAGCGAAAAGCTGAAGTTTCTGAGGGAAGGAATCAACGTCAAAAAGATATTGATTGGATTTTGTTGTTGAAAATTCCTCCCTAAACACACAACGGCCTAATCCTTCAGTGCAACTGCATCTATTTCGATCAGGAAACTTCCTGGCAGGGCGGCCTGAACCGTCGTCCTAGCTGGTGGGGCATTCGAAAAGAAAGAGGAATAGACTTGATTCATCTCCGAGAACTGATTAATGTCTCTTAGGAACACTCCTACTCTTACGATTCTTTCCAACGAACTCCCAGCTTCCTCCAAAATTGAGCGCAAATTCTCCAGGGCCTGCCTAGTCTGAGCTGCTATCCCTTCGACAGGGGAATTTGTCCTGGGATCGACTCCGACCTGTCCCGACACAAACACAAAATTGTCAGCTACGATGGCCTGTGAGTAGGGACCCGCCGGTTTTGGAGCACTGTCAGTCTTCACAACTTTTCGTTGCATCTTTACTTCTTTTCCTCTTGCTCTGGGAAAAAGGGGTTGCAAGAGATCATATTTAAGTTATGACTGGAGGATATCGTTTCCCCAGTTGCAAGGATAGAAAGAAAGAAAGAAAGGAAAAAGACAGAGAATGAAGCTTACGAATTACTCGAATAGCGAAGGAAAGTTGGTAGCTTGTGTTGTAGGGGATGATGGACTGTTATATAAGATCAGAGATAACAAATGCTCTGCGCCTACGGTTGATGATCTTCTAGCAAGGTATTCCTTGCACGAGCTGGATCAAGTAACTGAAGAGATTGCGGGAGACAAAGAGCGTGAGGGCATCAGAGCAGACAGCGTCAAGCTCTCAACTCCAGTTATTTCTCCTGAAAAGATTCTACTCGCCGCTGTTAACTATCACTCCCACCTAGAAGAACACCATGCCAAACCTCCCTCTGAGCCTTACTTTTTCACAAAGTTCAGAAATGCTCTGATTGCAAGTGGTGAAGAGATAATCATTCCAAAGATTTCGAAGATGGTTGACTGGGAAGTCGAACTTGCGGTTATAATTGGAAAGAAGGGAAAGTACATTCCAAGAAACAAAGCATTCGATTATGTGGCAGGTTACTCAGTCGCGGTTGACGTGAGCTTTAGAGATCTTCGCTTTCCTTCTCATTTATCATCATCCTCCTCCAGAAGTAGCGAAAGCGATGCTTCTCTTGGGACTCATTGGGTGAAGGCAAAGGGGCTTGATAATTCCTTTCCGCTCGGCCCCTGGCTTGTGACAGTTGATGAGGTACCAGACCCACAGACACTTGAGATCTCCCTTTCAGTCAATGGAGTTATAAAACAGAGATCAAACACGGCCGAGATGATATTCTCCGTAGACGAACTCATTGAGCATGCCTCTACTGGAATTACTTTGAAGCCGGGCGATATCATTTCAACTGGTACGCCGGGAGGCGTCGCAATGTTTACTGATCAGAAATATCTCAAAGACGGAGATATTGTTGAGGCTACCATCTCTCGTATTGGAACCATAAGAAATCCAGTTCGAGCGGAATAGGCGCCTCCCATAACATCTATAATCCCGCAAGTCTCCATTATTGGACGCTGAAAAGTCACAGTGGCCAGCAAGACCCGACTTTACTTTGTAACGGATGTTCATGGTTCTGACAGATGCTTCCGCAAGTTCTTGAATGCGGGAAAATTCTACAAGGCAAATGTCTTGGTGCTCGGCGGAGACATCACAGGCAAAATGATAGTCCCCATAATCGATCAAGGCAACGGAACATACAAGTGCAACTATACTGGTAGCGAAATGACCATCAAATCAAAGGAAGAAGCCGAAGCTCTCGCAAAGACCATTCGAGATTCAGGTTACTATCCCTATTTTTGCGAACCAAAGGAAGTCGAAGAAATGAACGCTAACAAAGAGCTTGTTGATAAGCTGTTCAAACGCCTGATGGTGGAGGGTGTCCAAGGATGGATGAGGCTTGCAGAAGAAAGACTCAAGGGAACTGGCATTTCTTGCTACATATCTCCCGGCAACGACGACATTTTCGAGATTGATGAGGTGCTTAGCTCATCCTCATATGTGATAAATCCTGAAGAGAAGGTCGTTGACATTGACGGAGATCATGAAATGATAACACTCGGTTACACGAACCATACTCCTTGGAACAGCCCGAGAGAAGTTGACGAGGAAGTCCTTGAAAGGAAAATCGAAGCCATGGCTTCGAAACTCAAAGATCCAAAGACCGCGATTTGGAACATCCATGTTCCTCCGATTGACACTCCAATAGATCAAGCGCCAAAGCTAGACCCCACATTGAAGCCGGTCATCTCTGGAGGGCATATGGTGATGATTTCCGCAGGCAGCGTCGCCACGAGGAAATCCATTGAGAAATACCAGCCTCTCATCGGAATCCATGGGCACATCCATGAGTCAAAGGGGATAGTGAAAATTGGGAGGACGATGTGCTTCAATCCTGGAAGTGAATACGGCGAAGGCATTTTGAGAGGTTTGCTCTGCGATCTTGAGGGTGACAAAATAAAATCATACATGCTGACTTCGGGATGATCTTTTTCCTTCAATCATGTCGTTCCCTTTTGATTCAATAGAATGTAAAGGAAGAACTAGAATAAGGACGACATAATGCCACAAGGACTCCGGCCCCAGCTATTCCCCCGTCCAAGAAGTCAGAGGTAATCCCGATCGCTCGCAGCTGACAGGTAGAGAGAGCTATATACCGTTTTCCCGATCACTCGCTTTTCCTTTTAGCTTTGGTGTTTTAGATGGCAAAGGAACAAGAAAACCAAGACTATTATGTCGAAGAAGCTTGTTACTATCTTTCTCTTCTCAAGATTAAAGATGAAGAAATCGCCAGCGCCTTCAATCTTGGCACGGAGCAAGTAAGACAAGCAGTAAGATCTTTTTCTAAGAAGCTAGAGCTTGGAAAGGTAAAGTACGATGACAACGCAAAGGACTTTTGGTCAAAAAACTTCAGGGAAGGCAGGGGCGATTTCAGAATCACCCTCGTCGACGATAAAGGAAGCTATTATCACGGCTGGAAGTCGGAGCTCGAAAAGATGGAAACAGAGAAATTGGTTGCAGTACTTGCGACAAACAAGGATTACTGTGAGAAACACCCGCTTTCAGAGTTCTCAAAGGGGGGCCCCGTTATAGGATACGACCCCCTTGCGCCTCTACGAGACATTAGAAAGAGCATTTCCATAATCGAAGAGATCCTAGAAAGACGCGAGAGGAAAGAAGAAGCTGAGAATTCTATTTCTTCCACCTCAAAGGGGTCGGGCACGTGACCGATTTGGTCTTGCTATTTGATTTCATCATCTCGCTAGCTGGTGCAATAGTAACTCTCTTTGTTATACTTGATCCGATCGGAGTTCTCCCTTTCTTCCAATCTCTAACGCGAAGCGCAACAGATGAACAACGAAGAAAGATAGCCCGAAAGGCGGTGTTGATTGCTGCAGGCCTTTTGCTTGTTTTTGCCTACCTTGGCAACATAATTCTCACGCTTCTAGGCATCACAGTGTATGACTTTGAGATTGCTGGAGGTGCTCTTCTGCTGGTCTTTGCTTTGCGAGATGCTCTCTCGAACGAGCCTCTTGGAGTTACGGAGACTTCGCAAGCCGCCGATGCAGCGAACTCGATGAAGGCCCTTGAAACTGCGGCGATCATCCCGATCGCGACTCCGCTTCTTGCTGGACCTGGTTCCCTGACTTCTGTGATCTTGCTTACAAAGCAGCCATATGGTTTGATCTTGGCTGGGATAGCAATCGTTGCGGATAGTATGCTCGCTTGGATTGCTCTGAGCGCGAGCAACAAGATGAACCGCTTCATCGGTCCGTCTGGCCTATTGATAATAGGAAAAGTAATGGACATTCTCATGGCCGCAATTGCAGTTTCATACCTCACAAAGGGGATTCAGGGGACCGGATTGTGAACTATGCAGGTCGGGAAAGCAACTTTGTGATGAATAGGTGTGTATTCTTTTTTTCTCCCTCTTAAGAGGAAGAAAAAGGAAACTCGTTCCCCCTCAAAACTCTTGATTTCTTTATTCTTCTACTGTACTTCAAACGCTTTGAGCTAAGAAGAAAGCGAAACCAAAGGTTAATCTTGTGAGCGGCTCAGCAAGTTAGACGAGAGAAAGCATGGAAGCGAGGGTTGCAGAGCCTGGTCAAATGCGCGGGTCGCAGTGGGGGGAAATTCGAAAGAAGGGGAAAGAAGATTCTTCAGTTTCTTTTAGTTTCTCCTCTTCTACTTCTTCCTCTCCCTTTCTTATCGTAGCTACTTCTTTGCTGTGCGCGACACTTAAGATCCTTCCTCCTTTGTTTTCGGCTTTGAAGAGTAATCCCTCTTCGCAGAAGGAAACAGGGATGGAACCAGATAAGGCGTTTTGAGCAGGCTAACAATAGGAGATCCCGTCCCATTAGGGGTTCGTGGGTTCAAATCCCACCCCTCGCACTTTGGACTATTTTCAAAATGGAGAGAGCCTTTGGAAAATTGAAACATAATGAAAAACAACCTGAGCTTCCGACTCGAAGACTAAGGCACGAAGCCCTTGCAGCTCTTCATATCGCAATATCTGCGGCAGATCCAAAAAGAATAGTTCGGGCTAATCTCAAACTCAGAAAATCAAGACTAAGAGTTGGATCCATAGCAATAGATCTGAATTCTTTCGATAGGGTATTCGTGATTGGAGGGGGAAAAGCTTCTGCGGCTATGGGAGAAGAGCTTGAGAGGATTCTGGGAACAAGAATTAGCGGAGGTGTAATCAACTATCCTGATTACCTACGACCACGGCCAAGATCCCGTCTTATCTTCTACAACGAAGCTACTCATCCAGTCCCGAGTGTGAAGGGGGTAAGAGGTGTTGAGAAGATGCTCAATCTCTTGGGCAAGCCTACAAGAAAAGATCTTGTTTTCTGTCTTATCTCCGGCGGCGGTTCAGCATTATTGCCCAGACCTGTTAAGGGAGTTACCCTGTCAGACAAGCAGAAGACGACAGAACTCCTTCTGGAATCCGGAGCAAGCATTTCTGAAATTAACTGCGTGAGAAAGCATCTCTCTTCTATCAAGGGGGGAAGGCTTGCGGAGCTTCTCTATCCCGCAAGGGTGATCTCGCTCATTATATCCGATGTGGTGGGCGACAGATTGGACTCTATAGCTTCTGGCCCCACGGCTCCGGATTCTACGACTTACCAAGATGCGAAACAAGTACTTTCAAAATACAGATTGTTTGAACAGGTTCCTTCAAGAGTACGTCGAATCATCAGAGAAGGATTAGCCGGAAGATCTCCAGAGACTCCGAAACCAGGATCGAAGATATTCAGGAGGGTGAGTAATCTAATAGTTGGGAGCAATGAGGTATCCTGCCTTCAGGCTTACAAATATCTGAAGTCAAGGGGGTACAACTCAGCTATAATTTCGACTAGGGTGCAGGGACAGGCAAAAACAGTTGGCCAGATTTTGGCAGGGATTATGATTGACTCCAAAAAGCATGGCTTCCCGCTAAGACCTCCTGCGGCAATCGTCGCCGGCGGGGAGACAACGGTCGAGGTCAGAGGGAAAGGAAAGGGGGGTAGAAATCAGGAACTTGTTCTCTCTGCTGCAATCGAAATTGCCGGCCTTGAAAGGTCAGTCGTCTCGTCGATTGGAACCGATGGAATCGATGGCCCTACAGATGCAGCTGGTGCCATTGCAGATGGTGCAACGGTGGATAGGGCTCGAAGGCTCCATGTTGATCCGAAGTTTTATCTTGAAAGAAACGATTCGTATTCTTTTTTCAAAAAACTAAGCGATTTGATAATTACAGGTCCAACAGGCACGAATGTCAATGACATCATGGTAGCAGTGCTCGGCAAATAAGAAGGGAAAAAAAGAGTGCTAGTTGTAGTGGAAAAAGAAGAACAAGGAAGAGAGGACGAGGAGCATAAAATTTACACATTCTAACCTGCAAGTGTCTGAGCTTTCCGCTCTTTTCCCGTTGCTTCGGCCACAAAAAGCATGATTCCCGTCTGTCTCGATAGCTTGAGCTTGTCTCTCACAGCAACTATTCGATCACCTGTCTTGATGATTTTTTCCTTCAATAATGCTTCCACCGACGTATCGAGCAGATCCCGCAGGCTCGTAGTAGTCTTTCTCGTCCGAACAGGGCTGAGCCCCCAGATGATTTTTCCTCTTCTCAAAATCCTTTCCTGGTCAGATATTCCAACTATCACTGGCCCCTGCCTGAACCGTGAAATCTTTTGAATCAATTCACCATCATCAAGTGGTGAGACGATCGCTTTTGCTTGGACGTCAACTGAGATCTGACTAACCGCTTTGCTCACCGCATCCTGAACTCGACCAAAACTCGGAGCTTCCAAGTTCGACCCTGAGGCCTTGCTCAAAAGCTGCTCTTCTGCGATCAGCGAGACTCTATCCAACACTTGAACACACTCGATCGGATATTTTCCAACAGCAGTTTCTTCCGAAAGCATAAGAGCATCCGTTCCGTCAAAAATTGCATTCGCGATGTCGCTGACCTCGGCCCTTGTGGGGCTAGGATTTGTAACCATCGACTCAAGAATCTGAGTGGCTGTGATTACCGGTACTGCGTTCGCATTGCATTTCGATATCACCATCTTCTGCAGAACAGGGACCTCTTCGACTGGATTTTCGACACCCAGATCCCCCCTTGCGACCATGACTGCATCAGACTCTCTTACAATTTCATCAAGGTTGGAGATCGCATCCTTTTTCTCTATCTTAGCGACTACGAGCGGAGCCTTGTTCTCAGAGCTTCTTTCTCGGATGAAACTTTGGACAGTTCTTATGTCCTTTGCTGTTCGCACAAAAGATACAGCCACAAAATCAATTCCGTGCTCGAGACCGAAGGATAGAAACTCCTTGTCCCGATCGGTGAAGGTTTCGAAGGTCTGCTTAAGCTGAGGAATGTTCACCCCCTTTCCAGAAAGCAACAGGCCTCCAATCTCACATTTGCAGATTATGTCAGTGTCTGTCGTTTCACTTACTCGAAGCCTGATTGAGCCATCTGAGAGGAATATCGTCGAGCCAGGAAGCACATATTTCGGAAGATCTTTTGGGCCGACCGGAAGCTTGTGTGAGTCTCCCATTGTTTCGCTTGTGGTAAGTGCGACTGTGGCCCCCTTTCTTAGCTCCACCGAACCTCCTGCTATCTTCCCCACTCTGATCTTTGGCCCCGGAAGATCCTGCATTATTGCTATTGGGCTTCGAAGTCTTTTCGAGATCTCTCTGACCTCTCTAATCACGCGCAGATGCTCAGCGGGATTTCCATGAGAAAAATTGAGTCGAGCGCAATCCATTCCCGCTCGAGCTAGTTTCTCTATGATTCGGCGGTTGCTTGTTGCTGGTCCTATTGTGCAAACTATCTTCGTTCTTCTAATCTTAGACAACATTGTGCCTGCGAATCTCCGTTGGGTTGGAAGAAGTTCGTCAAATTCCTTCACGTGTAAGTCAAGCTCTTAAAAGTATGAGTCGTTCTACGCACCTTCGCCTCCCACAAAAATAAGCGCCTTTAATGTAATAAAATGGATCAAGTTTCGGTACGCATTTAATTCGCCCTTGGAAATTTGATTTACGAGGTTTCAATTTGCACTTTGGGCCGTTCTGATCTCGAACGCATATCGCGTTTCTTCCTTCCGAAAAGCATCGCGATCATAGGAGTTTCTAGAAAGCCCGGAAAGATAGGACATGAGATCTTGAGAAACATCAAGCTTTCAGGGTACGAGGGAAGAGTTTATCCTGTAAACACATCTGGCGAAAGTATTCTAGGTTATAAGACATACAAGAGTGTTGAGGAACTTGAGGCAGGAACAGTAGATCTTGCCATAATTGCTGTACCTGCCGAATCCACAGAATCGGTAATGAGAGGACTCGTTTCAAAGCGTGTTCCTGCAGTCGTCGTTATCAGTTCCGGTTTCTCCGAAGTGGGAAATTTCGAACTAGAAAGTAAGATAGTCTCGATTGCTAGAGCAAGTGGAATGAGGCTGATAGGCCCGAACACGTTTGGAATATTCTGCTCGAAAAGCAGAATGAATGCAACCTTTGGGCCAAATTATGTACTCCCCGGCAAGACTGCTTTCATAACCCAGTCGGGAGCTCTTGGGCTTGCTCTCATGGATTGGACGACGGAAGAAAGGTACGGCGTATCTGCGATTGTGAGTATTGGAAACAAGGCAGATGTCGACGACGCAGATCTGTTAGATTTCTTAGCTCAAGATGTAAACACTGCTTCAGTTCTCGTCTATATGGAAGGACTGAAAAACGGACGAAAATTTATCAATTCGGCGAGAAAGACGGTTCGGGCCAAGCCGCTAATTATAATCAAAGCTGGAACTTCCAAGAAGGGAGCAGTGGCCGCATCATCCCATACTGGCTCCATAGCTGGGCAAGATAGAGTCTTCTCAGCTGCAATCAAAGAAGCTGGTGTGATGAGAGCGGGCAGCATGACTCAAGCCTTTGACTGGATCCAGGCGATCAATGAAAATCCAGTCCCAAGAGGAGAGAATATTGTGATAGTAACAAACGGCGGTGGAATAGGCGTCCTTGCAACTGATAGATGTGAGGATTATGGCATAAATCTGATGGAAATCCCGAAGGATTTGAAAGACGAATTGAGAAAGAATGTTCCGAGCTTTGGCTCGCTCAAAAATCCTATTGACATGACTGCGAACGCTGATGATGCGATTTATGGACGTGTTCTAAGCATCCTTGTAAATCGTAAAGATGTTCATGGAATCGTAGCACTCTTTTGTCAAACAGCCAACATAGATGCGCAGCTGGTTGCTCAGGCAATTGTGAGTCTTAGAAGAGGAGAAGTCGGGCTAGGCGCCGAAGAAGATAGCAAACCAATCACGATAGCTTTCATTGGTGGAAGGCAGGCTCAAGCGGCTTATTCAAGGATGATCCAAAGAAAATTCGCCGCATATCCGACTGCAGAGAGAGCTGTCGACGGAATGTTCGCGCTAATTCAGAGATACAGAGCAATGAAAGATCGACACACCTCATCTGCAAGAGGGAAAAATCTTTGTTAAGAATTGATGAGGAGGATTTTCTTTGCAATTTGTGCGTGAGTAGATCTTAAAGTAGTCGCTCTTTTTTCCCTTGTTGAAGTAGGTGAATAAGAGGGAAAAGCTGTACAATCAAAGCTACCCAGGTACATTCTACTCATGTCATCATCCGTAGAAAGGCGTATCAAGCACACCGGAATCAGGCTTTCTTTCTCTTGCGACATTGAGCGCGTTAATCGTTTCAAGATCGTGCTCTACATACCCTTTCGAGTTCCGTATTGTCGACTTGACTGCTTCTTCTAACTTCTGATCATTCTTCTTCTGCAGTGTAATCTTGATCGTGTGCTTATCTAACAACTCAATCGAAATGGCAGACATTTTGTTCAGCTTCTCAAGGGCTCTTTCATACGCAAAGTCGTTGTTGAAGGTGGCGTAGATTTCTCCCTTTTTTGGTTTGGGCATTTGAATAATGAATGTGTCGCTTCGCTGGCTTTAAATCTACTCTTCTAAAGAAGAGAGCATTTGAACTGTCAAAGGCATCAGGGAAAGCGCTTCGCAGTAGAAACCGTCGACAAAGAGGAAGGAAGACAAGAAAGTAAGAGTGAAAAACTGGAGAGGATCGCCTTTTGCGAATTTTAGTCACAGGCTCATCAGGTTTTGTAGGAAAGCATCTCTGTCTCTATCTCAAGTCAAAGAGGTTCGAGATCATAAGTACTGACTTGGCTCCTGATGCAATGATAACAGGAGACGTCTCAGACAAGGAGTTTGTCCTTGGGAGGCTTGGAGCAGAAGATTTCGATGGGATCGTTCACCTTGCAGCTCTTGCGGACATTAAGAGAACGACCAATGATCCCTACTCCACATACCTTGTGAATGATTTTGGCACCCTGAATGTCTTGGAACTGGCCTTGAGGAAGCAAGTTTCGCGATTCCTGTATGCCTCAAGCGCGAACGTATACGGTGTTCCTGTGGACAAGCCTGCGACAGAAGCCACACCTTTCAATCCGAGGCTACCATATGATTACAGCAAGGTGATTGGCGAGATGCTTGTGAGAAGCTATGGGTTGCATAAGAAACTCAAGATTTCGATAACGAGGAGCTGGTTGCTCTTTGGAGAATGGGAGCCAGAAACTAGAGCAATTCCAAGATTCGTAAAGGCTTGCCTTGCAAATCAACCCATACATCTCTACAATTCCGGTCGAGACGTAACGGACCCAACATACGTAGAAAACTACTCCCGAGTTGTAGAATTAATACTCACTCATGAGGAATCCGTTAACGAAGCTTTCAATGTTGGTTCTGGAACTAAGATGTCAATCAGGGAGATCGCAGAAAGGATCAGGACACTCACTGGTTCATCATCTGAGCTGAAACTACTTCCTCCACGAACGGAATTCGAAACCGAACCCCAAATCTCCTATCCGAGCATAGAAAAATTGCGAAGGAAACTGGGTTACGAACCTCTAGTAAGCTTCGACGAGGGGATAAACAGAGTCGTCCGCTGGATTAAAAGCGGCGGGTGATACCTAGGGCTCTCCTTTAATCAATTCTTAAATATTCATCTTGCTGAGCAAATCTTTTGCGATAGGTAAGATGGAGTATATTTACGCAGCTCTTTTGCTTCACAAACTTAACCAGCCAATTACTGAGGACAACGTCAAGAAGGTAATCTCTTCTGCTGGAGCTACGCCTGACGAAATCAGAGTCAAGGCTTTAGTTTCTGCTCTTGGGGAAATCAACATCGACGAGGCTCTGAAGAACGCCACCGCCCTTCCGACAGTTGCAGCGGCACCTGCCGCAGCTGCGCCCGCCGGCCAAGCGGGAGAATCGGCTAAGCCGAAAGAAGAAGAAGCTAAGGAAGAGGAAAAGAAGGAAGAGCAGGCTCTCGAAGGTTTATCGAGCTTATTTGGCTAGAATAGCTGGATTATTCGTCTCTCCCTCACTGTTCCTTTTTTTCCTTCATTCTAAGAATGCTCTGCATAGGCTCAATCCGACAACCAATTATCCTCTAAAACCTCAAAAGTCGTCAAGTCAGCCGATGACAATAGAGCCTTCGAAAAGTTGCTGCTCTAGTCATTTTACTTCACTTCCTATTACTATTACTGAAATTTCTTGCAAGTTTTTTCCGCAAGTACTAATTCGAGTTTCAAACTCCAGATAGGCTGCATTGAGTAGTCTTGTTCCTATCCTCTAAAGAGGATTTTAACTTCGCAAGGGCAACGGCTTCGCTTCTTCGAAGGATAGCTTCGAGAAAACGTCCTAAATCAAATCATTCACGCACCTAAATTTTTCCGGCCTTTCAAGAAGATTTAATATCTCATTGCACCCGCTTTCTGAGTTAGATAGTGATGTTTTCGGAAACGTTCCTTGGGCGGTTTCTCCTATCTGGCTACTACTACTGTTCAGGGAGAATAGCACGGTGGTGGAAGTTTGTCTACAATAGGAAATAGAAGATTCACCGAAGAAATGGTTGGTATGGTTGGGAGGAGGGTTAGTGTCACAACAGGAGACGGACGGCAGTACCAAGGGGATTTGCTTGGAATTGATGAAAAACTAAATCTGATTTTGGGCTCTGTTACAGGAGCTGGAGAAAACAGCCTCAAGGTTCTTCTCAACGGCACTTTTGTGAAGGAAATTGTCCTCCTAGAGAAACCGTTTGATTTGAGAGCACTCAACGAAAGGCTCTCGAGAGCCTTTCCGGGAATGACAAAACTCAGGGAAGACATTGGAGCAATAATTGTTATGGACACGATCAAGGTAACTGAGAAGGGCGTTGTGGAAGGCATGGATAGGCTTTCTGCAACTAGGGTGAAGCAGATTTACGACGAATTCGCTCGAGAAACATCTCAATCGAAGAAGTGATATTGGGAAAGAATAGTTGCCCCTGAAGAGGCATAGGGCATTCTCTCCTTCTTCCTTCTCCCTCCGCATTGTCCTCTGTCTAATTTCTGCGTCTTGCAGATAACAAGCTTCAAAGGGCATAGCCGAGAGAGTCGGTTAATGGCTCCTCAATTCCTTTCCATTTGCCAAAAGAATGGCAACAAGAATGGAGTGAAAAAAATCAATTGCTCCTGCTATCAATTAGAATCCCCTTTTCTTTTATGTTCGAGAAAACAAGCTTGTTGGTCTGACTATCGGAGTCATAAACTTTGAACGGCTCAGAGCCTCTTGCTTTCGAGATAAAAGCGACCGATCTCGGTGGAAGGATTGGTTCAGTTCGAACAAAGAGCTCGGAATTCGAAACGCCTGCCCTTCTCCCTGTGATACACCCCCTACGCCAGGCCATCTCCTGCTCTGAGCTGAGAGAAATGGGGTTCGAGGCTGTGATGACAAACGCTTACACCGTCTTTAGGGAAAGGGACAACCTCGAAGGAATCGAGATTCACAAGCTCATAGGCTTCGATGGAACGGTGATGACCGATTCTGGAGGTTATCAGGTTCTTGAATTTGGAAAAGTTGATGCTCAGCCTGCCGAGGTCGCAAGGTTTGAAGAAGAAATCAACTCAGACATTGCAATCGTCTTGGACAAACCAACTGGATTCAACGTTACAAGGAAGCACGCAGTGGAGACAGTTGAAAGCACACTAGACGCAGCAATTGAAACAAAGAAAGCGATCTCCAAAGAAGAAACAGCATGGATGCTACCAGTGCAAGGCGGAAGATACTTAGATCTGATCGAGAAAAGCGCGAAAAAGTCTTCTGAACTTGAATTTGATTGTTACTCGCTCGGGTCCCCGGTTGAGGTCATGGAGCAATACGAATTTCCTCTCCTTGTGCGGATGATAGTTGCTTGCAAAAGACACATACCCTCAAACAAACCATTTCACTTGTTTGGGGCTGGACACCCGCTAATAATACCTCTTGCGGTTGCACTTGGATGTGATACCTTCGACTCCGCAGCTTACATGCTGTACGCAAGAAACGGCAGGTACATTTCTTTTCAAGGAACGATGCGGCTTGAGAACTTGCAGTACCTCCCGTGCACGTGCAGGGTCTGTTCTTCGACTTCGCCGAAGGAGCTTTTGGCTCTTGAGGAAGCGGATAGGACAGTGGCCCTTGCACGACACAACCTTTGGGCCACAAGGCAGATCATCGAACAGACAAAACAGGCAATTCGGGAAGGCAGGCTCTGGGAGCTCTTGAAGCAAAGCGCTTCGGTTCACCCAAAAGTGAATGATGCTTTCACACTAGTAGTAAAGCTCGCAAGGGAGGAATTTGACGACGGTACTCCTGAGTACAAACCGCGAGGAATATTCATATTTGATGAGATAGATCTCGAAAGACCAGAAGTCCAAAGATACAAGCACAAGTTAAATTCAATTGATTTGAGGAGAAAAGAAGAGCTCGTAATTCTTCCTGAGACGAAAACCAAACCATTTCTTGCCTCCCGCCTCTACAAGCAAACGACAAACCTCGTCGATGTCGAAAGGAGCTTGATTGTCTTCATGTGCCCGAACTTCGGGCTCGTACCTGCCGAGATTTCTGACGTGTTTCCACTCTCCCAATTCACCTCGTCATCACGTGATCTTCTGCCTGTCTGCGAGGCGATGCTTCTTCGAAGGAAAAGTTGGAGCAAGATACACGTCCTTCTTCCTCAAAAGATTAGAGAAGAAAACTACATTGCAAGATGGGTTTATCAGAAAGTACTCTCGCTCCGGCAAAGCCGGAAGGGGAAAAACGAAGGATTTCGCAGAAGGACAAAGATTTCAATTTCGACCACTTACCGATCTTTCAAATTAGAAAGAAAAAGAAGAAGACGGGAACGAATATTAAGAATAGGTCCATTAGATGAGGGGGCCTAGCAAAAGCAGGAGCACACAGGGGAAAGAGTTCAAGATCCCTTTCAAGAAGAAACGGTGCCTGAGTCTTTTCAAGTATAGATAGATTCTGTTCTCTGGATCTTCCTCTCTTGCCTTGCAACTTCGCTCTCGACTGCTTCCGCCCCTCTGAGGAGCGGTTCTACGTCAATTTCAAAATTGTAACACTTTGAAAGAATTTCGATGGAGGCCACAGCAGCTCTAGGATCGACTCTATCCGTGCTGGAGTAGGCTAAAATGGCGTATGCTGGGAACGAGTGTGATTCAAAGTAGTTGAGCATTATTGCAACCGGACCAACGATTATCTGGTCATCTTCAAGAATCTTGGCACTGGCGAGAGGTTCCCTTGGCTTGAAAGCGCTTGTGTGGACTATTCGAAAGGATGAATCGTCAGTTCTCAAGCTTGCATCGAGCCCACCAATGAGCGAAACCTCCTTGAAGTTTGATTTCGTAATCCATTCGGAAAGACTGCGATAGAATTCGAGTTCTGCGCCTCGATATGGAGGAACTTCTACCTTGAAAATAGTTACATCATTCTTTCGAAAGAATTCATACGGAGTAACAAGTCTCCCTTGATTTGTGGATGCAACTGGTGAAACAGTCTCAGAATCGACAAAAGCTATTCTTTCCGCTTCGAGTTTTTGCACGAGATATTTGACCGTCCAGTAACCTGCGTAGCCTATGCCATGGAAGCCAGTTATGAGAACAGTATTTTCGAATTTCGCGTCTGGTGGAATTACCCGAATTGTCATTTCTTCATCAATTCTGAGATTGCCTTCTTTTTCATTGAGAGCTCATTGAAAAGCATTCAGGTATCCATCCTCAGAAACGCAGCAACGATTTTATGCTGAAACTACAATACTAAGATCTGTCGGATTTCACAAACTTCCGTTTTTCCGCTTTTTCCCCTCAATAATCATTCTTTAAACGCATAAACATCCAATTCAAGAAAAAAGAGTGAACTCTGGTTCGACTGTTTCCAAATCAATAGGGTATCTTTGTTCGATTTTATTTATTCCAAAACTTGGCACAAAGATCAAAAGCCCCAAAAACAAATCAGAAATGAGACTTACAGAAGAAAAAGAAGAAGGGAGTAACCTGAAAGACCAATGGAAATAATGTTTCTTGGTGGAGCAAGGGAGGTAGGAAAATCTGCAATCCTCGTCAAGGGGGAAAAGACAAATTTGCTCCTAGATTATGGAGCGCAAACAAGCAAAGAGCCAAGCTTCCCTATGCACGTCCAGCCAAAGGAAGTGCATTCCATCCTGCTCACCCATGCTCATCTCGATCACTCTGGAGGCGTTCCTCTTTTCTTTCTAAGGGAGGGGGTAGAGCTCGTCACAACAGGACTCACACTTGAGCTCTCGACATTGTTGCTCGAGGATTTCATAAAGCTGTCAGGTTTCTATCTTCCATTCGAATACATCGATTTGCTCGCTATGGAGAAAAGTACTCGTAGGCTCAAAGTAGGCGACAAAAGCGTTCAAGTGAATTCAGAGTTTGTTGCAAGCTTCCCGAGCTCTGGACACGTCCCTGGAGGGACGACAATCCTGCTCGAGAACGGTGGAAAGAGGCTTCTGTACACTGGAGACATAAACCTGCGGGAAAGTCAGCTACTCTCGGGGGCAGATCTAGATTTTGGAGAGCTCGACGTGGTCATAACTGAGAGCACTTATTCGCAAACAGAACACGACCCTCGACAGAAGATCGAGGACGAGTTTGTGTCCTTTGCGCGTGAGATCGTTGAGCGTGGTGGAGTGCTTCTGGTCCCTGCCTTTTCGGTAGGGCGAGCTCAGGAGCTTGCTTGCCTTCTCAGATCGAGAAACTTTCCGCACCCAGTCGCAATGGATGGAATGGCTCTCAAAGCGAACGAAATCCTGTTCAGATATCAAGAGAGTCTTAGAGATCCTGTACTCTTCAGGAGAGCGATCGAAGGTTTGGACGTAGTTTCGGGCTGGAGTCATAGGAGGAAACTAGTAAGAACTCCAGGAGTCATCATCTCTCCTGCTGGAATGCTTGGCGGAGGAGCTTCAGTCTTTTACAATTCTGAGATCTCGCAACAACCAAGAAGCGGAATAGCGATTGTTGCTTTTCAAGTCCCCGGAACACCAGGAAGAACGCTCCTTGAGAGAGGTCTTACACTCGTAAACGGAAGACCGACGAAAGTAAAGGCCGAATTACGGAGATTCGATTTCTCAGGGCATGCAGGCAGGAGCGAGCTATTCGAAATGTTTAACCACATAAAGGGTCATCCCAGGGTATTCACGGTCCACGGGGACGGAAATTCTTGCGAGGTGTTTGCAAGAGAAATTAACGAGCGGTTCGGCTTCGAAGCTTCAGCTCCACAAATAGGTGACAGAGTAACTGTTTAGAGGCAAGAAGCGCCAACCCCCGGTCTCGAGAAAAAATAATCAGCTTGCACAACAAGTCTTCCACGGCAGCTCGAAAAGTCTTGGTCGGATCTGTTGAGGGTGCCGATCTGTCTCAGTTTCACGATAGCTTGGAAGCGGCTATCATCTTGTTTGGCCTAGAACCTGCTTTCTCAGAAACTTCCAGGCTCTATTACGAGCCTTCTCTTGGGGAATTGAAAAGGCGGCAACTCAACGCCCTTAAGGTTATCCAGACATTTTCCCAAAAAGAGCTAAACGAGTCTTGCAAAGATTTTGGCAAAAATTCGCAACGCGGTTCAGAAGCCCTCTTTGTTTTGCTGATA
Source organism: archaeon (assembly GCA_902812485.1). Taxonomy (GTDB): domain Archaea; phylum Thermoproteota; class Nitrososphaeria; order Nitrososphaerales; family CADDZS01; genus CADDZS01. The sequence continues at coordinate 17,152 of CADDZS010000005.1, forward strand.
ACGAAAGAAGATTTGTTCATCGAAGGAATGAATTTTGTCTTCGGCCTTGCCGTTCCCGGAAGTGGCATGGCCGTATTATCTGTAAACAGACTTACAAAATGGAATGAATCTCTCACTCCGAGCCTGGTTAAGGAAAGAATACTCAAGGAAGCTGCACATGAGATCGGGCACCTCCTGGGACTAAAGCACTGCAAACTTGCGACATGCATAATGTCGTTTTCTCAAAATCTGGAACAAGTAGATCAGAAACTTCCCATAGCCTGCATTGATTGCCTGTCAAAGGCGCGTGAGGGGAGACTCAGATTAGGAAGATAATTCGCATCTTTTTACTAATCTCACTGCTCTTTATCTTCTCCTTCTTCTTTCTTCTTCTTCTCCTCCTCCCTCTTCTTGGAAGAGGTCTCTTTCGGGCTTGTTTTCCCCTTCTTTGGGGACCTTTACTTTCTCCTGATCTTCGCCCTCCTCGGCCTCCGCTTTTGACTCTTTCTTCGGAGTGATCTCAATGATTTCGAGATCCTTCATTGACTTGAGAAGTTTGTCCGCTTCTTCCTCTGTAGTTCGATATGTGTAAAGATAGTCCAATGTCCTGAGTTTCAATTTGACCAGATCGGGGGCACGTACCACTCTGCACTCGGTGGCTTTTGGAATTATTTCTTCAAACTGCTCAAGACTGTGAATTTCTCTTGGCATGTCTTTGGAGCACCCACTCGTATCCTTTTCTTTCACTTTAAGAAAGCTTTCGTGGGAGTTTTCAGCTTCAATGTCTAATAAGGTTGGCCTTTGACAAGTGGAGTTTGTCTACTGGAAAAAGCATAGACAAACGGCCGCCTACTAAAGGGCGCAAAAAGGGCGGAATGAAAAGCAGAGTAGGGAAGATTGAAAACTCATTTCAGCTTTCTTCTTTCTTTATCCTGGGTGCTTCCTCTATCAAGCTCTTCCTTTCTTTGAACTGGGCTTCCTCAGTGGATCCTTGCATTGCAATTGTGGAGGCGCTTTCTCCCACGATGACCTGTGTGATTTCATCAAAGTAGGCTGTCCCGACAAATCTCTGGTGTTTCAATGCGCTATATCCAGCTGGAACATTTTGGAACTCTCGTCTTTGAACCCTGACGTAGGCACTCATCCCCTCGCTCGAGTAGTCTTTGGCTAGCTCGAACATCGAGAGGTTAAGAGTGTGGAACCCAGCAAGAGTCACGAATTGAAATTTGTACCCCATCTTCGCGATTTGTTCCTGAAATGATCGAATCTCTTCAGGTTTTAGATTCTTTTCCCAGTTGAAAGAAGGAGAGCAGTTGTACGCCAGCAGCTTTCCTGGATATTTGGAGTGTATGCCATCCGCAAAGGCTTTTGCCTCTTCGAGATCAGGCGTTGAAGTCTCGCACCAGATCATGTCTGCGTACGGCGCATAGGCAAGTCCACGTGCCACAGCTGCCTCTATTCCTGCTTCGACCCTGAAATAACCTTCAGGAGTTCTCTCTCCAGTAAGAAAACGCCGATCTCTCTCATCTACATCAGATGTCAGAAGTCGTGCGCCGTTCGCATCTGTCCGCGCTATCAGTAACGTGGGGACCCCGCAAATGTCTGAGGCAAGCCTTGCCGCAATGAGAACCCGTATGAACTGACTAGTTGGCACAAGTACTTTACCCCCCAAGTGGCCGCACTTCTTCTCAGAAGCAAGCTGGTCCTCAAAGTGGACACCTGCGGCTCCAGCTTCTATCATGAGCTTCATCAGCTCGAAGGCATTGAGCGGGCCGCCGAACCCAGCTTCTGCGTCTGCGACTATTGGAGCAAGCCAGTCAATTTCTCCGCTTTTCTCGGAATGTTGAATCTGATCAGCTCGAAGGAGAGCTTGATTAATCCTCTTAACCACTTGCGGCACGCTGTTCGCAGGATAGAGGCTTTGGTCAGGATATGTCTGCCAGGCAAGGTTTCCGTCAGCTGCCACTTGCCATCCACTTACATAGATTGCTTTGAGTCCAGCTTCAACCATTTGAACTGCTTGATTCCCAGTTAGCGCTCCGAGGGTCCTCACAAAGGGCTCTCTATGAAGGAGATCCCAGAGCTTTCTTGATGTCAGCTTAGCGATGCTGTACTCAAGCTTTACCGAGCCCTTCAACCTGTAAACATCGGCAGCGGTGTAGGGTCTTACTATTCCGTTCCATCGATCGCTTCTCCATTCTTCCTCGATTTCTTCGATCGCTTCTCTTTCCTCTTGGCCTTTCATTATTATCTACGCTCTATGTTACTTTCTTCCTTCCCTATACTCCCTATTCGTAGCCATTACTCTTCAGATGAAATCCCGCTCGTTCTTCGAGACTCCTCATATTCGAGCCTCAGCAAATCAGGATAGCAGACAATCGTCAAAAATTCTGGAAAATCTTTGGCAGTCGACATATCCTCGAAAAGTTGTGACGCAAGCTTGAACTTACTCTTCGAAAAAGCTTCGACACCCAAGGCCTTCTTGATTCTTTCAACCTCCTGCGAAAGCATTTCTTTGAACATCTTGACATCGATGATCTTTCCAGTGGACGTGCTTGCTCTGTGCTTTATCCACTGCCATATTTGCGCTCGGCAGATCTCAGCTGTTGCTGAATCTTCCATTAGATTATTTATCGGAACACTCCCTTTTCCCCTAAGCCAAGCCTCCAAATACTGAAGGCCTACACTGATGTTCAATCTAAGGCCCTCTTCAGTGATCTCTCCCTGCGGCTTTGCAAGCAGGTCTCTTTCGGTAACTTGTACATCTTCTCTGAGGTTGTGAATCTGATTTGGGCCTTGAAGACCTTCATCGAACACCTGCTTTGCGATTTCGACAAGCCCTGGATGAGCAACCCATGTACCGTCATGACCCGCCCTCACTTCCCTTTCCTTGTCCTCTCTTACCTTCTGAAGAGCCTTCAAATTGGCCTCCTGATCATTTTTGATTGGGATCTGTGCTGCCATCCCGCCCATGGCATGAGCCTTCCTGCGATGGCAGGTCTTGACCAAAAGGCTGACGTACGATGCGAGGAATCCTCTGTCCATAGTGATGACAGCGCGATCGGGAAGGACGAGTTCAGGATAATTTTTGAACTTCTTGATGAAGCTGAATATATAGTCCCATCGACCGCAGTTTAGTCCTGTTACGTAATTTCGAAGCTCATAGAGGATTTCGTCCATTTCAAAGGCGGCCAAGATGTTTTCGATCAAAACAGTCGCCTTGATCGTTCCGTTGGGAAGTCCGATCTCCGATTCCGATTTGGAAAAGACATCATTCCAGAGCCTTGCTTCAAAACGATTCTCGAGTTTGGGTAGGTAGAAGTACGGTCCTGTCCCCTTTTCGATCAGATTGCGCGCATTGTTAAAGAAAAAGAGGCCGAAATCAAAGATTGATGCGGAGATGGGCTCGCCATCGATCAGGACATGCTTTTCCTCTAAGTGCCATCCTCGAGGGCGAACCATCAAAACGGCAGTCTTTTCGTTCAGCTTGTAGATCTTTCCCTCGGGACTGGTGTATCCAATTCTTCGATTTATTGCGTCTCTTAGATTTACCTGTCCCTGCATTGTGGCGTGCCACGTAGGAGATTGTGAATCCTCAAAGTCGGCCATGTACACGTTTGCTCCTGAATTTAGGGCATTGATAACCATTTTTGTGTCTCCCGCAGGCCCCGTTATCTCAACCCTCCGATCAAGCAGATCATTTGGAATTTCTCCGACAGTCCAATTGCCTTTCCTGATGCCCTCTGTTTCTAGAGGAAATCGAGGAAGAATTCCCGAATCAATTTCCTCTTGCTTTCTTCTACGAAGCGCGAGAAGCTCCCTACGTCTTCCACGAAAGGCTCGTTCCAAAAGTGACACGAACTCAACCGCACCGGGGTTTAGAATTTCTGCAAAGCTGGGAGTCAACGTTGCCGAAATCTTCACGCCATTCTCGAGAACCAGTCCGCTCATTTGGAATGAAAATCACTTCACTTTCTTAGATTCGAGAAATTCAGAAAGGAACAATGAAAGAATTCTCTGCATTCTTGACTTGAGAGTATTCCTCAAGACTTACTATTCCCAAAGTCCCAAGTCCTACTGACTTTTCTGCCCAAGAGAAGCATTTTGAGCAAATCAACGTGTTCAAAGAAGGTACAAAGTCTTCTGATTCTTTTGCGCACAATCTGCAACAGTTGTCAAAGATGTAGCTCTCTCGGTGAGACAAAACCATGACAAAAGACTACAGACGAACCCAATAAAAGGAGTACGGATAATCTGGATAGAGGAAACCAGCGTGCGAACTACATTCGGAAGATACGTAGAATATGTAAGACACAACAACTTTATACAAATCGCGCGCTTATGTTCGAACCGCTATGGAAATCAGAAAGCTTCAGACTACCTCAGGAGGAACGTATATCCTTACGATTCCAAAGGACTGGATTGAATCCATTGGTCTTTCAAAGGGAGATCTTGTCTCGGTGGAACTTGAGGACAATAGCATAGTGATCTCTCCGACTAAGGTCAAACCAGTCTCGCAGACGAGATCCATCGAACTGGAGCAGTTCAAGGACGAAAAATTACTTGAGCTCTGCATCACTGCGTCGTACATTCAGGGGCACGACATCACTGAGATAGTTTCTTCTAGTAAGATACCTCCTGATCAGAAGCGCTGGGTCAGGCAGGCAGTCGAGGGTCTGATAGGTGTTGAGATTGCAGAGGACTATGCTGACAAAGTGGTGTTGCAAAACCTCATCGACACCTCGAAGTTCGATATTGCAAGACTCCTCGAGAAGTTCTCGCTTACCTCGAAAGCCGTCTTTCAGGATGCGATCAAGGCTTTGGTTTCGAAGGACCTCTCTCTTGCTCAGGATGCATTTGAAAGGGGTCAGGAAAGTACGAAACTCTACAGGCTTCTGATGAGGCTTTCTCTTCAAGCTGTGAAGAGCAGGAAGGTCAGGGAGGAGATGAAGATTTCAGATCTCACAGATGCCGTGATAAATGTCATTGCGACGAGAGAACTCGGACGAATCGCCTATTATGCTATGAGGATTGCTCAACATGCTGGAGAAATTCAGAGAGATCTCGATTCCGAGCTTGTCTCCACAATACAGAAAATGTCCCGTGTTACAATCGACATGCAAGAACAGTCCTTTCTCTCGCTAGTCAAAAGAGACTTGGTCCAGGCAAGCTCCATAATTGACAAGATGGCGAGCGTGAGAAGGCTGTACGAGAGTGCGCAACTTCTAGTGCAAAAGATTCCTGACAAGCAGTGTCTACCAATTTCGCTAATAGTCCGAGACATTCGAGCTGTTGCGGGCTACACAGTCGCGCTGGCCGACGTCGCTGTTCTCAGTATATTTGCAAGGTAAAGAGTTGGAAAAATCCTCGACCTAGATTTTCTCGTAATGTATCAGGATTTCCAACGAAGCTGTAAGCGACACTTAACTTTCTCCTCTCTCTCTTTCTAGCAATTTACCATCCTGCTTATTTCAGCGGATTGGTGCTACGATAAATATTGCAACATCCCACACAAAGTGACTTAACACACACGATGACAGATCTTGTGTGTAGTAGTAGGTCACTCCCCAAGCTGAATCCGCTATCAGAGTAGTTATTACAAACAAAGGGTTAAAAGAAGAAAAATGTATCAATGCGTCTACTCCTGCCGAGAGAAACGCAGCACCGACTCGCATTCTCAGTCGAAAGTAGTTGAGGAGATTGCCTCTGAAATATGACTCAAAGCCGACTGAATCCAGAGCAAGAACAACCACTCTCCAATAAAGCGGACCTCCTCCGATTAAAGAGTAAATTGAATATTCATCTTTAGACGAAACGGTAAGAAATGGGATGCTATAGTTTTTGATTGCGAAATTTCCTAGGAGAAAGATTCCGTAAAGCAACGCCGCGCTAGCTAACCCCATTCCTAAATTTCTGAGCGATGGCTTGAAAAGATCCTTGTATTTTACGAGAAGAACTGTAACGCACACCATACAAACTGTCGAGACTATACTCCCTAGTTTGAAGTAGCTCGGAGGGATCACAAAAGTCTCTATTAGAGTAAGAGCTACAATTAGGAAACCAGCTGCTTGGACCCTGTCGAGAAAACTGAGCATTATGTCAGGAATCTTGTTTACAACCTCGATTTCTCTATCCAGATAAAGGCTTCTTCTTCCTCCTCCTATTGGTCTGTGAGGCGAGTCTCTTTGTTTCTTCTCCTTTGGTCCACTCTCGTGTCTATCAACATCGTGTCATTTCAGAAGAAGGGAGGTATAGCAAACAAAGATGATTTTACAAGATCGGGAAGGGAATCACGACTTGGACAGTTCCTCCTCGAGCATTTTTAGAAATTGCTCGAGCTGTGATTTTCTTATCCTTGCACCACTCGCATTTGGATGACCTCCGCCTGACGCACCAAGCCGAGAGGCAATCCTCCCAACTATCTTCCCAAGATCATAGCTTGACCCTTCTCTGGAGCGAAGAGAAATTTCGTAGAATCCTACCTCTTCTTCACGTATCGCGACACCGACTGGGACATCAAATGCCCCTATCAGGAAGTTCGCAACATTACCTGTTGCCGATTCCCTAGTCTTGAAATAGGCAAAATTTTTCCTCCTTACCCCTTCATCACGTATTTTCTCCATCAGAAGAGCCGCGCGCTTTGCATAAGTTTGAGCGTATTCAGAAGCTCCGTCAATCTCGTGCGGTAACTTGCCGCTTGCCAGATCGCGTGCTAGCTCGATGAGCCTTCTGTTACTTTCTTTTCCACCTCTCCCTATCGTTGCAATCGAAAATGAGAGGACCGTAGCCTCGTACAAGAGGAACTGTCTGTCAAAAGAGCCAATAAGTTTCCTTGCCTCGAGTCTGCTGTCCATATAATCTGTTATGGCGCCGCAGCAAGCAAGGATCTTCATCTTTGGCGAATCCTTCAAGTTCTCAAGGTATTTCGTATAAATGAGGACTGAAGTGCACTCCTCGGTAGAATGGTAAATATCAACTCCAGCGACTGTGAGTTTTGAGCGATATTCGGAATTGATCGGGTGATGGTCGATGTAATGGACACTTGCTCCTTCCTTAATTCTCAGTCTTTGTAGTTCGTCAAAGAAGGCACCAAAGGTTGTGGGATTCAATCCCAAGTCACAGACAAACAACTCCTTGCAGTTTTTGATTCGGGAAAGGGTTTCAGCCATGTCTGCGTAATCTGTGAGAAATATCTCTGCAGAAGTCAGACTTCTAATCATGGCGGCAGAAGATATCCCATCCGCGTCTTTTCTATGCGAGACGACAACCGCCCCATCGGGAGCTCGCGGGAAATCCATTTCTTGCATACCTAAACCAAAAGATCTTAGCGCGTTTTCTCAAATTTTCTTGGGGAGATCGCTCTTTGTATCGACGTCAAGAAAGACCCTCGAATCTTCTATGCATATGAGGCTTACCTTCGTTGACCACTTTTGGAGGATTTGTTTTCCTCCCACATCTCCTCTTAACGCGCTGAGCTCTTGGAAGTAATCTCTTGCGAAGAGTACTGGGTTTCTAGCTTCTCCCTTGTAAGCAAGGGCAACTATTGAAGAGGACGGCGAAGATCGTCTTTCGAATGATTCAATCATCATGTTAAGATGCTCTGCTCTTAGAAATGGCTGATCCCCCACCATCAGAATCACTGCGTCGCAGCTAGCTGGTATTTGCTCGATTGCAGTCCTGATCGATGTGGAAAGCCCATTCATGTAATCATGATTTACTAGCACTCTTGCTCGATTTATCTTGAGCGTTTTCAGTATTTCGTTGGCACAGTGACCCAGCACCAAGAAGACTGGAGTTGCACGCGAGCCTTCCGCCGCGTCTACTGCGGCTTGAAGTAAGCGCTTTCTATTTCCCCCCTGATCGATCTCGGCAAGTTGCTTAACCTCACCAAAACGTTTGGACATTCCTGCGCCTAGAATGGCGCATGCCACCGACCTATTCCCTTCTTGAGGATTTTCCATCAAATTTCAAAAGTCCCAGTCACTTGATCAAATCTGTGAAGTAAAAGAATACACAAGAAGGACCTCAAGATTCCCCTCTATGGAAAGAAAAATACAATATGTCATATCTCTCTGTCGATCCGGCAGAGGAAAAAACTGGATACTGCCTGAGAAGGAAGTCACTTAGCTGATTCTATATCTTTACTAGCCACCTGTGACGTACATCGGCCTCACATGGTGAAGCGAAGCTACCGAGCTCTCCTTGATCAAACTCTCTACCCCACGGGCTTTGAGCTTCACTACTCGTCTCAGGAAATCTTTAATTTCCTCATCGCTTGCGTTGCTTCTCAACAAACTGGCAACATCATATTCATGAGTATCGAAGAGGCATGGAACGATCTTTCCGTCGGCAGTTAGGCGCAATCTATCACAATCGCTACAGAATGGCTTTGTTATGGAAGTTATGATTCCGAATTCTCCTCCGCCGTCTTCAAATTTGTAGTTCACAGCTGTGCTTCCTTGCTCTCTTTCGAGCTGAATAACATTGTAAAGCTTCTTTATCTTGGAAAGTATCTCTTCTCCGGATACGACCTTGTCCATTCCCCACATCTTCCTTCCATCGAATGGCATGTATTCAATGAAGCGAACATTCAGGTTCTCGCTGTTTGCGAGGGAAGCGAAATCAAGTATTTCATCATCGTTATACCCTCTTATTATTACTGCGTTTATCTTGATGGAATCAAACCCAACTTCTTTTGCTACTTTGATTCCTTGAAGCACCTTTTCGTGCGCGTCCCTCTGAGTGACTGTGGCAAACCTGGACCTTCGAAGGCTGTGAAGACTAACGGTAACGGATTGAAGCCCAGCCTTCCTGAGAGATCGAGCCTTCTCCTCCAGATAGAAACCGTTAGTTGTCATTCCAATCCGCTTGATTCCAGGCGTCGAAGCAATGAGACTCACTAGCCTCTCCACGTCCTTTCGTACTAGCGGCTCACCGCCAGAGATGCGGATTCTGTCTACTCCAAAGTCGCAAAATATCTTGACTAGTCGGATGATCTCTTCGAAAGAGAGAATTCTTTCATTAGGTATCCATTCAGGAGTCTCGGGCATGCAGAAAGTGCAGCGAAAATTGCACTTGTCCGTAATCGAAAGACGGAGTTTCCTTGCAACTCTGCCGTAGGAGTCGACCAGCTCGAAGATCCGCGTGTTTGACACCCTATGGCAAACCCTGAAGAATTCTAATTGTGAAGGAGATTAATAACTTTCACTCACTTGTGAGGCCGGATCGAGAGAGTTTTTGAGGCATTTTTCACGTCTCACAAACAAAAATTTCTGGTTTCTAAAGTGAACGAACGAAACGTTTCACCCAGAAATCATTACAAGGCAACGATTTGGGGAAGTTAATGAAATTGAGAGCTTGGCTGAGTATCTTGACTTCCTTGTAGGAGGTTGTTCGCGGAATGAAGGAAGAAAGACAACAACAAGACGCAGGGAAGTCGGGAGGAGGAGAACGACAAGCAAAGGATTCCGGAAGGAGTTTCAAAGGAGCTCGAAGGGGTTACATGCTAGGCATGAGCTTCACGCTCATGTCTGCGATTCTTTGGGGAAGCACCTATCCCATCATCAAAATCGCTCTCTTGTACTTCACGCCATATCAGATTTCATTTTTTAGGGCATCATTTGGCTCAGCCTCACTTTTAGTCTATCTTGTTTTCAGAGGCAAATTCAAGACTGCATTTCCCCATGGCGAAAGAGAGTTCCTAAGAGTTTTCGTTGCGTCGTTAATTGGGGCAACTTTGTTCTGGACGTTCCTCAATCTATCGATCGAGTATCTTCAGCCAGACATCTCAACTTTCTTGGTGGCTCTTTATCCTCTTTTTGCAATTGTTCTGGCGACTGTGCTGCTTCGCGAAAGGATGACACTGCGTAGGGCCTGTGGGGTTGCTCTTGGACTAGCTGGTACGTATTTGATAGTTGTATATTCAAGCGATGTGAAAGTAACTGGCAGTTATCCCATACTAGGGATTGTTTCAGCTCTTTGCGCTGCCTTTTCATGGGCAGGCTACATGGTGCTTTCTAGAGTTTTGATGGAGGAAAAGGAGACAAAAGAAAACTTGAGAGAGTCGGCAATTTCTCCAGATAAACTCACTTTCAACACTTTCCTGCTTGCTATTCCAACCACCTTCGTTTTGAGCCTAGTCGCTAGCCTCCCTGTTGGAGGATATCTTTCCGCTGTTTCAAAAAATGATTACGAGCCGCTTGTTTACGTTGTATATCTGGGAGTCCTTACTTCCGCATTTGCCTTCCTAATTTTCAATGTCGGTATGAGGAGGATAGGCGTAAGTGCATCTGCCATAAACCAGCTTTTGTTTCCAGTCGTTGCGGTGATTCTCTCCTACTTCTTCTTAGGGGAAGTCTTGACTTTGAGTGAGGTTAGCGGAATGGCTCTAATCGCCACAGGCATCATCATCGCCCAAGTTTCTCAAGAAGAAGGGGAAAGAGGCCAACGAGGATGAGGTCGATGATCCTAGCTTCTCAAATTGGAGCTCTTTCTTATCAGCGAGAGAATCTTCTCGGGCGTTGCGGGGAGTTCGACAAATTTGACACCGAAAGGAGACAAAGCGTCATCGATGGCGTTTGTTATTGCGCCAGCAGCTGGAATCGCGGCTCCTTCTCCCATGCCCTTGAATCCTCCGAGAGTCAGGGAAGGAGTCTCGATGGAGTCTATCAGAACTTCAGGTATCTCGTTAGCGGTCGGCAGAAGATAATCAACGAAGGTCGAAGACTGCAACTGTCCATCCCGATCGTACACTAGATCTTCAAGTATTGCACCGCCTATTCCGTGTGCAAGTGCTCCGTGAACTTGGCCGTGAGCAGTCATCGGGTTCACAACAACTCCGCTATCGTCGACGACGAAGTACCTGAGTAGCTTGATGCTCCCAGTCTCGGGGTCAACCTCAACTTCGGCGAGATGGGAAGCGTAGCTACATGTTGTAGGTGCGTCAGGCTCATAGAAGGAGACGAAATCAAGTCCAGGCTCCAAGCCCTCTGGGAGTTTGCTTGACATTCGAAGAGCAATGTCGCATATCTCCTTGAAAGAGATCGTTTTTGTTCTGTCTGATTTGGAGTAGATGATGCTGTCCCTTAGCTCGAGATCTTCGGGCGGGTACTTCAAAATATAAGCTGCTATCAAGAGAACCTTGTCCTTCATCTTCTTTGCACTCTTTATGCACGCACCTCCGGTTGTCACGGTCGCCCTGCTAGCCCAAGCTCCAAATCCATATGGAGCGTGCAGTGTGTCTCCCTCTAGGACACGGATATCTTCAAACTTCACTCCCAAATAGTCGGAAATTATCTGAGCAAATACCGTTTCGTGTGCTTGTCCCTGCCCAGCCATGCCCAGCTCCGCGGTGACCTTCCCAGAAGGATCTGCAAACAACCTACAAGACTCCCATCCTCCCACAGCCCAACCCAAAGGCCCCTGCAATCGAGAGGAGCCGGGCGCTGTGTACTCAACATAGGTTGCTATCCCAAGCCCGACGAACTTGCCGCTCTTCTTCTTCATCAGGATCTCGGCCTTCGTTCTCTCGTAATTTGCGAGTCTGAGCAAGCGACTGAGAGCTTGCTTGTAATCACCCGAATCATAAGTCACGCCCACTGGGGTTGTCCAAGGGAGTTCGTCTTTGTCAATCATGTTCTTGAGGCGAATTTCCGCAGGATCAATCCCAAGCTTCCTTGCGGCAATGTCCATCATCCGCTCGATCACGTAGGCCGCAACCGGTCTACCAAATCCTCTATGGGGGCCGCACGGTGCTTTGTTAGTCACAACGCAGATTAGATCAAAATCATAGTTTTTCAGCCTGTAGGGCCCGGGCATTGAGGCGCACGTTAGCATCGCAGGTTGCACTTCCGTCCAGAAAGTTCCCGAGACTCCAAAATCCGCTATTATTTTGTCTCTTAAGCCAAGAAGCGTTCCGTCTTTCCTAAATGCGCCCTCAACATAGTGAACTTGCTGTCTTTCGTGGCCTGCAGTTAGCATGTGTTCCTTCCTATCTTCTACCCATTTCACCGGTCTCCCCAATTTCATGGAGAGTATTACTATGCTGACCTCGTCTTGGAATACTGCAGACTTTATCCCAAAACCCCCGCCTACACGAGGTGCAATAACTCGGATTCTGTGCTCGGGAAAATCAATAGTTTGAGAGAGGAAGGTGCGCAGAACATGAGGAAACTGAGTTGTCGCGTAAACTAGGAGAGTCCCCTCAGATCTGTCATAACTTGAGATGATCGCCCTAGTTTCGATGGGAGTTGGAGAATATCGATTGCTGACAAGCCTTTCCCTTATTATTACTTCTGCCTCTTTGAAAGCCTTTTCAGTTTCCCCTCCTCTCAAACTGTCCTTGAAGAGTATGTTGTCACCCCACTCTTCGTAGAGAAGCACCGAATTTTTTTCGAGGGCTTTTTCCGCATCTACAACGGCTGGAAGAACCTCGTACTCTACTTCGATAAGCTCAACTGCATCCTCAGCAATTGCCCGTGTCTCAGCTGCAACTGCGACGACAGGCTCTCCCACGTACCTCACCTTGTCAGTAGCAAGAGAAAGCCGCTCTGGGATTCTCATCCCAGGCTTTTGCATCCAAGAGACAAGCTGCCTTGCGGTCTCTCTTCCTGTGAGAATGTAAACGACTCCTTTCAGTTCGGCCGCTCTACTGAAATCGATATTCTTAATTCTAGCATGGGCATAGGGGCTCCGGAGAAATGCAGCATAAACCATCCCAGGAATTTTAATGTCATCTGTAAATTTCGCGGCCCCTTGCAAAAGCTGAAGATCTTTAAGTGGTTTGATACTTCTTCCTATCATGGCACGTTGCAAGGGCTCTGACACAGTCCTTGCTACAGCTGTGGTTGACATTTTCTCTGTCCTCTTGCCAATATCGGGCCTGAATCCCTTTCTTAGATATTTTCATTGGCTTCCGAATTCTGTCAAGAGCTTGCTCGGGTAAGAATGGTGGTGTTACCGAGTAGGTCTTGAGCTAGGGATGAGCCGCGTTCTATTAAGATTCAAGTTTCCTTTTTTGGGGTTGCGGGAAAAAGTCAAATCAGTCGCTGTTAATTGCTCGTACTCGCTTTCATGACCCGCTTTTGGATTCTTACACTGAAACTATGCAGACAAGGAAAAAGAGCAAGCAAGGAGAGACAGTAAAAAAGGGGTACCTTCGAGCTTTCTAGTTCATCTGTGCCACTTGTTTCCTTGCTATTTTGGAAGCGAAGGAATTGATTCCAATTTTGACTTTAGAGCAATCTGCAGCTCCTTCAGACTGTCCACCAAAATTATGCATGTGCGGCTCCATTGGAGCCATTCCATTGGAAATTCTTTCCTGAATTTGTCAAATCCCATTCTTTCGATCTTTTCGATGTATTGATTCTCCTGAGCGATGTCTCTGTAAACCAATCGAATCTTTCTCGCAAGGTCTTGAGGAAATGATACAAGATCTTTTTGGACACTTTCATAACCTGAGACTTGAAGGCGTGACTTGCAACCCTTCGTGTTTGCGGCTGGTGACGCAATAATCTGATTTGATTCAACCTCTTTCAAGAGGTTTGAATATGCTTCCCTTAGTCTTTGAGCACCTTCTACATCGATGTTTGACATGTTTGATTCTCACCTTTGCAAGCGGGGGCAAGAAAATGCGGGAGATGTGTTCCTTTTCGCTTCCATTTGTTTATTCGGCTGATTTGATCAGCCAGGTTTCAGAAAAATCGATAAGACAGAGGTTAAGGCTTCCGTATTCGCAAATAGAACTACAACTACTAAGAAGTCAGGAGAATCATCATCTCTCATGCTCTATTTATTCAAACTATGCTTCTACGACCAGCCTACCGTTCTGCATCAAGGGATGAATAGCACAAATTATGCTGCAAAATATAGTATAGTTTCCCACTTGATTTGCAACGAATTTGACTGTCCTAATCTGGCCCGTTGAAGGAACAGAGATACCACTGGGGAAGTAATGCGAAATTGCGAAACCATGAGCCTCTGATGAAGCGCAGTTGTAGATGTCAAAGACAACAGTTTGCCCCTTATGAACAATCACGACTGGCCAAGGGGTGGTTATGTGGTATGCACTCCCATTGATTCCTTCATACGAACCATTGTCACTTTCTATGATTGCAAATGTCGCAGTCGAAGCGTTAGCGTTTGAAGAAGCAAACCCTTGAGCCGGCCCAGAACGGAGACTTTGACACACATCTGAAGCCCTGATAGGTACGAAACGAAGATAGACAAATATTCCGCTTACCGCAAGCAGAACGAAAACAACACTGATCATGCCGATTAACGTCGCTCTCTTCATCGTTTCTCCCTCGCGCTCCCCCCCCCGAAAAAAATCGAAAATAATGCGCATTACCCTATTTGTGACTGACGTCATTTTAGTCTTTTGGCTCAAAATGAGAAAAATGTAGCTGAACTTCGTTCAGGTTTTCGAGTGACAAGTGGGTTTCGGAGCTTCGCATCTTGAGCCACAATAGTTATACAAACAGAATTGACCGAAGCTCATCGAAGAAGATGATCGGTTACGCTTTTACTGTGGTGAGTATCCTTTTAGCTACACTTCCACCTGCTTACATTGCTCTATATCTCGTTCCACGTTTGAAAACCATACAAACTAGGTATCTAGCTGCTGCAGGACTGGGCCTTACCTTTTGGTTCTTCTATGACACGATGGGAGACGCAGGAACTGGACTTGACGTGAATGAAAGCGTGGTTAGTTTTGGTGGCATGACCCATGTTGCTGTTATTTTATCCGCTATAGCTGGAATAGTTGCACTTGCTCTCTTTGATCATTTTGCCATGCCTCCTTCAAAGCAAGAAAAGAAAATCATCGAAACCGCAGTTGTGATACCACCATCTTCCTTATCAAATATTGCAAGTTCAAGAGCTGCTACTTTCCAGCCATCACAAACGAATTCGTCACCCTCCTTGGAAAAGAAAGCTGAAAAATCATACAAAGGACATCTGTTTGTCTTGATTCCGGTTGCGGTCGCAGCCGTGATGGGGATTCATGGGTTGGGAGAGGGCTGGGACTTCTCCTCTGTTGCGGCCTCAGCAACGACAAGCTCACTTGTTGCAACTTTTGGAAACACTTACGCACTTGCCTCGTACCCCTTGCACAAATTGTTAGAGGCCTGCATAATCGCTTCAGTATATACGTGCGCCGTTGGAAGGAATGACTCTGCTCAAAAGAGAGCGTGGCACATACCAGTTCTGGGACTTTTATTCGGCTTCACCTCTGTGATAGGTGCGGCGATAGGTTATTTCGTAGCCTTTGACACCACATACTTTTACGCCTTTGGCGTAACAGCTGCCTTCTATGCCGCTTTAAGACTAGCAGAAGCTGTTGCTCGCAATGATGATTTAGGGCAGTCGAGGCCTAGTTACTTTGGAAGCAAGATCTTTTTAGCCTTCGGGATAGGGTTCTTCTTGCTTTATTCAGCAGCGCTGTTACATTGATCCTTCTCGTGATGAACTGGAAGAAAGAAACATGTGTGTTTTTGTCGTGTTTGAGTGAGTTCGGTCTTCTCCTCTAGTAGTTTCAGAACTCAACGCAGAATGCACAAGCACTAAAATGTCATTGAGATGCAAAAGCATCGAGTTGGGGGTTTTAAGTACCTTCTAGTGCCCGCATGAAGAACCAAGATCTCCGAGAGGCGTGAATGGGATTCGGTCCAAGAACCAAAGCTTTAGATCAATTCACGAACTTTGACAACATTTTAATCCCGTTTTCTTTGATCAATTTTCTTCGTGAATCTTCGCCCTCTTCCTCCTATTTCTTCTTCAGTGTTGTATCTCGTCATAGATGACGGACTGGTACATATTGCGCTCGTCTCACTGTCAATAGTGCTTCTCGTCATATCGCTTCTTGCGTATTCTAGAAGACAAAACACACGGTTCCTCTTTCTTACCCTTGGTTTTTTCTTTCTCTTCCTGAGTCAGGTCGTTTCCCTCTACGAGGTGTTCCTGCTTTCTGACTATTTGGTGATCATACCTGTCTTGGGGGTCCACCTTTCACACTTCTTTGATCTTCTGATGCTGCTGAGTTTCGTGACGGCCATTGCAAGAAATTGGGGAAGTACAAACAAGGGCGCGGTAGATGGTTTTTGAGCGCATTAAATGAATCAAATAGGGCAAGGATTATTGAGCTAATATCCCTAATGCCGGGGCTTCATCTGAGGCAGCTTCAAAGACTACTGGGCATTTCGTTTAGCTCCACGAGGTATCATGTGAAAAGACTAGAAAGCTCTGGCAAGCTGTTACCAAAACAAGATAGGGGATTTGTTCGTCTCTATCCAAAGGGAATCAACGAGTCGGATCTAGAAATTTATCCTTTTCTTAGGAACAGAACGGCTAGGCTTATTCTTTCAGCACTCATCGAGCAACCTGGACTTTCGAACAAGGAAATTTCTGAGAGAACCGGCCTTGCAAAGTCAACCATCAGTGAATATTTGACGAGATTCTTAAGCGCAAAAATCGTGAAATCCACGATGGCAGAAAACAAGCGAATCGCATACGAAATACAAGATCCTTCTCATCTTTTGTACCTCCTCATGACCTCCAAAGGAAGGGTTCACTCGACTGCGACAGACCGATTTGTAGATCTATGGGACTTCTAGCCATCTTGCGCTAGTCTACAAACAATCTAAAGGCTGAATTGCGGGGTCTTTCTCATAATGAAAAATTCAACTTACCTCTTATCAGCTTCCTTCCTCTTTGTGGTTCTCCTTTGCCTTGGAAGCGTTCTGGGTCTGCTTTCTATGTCCAGGAATCTCCTTGCTTTGTCAGGTGAGTCCTCTTTCACGAACAATGAAGTCTCAAGTAATCACATAAGAGAGTTCGTAATCCCAACACCAGATTCAGGCCCGAATGCCATAATTTCAGCTTCTAACAACACCTTCTGGCTAACTGAGTTCAATGCTGGGAAGATAGCAGAGTTCATCGAGGGTAACACCTCGTTCAAAGAGTTCTCTGTTCCAGAGAATGGCTCGCAACCAGATTCTATCGGAGTCGATCATTTAGGCAATGTTTGGTTTTCAGATTACTCTGGCGAGGGTAGCGTATGGATGTTCAATCCGAAGACTGACAAGTTTACAAAGTTCACGCCGCCGACTCCGAATTCGAAGCCTCTTTCGATAGTAGCGGACAGCGAGAACAACATCTGGTTCACCGAATTTATTGGAAACAAGCTAGCCGAGCTCGTTTATCCTAACTACTCATTAAAGGAATACTCTCTGCCAGTTGCAAATGCAGATCCTGCTGTTCTTGCATTTGAACCAAATTCTTCGCTGATTTGGATTACCGAGGCTGGTGCCGGGGCAATTGCGAGTTTTAATACTGAAACGTTTTCATTTTCGCAGCATGATCCTCCGCCTTACATTTCTTTGAGCGATCCTGTCGGGATTGTTGCAGATCCAAAGGGGGACATCTGGATAAGCGAGCATGGGGGAAGTGCGGTGGTAGAGTTCATCTCGTCCAACTCCACTTGGAGAAAATATCCGACCTCTTCTCCCCCTACTTCGTCTGGATATCCAGTGTCGGCAGTGGCAACGATAGCAATGGACAAAGAGGGCAATATCTGGTTTGTGGAACACTTTGCAAATCGAGTTGGTAAGCTTGACCCGAGAACCGATACGATGGAAGAGTTCCAAATTCCAACGCCTGGGGCGTACTCTGTGCTTAGCACCCTTGACTCAGAAGGGAATTTCTGGTTCACTGAGTACGACGCAAACCGAATCGGGATGATACCTAATAATGTGACATCACCTCTTATAGTGAATTCAACAACCAATCTTAGCGTGAACGCTGGCGAAAGAGTAACTCTCCCACTCACAATCACAAATGATGGTTCTATGCCGCTACAAATAGGAATGGGAGCGTCCAGTTCCTTTACTTACAGTGGAGAGACGACTCCAAACGAAGTGTCCTTCAATGTTTCCTCTATAACGCTTCAACCAGGACGATCAGTCACAATGAATGTTAGCATAACTCCTGACCCTAACCTTTCACCTGGAATATACTCTGTGAGTTTTGTTGCAAGTTACGGAAACAACACGTCCATCCATGTTAGCTTTCTTGAGGTAAGCAATGACTTGTACATTCTCTATTTAGTCGAATCAAAACTTCCAATAATCATACTAGGGCTGGCAATTATGGGATTGGCCTCGCTGTTTTTGATCAGAAGGTACAGAAGATAGATATTCAATTCATAAGATGCAGACGAGAGACGCTATTTGATTGATTGAGGTTAGGGATCAAAGAGATGGAGAAGGGGGATGGGAAAAAATGGGAATTCAAATGATAACTCGCGGTAATCTACGCATTTTTCTTCTTTTGATTTGTTCTTGTTTTTTTGGATTCATCCTTTCCTTGAATTCTTTCCTTGCGGAGTTTCAAATTTATGTGCAAAAGGCGACCATAAGAATCGCACAAGCTAAATGCCCAGGTCTACCTCAACCCGCCCCAGGTTCGCCAGATCCGTACACAATTATCATAGATGGCGCTGCTACAGCCGGAGTAGCCATCTTTGCGTATTATTTAGCAAGAGACATCATTCGAGACAGGAGAAATAGAGCAATGAAGGAAGAAAGGGGAGATACAACTGCGGATAATCAAGATAAACTAAGGGAAGAGGAGCATCATGCAGATAGTAGTAAAATCTCCTTTGCAAATGAACCAAGGGGTAAAGAGGAATCGGCCCAAGAGGATGTAGAGCAGGAGAAAAATGAAGGAAGATAGTGGAAATTCCGAATAGCAGCCTGCGGAAAGCTGAAAAAACTGTTCAATGCATCTAGGATCATTGTTGGCGAAGGCTAGATGGGGGAGGGTCGGTCCATTATTGAAAGGCGCGTGCTGTCAAACATGTCTATGTCAACGGCTTATCTTTTTCTTATGATAACTTTGCTTTTTGGCCTTCCGCTTTTGACGGCTTACTATGGTGTGAATCCAAGCTTCTTTTTTGCGGCGCTTATACCTTATCTCGCCTTTTCGGCAATTGGTACGATGTTCATAATTAGACAGTCTAGGAGAAAGAATTCGTTTCCCAGGGAAGCTGAAGCTTCCGAAAGAGCTCTCAAAGCTCTGTACCTAGACTCGAGCAGAAACAATTCAAAGCCAAATTTCATCGCTAATTTGAATTCAAAGATCACAACTTTTTGGATTCTCGCACTTGCGACTTCCACAGTGATTGTTTATTCCTTGATGCGATTGCTAATCTGGGCAAGCTCACCCTACCCTGCCCCCAGCGAGATTAACTACTTGGGCTGGTTCTACATTGTTTTGCTTGCAATAACTAGCGTGCTCGGATTTTCGAGGTTGCTTTATAGAGCCTTCCCAGTTCTGCGAAGTGTGTTGCGCAATCGCAGGTACGCTTTTCTTGCCGGTTTGTTCTCTTTGAGTTTTGCGATCGTTTACTCACTTGTTGTCAATGGAATACTGATAGTTGGCGTCAATACTACTGCAACAGCGCCTCCTCCATCAAATTCCTATCCTTATGTCTACCCTCCCATGACTCCCGCAACTCCAGATCCGATAGTCAATCTGGTGTATCTACCTACTATAGTGATCCAACTGTCCTACCAGCTTAATTTTATTATGATTCCTTTCGAAGTCGTCTTCACCGCTCTTCTTTCCTTGTTAGTTGGATCTAACATCGCAATGGCTCATTATCTCATCTCAAGCAATGGACTCAAGTGCTCAACAAAGGGAGCAGCTCTATCAACGAGTGGATCAATTATAGGATTAACCGCGACGTGCCCAACTTGCCTAGTTCCAGCTTTTGTCTCTGCTCTCTTTGGAGCTGTGGGGATCGGCGGAGCAGGTGCAATTCAGAACATGTATTCCAACATTTACGGAGTGGCCCTCCCACCACTGTTGAGTGTTGCGACGCTGTTTCTTAGTTTGGTCTACCTCTCAAGGGCAGTAATGAAGAACGCTCCCACTCCATAGTGCGGACTAGTTCCTCTCTCTATTCTCGTTTCTTCATATATTCCTCCTTTCCTCGCTAATTTTCAAGATCTTTCTTCTCCGTCGCCGGGCCCATATTTGCTTTGAAAACGAATGGATTGCATTAGCTAAACAAAATATTTCTGGGGAAAGGGATAACTCTTTGAGTCTTCTTTCTATTCTCGCAGGGAAAACGACTCTCAGAGGATGGAGAAACGAAAGGAAGTAAGATTCAGGGAAGGAAAGAGAAAAGCAAGTTGGTAGAAAACCATGCAGAAAGATGAATTGCGATCAGAAGGACTCGAAGGACAATTCCTATCAAGCACCTTCCTAACGAGGCTAGTAAAAACAATTGGATCACCAATATTTTTTGGATTTGTGCTCTTTGTTTTTGTAACCACCTTTCCGCCATTCGAAGCCGCAACAGAGCTCAATTTAGCAGCACACATGCTTCAACACGTGCTCATCATGATTTCAGGAGTTTTGATCGCCTATCCCATTTACAAGGCTGGAAGATTCAATTCTATAAAAAATAGAAAGACTGGCATTGTTGGCGTGCTGACCCTTATCGGAGTTGTGGTTCTTTGGCACATACCCGAGTTTTGGGATGCAGCGGTCGTGAACTATCAGGTTCACATCTTGGAGCATTTCTCTTTTTTTGGAGTGGGGTTACTCATCGGCTTCACCGTTCCAATGCTTTCGGACCACATGAAGATGATACTTTTCGTACTTGCGGTCTCAGCACACATGTTTTACGGACTCGCGCTGTTTCTCATCTCAACCCCGATCTATAACTCACCTGTTTCGCAACAATCCTTCCTGGGAGTGCTACTCTTCGCTCCATCTCCAGCCTACTTCATAGGCTATCTTTACTTCACGCTAACGAGTGAGAGTAGAAGGCTCGAAAGGGATGAGCAAAACGAGCTTGCAAAGATTGACCCCAAATTCGTTCTTGCTCAAAGAGCGTACTCAAGAACGAGCTCAAGCAAAAGAATCAGATCCCTAGGATCCATAGTTGTACCAAGTCTTACACTCATTATGATTGTGACGCTAGCATCATACTTTGCATTCTCAAGCTTTGCTATAGCCGCGAGCGGTACGTCTGCTCATGGCGTTAATGTCTATATTGTCGAAAACCCTTACTACTGGCAGTACTCCCCTCAATCAATAACCGTGGTGATTGGAATCAACAATACTGTAACTTGGGTAAGTCATTCGTACTCAATCGATACTGTCACAAGTTCGAACGGCGCTTTCGATTCTGGCCCGCTCTCATCAGGTCAAACCTTTACTTACACATTCACAAAGCCAGGAGTGTATCAATACTATTGCGAATACCATCCATGGATGAAGGGAACTGTATATGTCCTTTCGGAGTCTTGAGACCACGCTCATTGTCCCTTCCATCGTTTGAAGGTGCTGGGGAACTATTCGCGTAAGGGAAGTTCTTCATCTCGATTTATTTTGCGATTTCCTCGAGCATAGGACCAGGCTGATCTCTTATGAGTTCGAGGGTGGCGCAATGGAGACCTGCGATGGCGAACTTTTGACTCTCTGAGAAATCTACTTCGATCACATCAACACCTTCTTTCTCAAGCGCTCGGCGCGTCACTCTTGAGCCAGAGTTGATCACAACTCTCCCTGGCCTCAGTGTGACTCCGTTGACAGCAAGGTCCCAATACTCTTCTGGTGGAACCTCAATGATTTTGATTTTCCTTTCCTTGAGATATCTTACAAAGCCGTAGTTCACAAGGTCAGGGTATAAAATGCAAAGGCCTATGTCTGGAACCATCAAGAACATATCAGTGTGCGATGTCCCAATGTTGCCGTTTGATATTGTCTCGACCCATCCCGGGCTATGAGTCACGACAAGCTCCTTGCCGAGATTATTCAAAACGAATTCAATCTGTCTCAATCCTTCTTCGTTAGCAACGACACTCTCGTTGAAAACAAAGGTTCTGCTGTCAAGCCATCTCCCAGCACCAGGCTCGCCGACACCTTTGCCATGAATCGTAAGATAGATAGGAACTTGAAGTGCAAGTAGTGCCTTTGACCATATTACCTCCCTTCCTCTCTGCCATGATCCAAGTCCCATTCTGTGAACTATTGCTCCGCCCCTAACAACAAGGCCTCCACCAGCTAGAGTCACAAGATTTTTCAAATATCCGTACGCCCCTATCGCGGGTATAGGCGGATCGACAAAATTCAGTTTCACTCCCTCATTCTTCAATATCTCGAAATAAGAGTCAAACTGTTCTTGGAGTTTCTGAAGGTTTGC
>CADDZS010000006.1 GCA_902812485.1 archaeon
TATGTCATCTCAAGTTACAACCCTACAACAAAGGAAATTGATCTGACCGCAAACACAAACTATTGGGGAGGAGCGTATCCATCAAAGATAAAGGCTCAAATCCCTAACATCAAGATTACTTTCCAGCCAGATGACAACACTCGGAAAATAGATATTCAAAATGCTGCAAGGTCTGGCCAAGCAATGGCAATTGATGTGACTGGGGCCCACTTGTATGATTTTGCAGACAGAAACCAGTGGCTTAACAATAACAAGCTGGTTTCCGATGTTCCTGGAGTGAGCATATACGGCCCCTATAGTAGTCTGAACACTCTGTTCGATCCCTTTGATATGAATGTGACAAATCCAAATACAGGACACCCCTATACCTTCCAGCCATTTGCTGATCGACGAATAAGGCTCGCATTTGCTGACTCTGTAAACATGACAGCTGCCAATTTGTACGACAACAACAAACTGGGGCAGGTCGCAATCAACGTAGTGGCTCCAGGCCTCAATCCTCCTGGCGTATACAATACATCCAACACACCGATTTACAGCTATAATCCAGATGAAGCTGCAAACCTTCTCTTGCAAGCCGCCGAAAATCCAATAAAGACATTCAATTTTGAGAATGGCACGCAGGCTCCACCTGGGATGTTTAACAACACGTATGGCTGTCCTTCTCTTCCAACGCCCTGTGCTTCTGGCACCGAGACCGTACCTTCTGGATGCGGCAATCCCTGCGTGATCAACATGTACGTAGCCTCCGGCGACACAGTTGATACTGAGATCTTTGATTCAATTGCTTCAGTAATCAACAACATTACATACACCTACAATCTCGGCTGGTCTGTTTCTGTAGCAACCGTCCCCAGCGGCCAACTTTTGACTCAAGCATTTTCGGGGTATTATTATTTCTACAGCTTGGGTTGGTTTGCCGATTATCCGTGGGTAACTGATTTCCTTGGACCAATGTACGCGCCAGCAAACACCTATCCGGGGCCTGATGGTTGGAACCTCGCTCAAATGGCAACACTCTATGCGCAGGCAAGAGCTGATACAGCTAGCAATAACACAGCCGACCTTATACGAGTGACAAACGAGATGAACACGCTTGCGAACCAAGAAGTCATGTATCTCTGGACATTCAACGCATACAACATGCTGGTAATAACCTCCAACGTGCAAGGAATTTTCAACAACCCAGCCCTTAGTACGAACGCAGCCGGCGACGCTCTAGAGCTGTTCTGGCCTCTCTACTAATTTCGTCAATTCGAGGGGCTTTCACCCCTCTCACTTTCTTTTTCCATTCTTCCCATTTTGGAGAGTCTACTCGATTCTTTTCATTCTTCGGAGGACTTCAAAGAAAGTAGAATTATTCTAGCCGAATCGTTATTATCTTTGCCCGTAGCACATCAGTCTCAGCAAAATGAAGCTATACGAATACGTCATCCGACGCCTCGTACTGATGGTATTCGTGCTACTGGCAGTAAGCGTAATAGTCTTCGTGATAACAAGGGGGGTTCCCTCACCGACTTATGCTCTTGCCCCCTACATCACTCCAAGGATGACTGATCCACAAAAGCTACAAACTGCTGTAGGACTGGGGATTGCTGAGCCAAGTTGTCCTTCTTGGGTCGATTTCACTCAGAGTGCCCCGGGATGCATTACTCCTCTATACGTACAGTACTTTTCATGGCTCAAACAGGTGCTTTCCGGTAACTGGGGAAATAGCGTCATTCCCAGCATTGGCGTTGGTCAATCGACGTGGGGCCTCTTCGTTGCTAGATTTCCGTACACAGCGGAGCTGGCGGTTGCCGCCGCGCTCATCACTGTACTCTTTGCACTTCCGATGGGTATAGTTTCAGCGACCCACAACAATAAAGTGCCCGATCATTTTTCAAGGATAGTTGCGCTAGTGGGGTATTCTATGCCTGTGTTTTGGCTAGCGTTTATACTTCAGATAATATTCGTTATCTACCTGACTCTAACGATCCACGGAAACACCTTCGGTCTTCTCCCCTCTTCGCAAACGGTAGGAACTGACTGCGCGCTGTGCATTCCAAACCCTGGCAACATTAACACTTACACTGGCGCCCCGATCTTAGATGCAATTCTTTCACTCAATCCCGCCTATTTTTGGGATGCATTGCTTGCACTCATACTCCCTGCAATCACTCTTGCCTTTTCCACGCTGGGTGCTCTTACCCGGATAGTAAGATCGAGCATGATGGAAGCGCTTAGGCAGGATTACATCTTGCTTGCAAGATCCAAGGGGCTGAGAGAAAGAACTGTAATCTATAGACATGCCCTGAAAAACGCGCTTCTCCCTGCAATCACTATAACCGGACTCATACTTGCCACATTACTGGGAGGAGCAGTTGTAGTTGAGGAAGTGTTTAGTTGGCCAGGAGTGGGCCAAGCTGCGCTTGATGCTTCTCTTTTTCTTGACATAAACTTTCTAGAGCTATACACTCTAGTCACAGCTTTGATTATTGTTGTGGCAAATCTTGGTGTCGATGTTCTCTACGCTTTCATAGATCCAAGGATAAGGTATTAGGCTTCAAAGTGGCTGGCGGAGAGAGAGGAAAAGAATGACTCAGAGAGTTGAGGAAGTTCCTTTTGAACCCAGATCGGTTTACAGAAGAAGATCTGGAAGAATTTCTGAGATCAAATACTCTCTCTATCTTGCTAGAAAGAACCCACTTGTCTTGTCTGGCTCTGTCCTAGCAATCGGTTCGATTCTGATTGCAGCTTTGTCTGGAATTATTGTGGATCCGAGATCTTGGGCCTTTCAGTACCCTCCAAGGTACTATTGTTGGAATAATCCATGGATAAACTGGCATCTTCAAAATATCAAACCCTGTCCACCTGGAACTCCATTTTATCCGCTTGGAGCAGATGCTTTCGGAAGAAACTTGCTTAATATGATAATTCTGGGTTTACCAATCGATCTTCAGATCTCCTTTTCGATAGTGATATCTGCCTTTGCGATTGGAGTTGCTCTTGGAGCGGTGGCCGCTTATGCCGGAGGGCTGATTGACGAAGCCGTATTGAGAATAACTGACGTCTTTTTCGCTTTTCCCGGTCTTGTGCTCGCTTTGGTACTTGTAGCAGTTTTCGGGAGAAATCTTACGATTCTTACGCTTGCGGTTCTCGTAGTTTGGTGGCCACTTTATGTGAGGCTGACAAGATCACAGATACTCGCTGAAAAGGAGAAACCATATGCAGAAGCCTTGAAAGCGATGGGAGCAGGTCGTTTGAGAATTCTCTTTTTGCACATAATACCAAACTCGATCTATCCAGTCATCGTTCAAGCCACTTTGGATATTGGAGGCGTCATCCTTACATTTTCGTCTCTTATGTTTCTTGGGTTTGCCCCGAGTCCGCTTACTCCAGAGCTTGGGAAGCTTGTCAGCGATGGGATTAGTTTTGTGTCGCAGGCCCCATGGCTTGTGATATTCCCTGGTCTTGCCATCGTTTTGGTCGCTTTAGGTTTCAACCTATTAGGAGATGGCATCAGGGATATATTGGACCCAAGACTAAGAAGATAGTTTCATCATCGTCGGCTCCTTCTTCTTCGCATTCTTCTCTCATAGAAATAAAAATGAAATTTCAAAAACAAACAAGATGGCAATCTCAAAGTAGAAGCAATCCTCCCCCTCAATCAAGATGGTCTGTCAATTTGATGAACTCAACGCCCCAATTAACCAAGAAGAATGTTGCTCTTGAGGTAAGGAATCTAAGAGTAGTCTTTCACACATACGCAGGGGTAGTGAAAGCAATTGATGGCGTCAATCTTACAGTCCACAGTAAGGAACTCTTAGGCCTTGTCGGAGAAAGTGGCTCAGGGAAATCGGTCACGGCTCTTGCTATCGCGGGTTTGCTACCCGAAAATGCGGAGGTACTTGAAGGCGAAGTTCTCCTGCGAGGAAAGGATCTTCTAAAACAAAGCAAGAAGGAACTGCGCATGGCCCGCCTCACCGACATAGCTCTAGTCTTTCAGGATCCGATGACATATCTCAATCCTGTCATGACAATTGGAACACAAATTACTGAGATATTCACAGGCAACTTGAAAATTTACAAAGATGAGCTGATCCAATCAAGACTCGATCAGATCGAGAACGAATTACGCCAGGAGACCGATCCAAAGAAAATTTCTAAACTTAACGAAGAGAAGACCAAACTCGAGATCAAAAAGCAAAATTCATCTGGCATTTCCAAGAAAGAAGGAAAGAGACTTGCGAAGCTCTTAGCCATCGAATATCTCAAGCTTGTCAAACTTCCTGAGCCGGAGCGCGTATTCAAGATGTATCCCTTTGAGCTATCTGGTGGAATGCGTCAACGTGCAATGATCGCTATGGCACTAGTGAGACGGCCCGCCGTCCTTCTCGCGGACGAAATCACGACAGCTCTAGATGTCACTGTCCAAGCTCAAATACTCAAACTAATCAAAGAGCTTCGAGACAAAGTCGATGCAGCCATAATTTTGATCACACATGATCTCGGGATCGTTGCAGAAACATGCGACAGAGTCGCAGTTATGTACGCAGGCAACATAGTTGAAGAGGGGGATGTAATAGAGATCTTCAAGAACCCCTTGCATCCTTATACAGTTGGATTGTTTGGGGCAGTTCCCCGTCCCGATATTGAGAAGGAAAATCTCGAACCAGTACCAGGCTCTGTTCCAGATCTGATAAATCCTCCTTCAGGCTGCAGATTCCATCCAAGATGCCCCAAGGCTTTTGAACGTTGTCCTAAGAGCAAGCCTCCCCTGATAGAGTACAAGCCCGGTCATAAAGTAGCATGCTTTCTATACGGAGGCTGAATTTCTTGGGCACAATCACGGATTCAACTCTTGGAGAATTGGAATCAATCAACTTAGTAGAAGCCCGAAATGTCTTCAAATGGTTTCCAATAAAGGGAGGACTCTTTGGTCGTACGATTGCAAATGTGAGAGCAGTCGACGGAGTTTCCATCTCTATCAGAAAGGGCGAGACTATGGGTCTAGTCGGAGAGTCCGGTTCAGGGAAAACAACCTTAGGCCGAACCATCATGAGACTGATAGATCCTACGAAAGGGGAAATATTCTTCGACGGAGTAAACATCACTAGGTTATCGGGGCGCTCACTCAAACGCTATAGAAGGAGGATGCAAATGGTTTTCCAAGATCCATACGCTTCCCTCGATCCACGTCAGACTGTGAGATCTGCGCTTACTGAGCCTATGAAGATCCATCACATAGCAAGTAGCAAAAAGGAAGCAGATGAAGCTGCGGCTAAGCTCATAGAAACAGTCGGTCTCAATCAGGATCACTTGGAAAGATTCCCTCACGAGTTCAGCGGCGGCCAACGCCAAAGGATCGCCATCGCGAGAGCACTTGCAGTCAACCCAGAATTCGTGCTTCTCGACGAGCCTACTTCATCTTTGGATGTCTCGGTTCAAGCGCAGATACTAAACTTGTTGAAGCAGTTGCAGCGCCGATTCAACTTGACATATCTTTTCATATCTCATAATTTGTCTGTCATTCGCCACATGTGCGACAGAGTCGCAGTGATGTACCTTGGGAGAATCGTCGAGATAGGGAATATGAAGGCGATCTACGAGAGCCCAAAACATCCTTACACCTTCGCTCTCCTTTCCGCAGTTCCAAATCCAGATCCGACAAAGAGAAAGGAGCACGAACCTGTTCTTGAAGGTGAAGTACCTAGTCCCATTGATATTCCTTCAGGTTGCAGATTCAGAACTCGATGTCCTTACAATACTGAAAAATGTGCAAGAGAATTTCCTCCTCTTGTAGAGATTGAACCAGGGCACTGGGTAGAATGCCACTATGATATCGATTTTTCTTCCGCAAGGAGAAGCTTTTAGCTTTGAGGTGGGTCTTTCACTCAATTTTCTTGAAGGGAACGAATGTGTGATCGCTCAGCCTTGCTTCCATAGCACTTTAATGACTCGACAATGCAATTGCTAGCAAGATTGCAAGGACGATCACAACAAAGATTACTAACGGAAGAAGAACTGTTTCAAGAGCCGCGATCGAAAGAGCAATGTAATCTTTCCAGTCGAGTTTGATTTCGTCGCTCTTTGTTCCCTCTCTGTTTTCATTTGGTTTGAATTCTCCTTTGTTTGAGTCTTCTCCTTCTTCTGAGAATCTTTCATGAGGGGGCTTGCCTACTACGTTTTCATTATCGTCGTCCTCCCAGATCCAATTCCCATAAATGTCTCTCTTTATCCTTCTTACCAATTTCTGATTTTGCTCCAAAGAGTCCGGCTCTCAAATTACGTAACGATGGGCTTCCTCTCGAAAAGGAAAATCAAGTATTATTCCATCTTTTTCTCTTCGTTCAACAAGATCCGCCATTTTCTCTCCTGCACCAGCCTTTCTCTGAAGCCCAAGCGAGCCCAAGGCTTCTCTGGAAGTGAAGTAACAAGGTGCCAAATAAATTCCCTTGCACTTCTTTCTGCATTCCTGATACCTTCAGGCGAGTCATCAATCCCGAATCGTATTTCAAGAGTGCAACCCGAACGAGCTGAAATATGCGGAGGAATGAGTAGCATGAGATTCCTAGCATTGGGATCTGATCTCATCTCCACCACGACTCGAAAATAGGCAGGTCTTTGAACCTCAAACTCCACAAGCCGGTTTGTCTCATTCTTAATGAACTCGAATCCGAGCTTGCGTAAAACCTCTTCCGATTTGTTGGCCATTTGCTTGTGGTTAAATGAGGATTTGAGAAATGTCGCCAAAAGAAGTGATCACTAATTTGGCTATTCCTTCGACAATGAAGCTAGAGACCGAAGGAAAGCAATTAACTTTCTGTTCTATTTTGCTTCAGCTGTTTTGCAACTATCTTCTTCAGAACTTTGCGTTATAGTTTATCTTGTAAATCAAGACTGCAGCGTAAAGTCCTGTTGAGGAAGGTCCTGGGAGACTGCTGGACTCGAAAACAAGCTGGAAGGGAGCGCTCGAATTGCCTGCGGGATACTTCATTTGATAATTGTAAAGTTCTGTATAGCCGGCGTCGATTCCACATATTCCGTTTGTGCAGGTTGCCGCGAAGCCCTGTTGTGTGGATGAAGTAGATGGACTGATGAATGTTCCGCCACTTATCTCTGTAAAGGGCATTAGCTGTCCAAGAGTAGTGTTTGCCCAGAAGTAGGGAGTAGGAGTAAAGTCGTCAGACTCCATGAGCGCATGAGGACCGTTCGTCTCTTCTATGCAACCACATGTCGTGTTTCCAATCCGCATGAACCATTGTTTCTTGGACTCGTCCCCTCCCGCGGGGTTGTTACCGACCGTAAGCATGTAATAGACCTGACCGCTTCCGCTTTGTGGCACGAAACGCTCTCCAGCGAGAAATATGAGTATGTAAGTTGGTTTGTGAAGCTGCTCGAGTATCTGCATTGAAGTCTGCGGACTTGACACGAGCATTCTCCCTATTAGGGCAATTTGAGTTTCATTCATAGTCGCGTTGTCTGCAAGAGAGGTTCTATTCCCCATCACAGCAATCCAGTATCCATAGTCCCACCATGAGACAAATGTAGAATTTGACGGAGTCTGTCTGATCCATTGCAGTGCTTGAAGCCAATCCTGACTAGTTGTCTGAAAAGCGGTGCCTCCGTTTGCTATGCTCACAGGAACATTAGCACTCTGGAACCATCCTGAGTCTTGCAGCTGATATGCGGAGGAAGAGGAGCTGAAAACAGCTGGGAAGAACATTGGCAGGCAGATAAGAATTATCATTAGAGCAGAAAACGCAACTTTGATTTCGCTCCTTGCCTCATATATTCTGGTTTTCTTTCTGGAAATTGCAGCAACCGTCGGCCTTAGAAGCGACTCAGACAACTCCACGAGACCGACCGCGGCAAGTATCCCCAACGCAAGAGTAGAGTAGACCATCAGTCTTGAGAAAGATGAAGCTATATAGATTCCGGTAATGCCCAGAATTAGGGCAAACAGGGCATCAATGTTCTTTCGCCTGAAAGCTATGTATGCGCCGAAACCTCCAAGCAGAATAAGAATCGCGTAATCTTGGAAGAATTGGCTGCCTGTCGGGACAGCCTGCTCAGCAACTGACTGAACCAAAGGATTCGTCTGTCTGAAAGTCGCGTCAATGACGGTCAGATACCTCCCAGAGACTGAACCGAGGAGACCAAATCCCATCGCCAGGAGACCGACGAAGACAAGAGCAAGCAGTATCTTGACAATGTTCCTAAAATAGAGGCTTGGGTTCCCGTAATTTCTAACAAGATAAGCTAAGACACAGAAAAGCCAAGAGACGAGAAGTCCAACTCCTATGTAATTCGTCACGACTCCTGGCCCAGGCCTAGGCGTCGCAGCCGCTATGAGGAGTGTCAACCCAGCTATGATAGAACCACCGTAGACAGTTCTCTTGATATCTATGCTCTTGACAAACGGGACAACCAAAAAGATGAAAGCAAATACTAGATAATACTCGTCGCCTCCTCCCCATGCAATTACTGAGAGACCGAAGAGTAATCCCGTTACGATCGCTCTTGTGATAACTCCCTTCATGGTATTCTTTGCATCATACATTGTCAGAAAGAAGTAGGAACCAGTAATTGAAAGGAGAAGAGAGTACGGTTCGGATTTGAACCATCCAAGATTACCTCTTTCAAGTATCGGGGGAGATACCGCGAATATGAGTGCAGCAAAGATTCCACCTGCGCTGTTGTTTGTAATCTTCTTTGCAAGGAAGTAGAGCGAAATCGTCGTAAGAGAACCGAAAAGCACAGGGAGAAAGACAAGAAAATCATAGTAAGTTATCGGTACCCGGAGAACCTGATTCACAAACAAGTAGAGCAAAGCGCCAGTCAGCTGGAGTCCGACTTGGCTG
Organism: archaeon; assembly: GCA_902812485.1. Classification (GTDB taxonomy): domain Archaea; phylum Thermoproteota; class Nitrososphaeria; order Nitrososphaerales; family CADDZS01; genus CADDZS01. The sequence continues at coordinate 8,847 of CADDZS010000006.1, forward strand.
GTTGCAGCCACGTTACGCCCGTAAGGCCACCAGGTCTGTATATCATGCCAATAAAAGTAGCCCTGCTGACTGTGGCAGGCCGTGAGCGCAGATGCTGGGCAGTTGGGTGGATTGTTAAAGAGTGCATAGTAGAGACCATGCTGCTCTGCGAGAGTGACCACATGTAATGAAGCATAATAGTCGTAGTAAGGATCGAATTCGTTTAGGTACCATCCATACTGCGCGGGAAAGATTCGCATCACTAGAGCAATGACAAATATCATTGACATTGCAAGGAAGATGGCAGCACTTCGCCTTGTCATAGTGGGGCGATAGAAAACGTTTCTAAGCCCGGCGAATCGCTCACGAAGCGTCATGCTAAGAAAATACCTCTAGCCCTCAAGAGTGTATTAATCTTTCCCAAAGTCAGAACTCAAGCCTCCTCCTCAGAGGCTTTGAGCTGATTCACGTATTCTGAATACTGATTTCTGCTAAGGAGAGATTTCAATTCATTATCAAGATTCGAAGCCTTTACTTCAACCATCCAGCCAGATTCGTACGGGGATTCACTAATCAATTCTGGCTTGAGCGTGAGCTCCTGATTTGTTTTCAATATGGAGCCGGACACCGGCATGTACACATCTGCGACTGTTTTGACCGACTCGACTTGACCCAAGACTTCCTTTTGCGAGAGTATCTGTCCTTCCTGTGGAAGAGTCACATACACTATATCGTGAAGCATTTTCGCGGCATAATCTGTGATTCCCACAAGGACAACATCACTTTCGCCTGTCTTTCTTCTGACCCACTCGTGATCTTTCGTATAGTAGAACCCTTCAGGAATGGAATACTCTTCCCTTTCTGTCATTTTTTCGAATCAGCTCTCTTCTTCTTCTACTGGTTCTAATTTAATACTTGAAAAACTATGTAACAAGCAGTCCGGAGAAAGAATACTACCTTGAGTTTGTAATCTCTGAGCTCAAGTTGAAGAGGAGGTTTTTCTTGTTATTCCGTACTTTGAGGTGTCGTAGAACGGCATTCTTGTCACTTGCGCCTCTCTTTCCAGATTTCGAATCTTAATCATGAACTTCTGACCAATTTCTGAAAGTGCCCTTGGAACGTAGGCCATTCCTATCCCCTTCTTGAGAATCGGAGAGAAACTTCCGCTTGTCACAACACCCACCTTTACTCCACCTAGGACAACATCGAACTCGTGTCTTGGGATTCCGTCTTCCGTCATTACGAAGCCTACCCTTATTCTGCTTGTGCCATTGCGAATCTGTTCGTCTATAACCTTTCTTCCCACGTACTCTACTGATTTTTCTTGACTGACTATACTCGAAAGGGAAGCCTCAATCGGAGTGATATCATCATTCAGATCCTGTCCGTAAAGACACATACCTGCCTCGAGCCTGAGCAAATCTCTAGCGCCCAGCCCGCATGGCTGTATGCTGTATTCCTTTCCTGCTTCAAGCAAAGATTCCCACACTCTCTCGGCCTTTGCAGGAGAATCCAAGGGAGTATCTAGGACAGTAATTTCGAACCCGTCCTCACCCGTATACCCAGTTCTCGAAACTATGCACTCAACCCCTGCCACTTTCGCGGTTGAAAACGCAAAACGTTTCATTGAACCAAGATCCACATCACAAATTTTTTGGAGAGTGGCCCTGGCGAGCGGCCCTTGAATAGCAATGAGAGCAGAATTCTCGGACGAGTTTGATATGGATACTTCAAAACCAGATGCATGACTTTCGAGCCATCGCAGGTCCTTTTCAATGTTGGCCGCGTTTACCACCATCATGTACTTGGAGGACGAAAATCTGTTTGTGACCGAGTCGTCTATTATTCCCCCTCGTTCATTGCATATCGCTGAGTAAAATGCCCTAGAATCTTTCATCTTCTCAACGTTAGTGGGAAGGATGAAATCAAGGAACTTTGTTGCGTCCCTTCCTTCGATGAGGAGCCTACCCATGTGAGAAACATCGAAGATGCCAACGGAGTTTCTCACCGCACCGTGCTCTTCCACAATCCCCTTGTACCAGAGCGGCATTTCAAATCCACTGAACTCGATCAACTTGCCCCCTTCTTCTTTGTGAAATCTGTAAAGATGAGTTTTCTTTGGCATCGTCGGATTCCTTGTCTCACAATATCAGGATCAAGAGTGTTATTTGAATTAGCCCATAACATCCATTACTCTAGCGATAAGAATTAGGAGGAACTGGTTGAATGATCAAGTCAGATCAGATGAAAAGCTCACATCGCAAGGAAGAGGCAAGCTCCAGGATGGTATCATTCATAGGAGTAAAGACAAGGAGGAAATTGGGCAGATTCGATCTCGCTACCTCCATAGTTGAGGATGTACGAAGAAATAGGTTGTCCTTAGAAGATTGTGATATTCTGGTAATCTCAAGCAAGTACGCAGCAATGTCCGAAGGTAGTTATGTCAGACTCAATGAGGTAGTTCCTACCAAAACGGCAGTTGAGCTTTCAAAGCGTTACAGTCTCGACCCGCGACTTGCCCAGATGGTACTTCAAGAGTCCCAAGAAATTCTTGGTGGAGTGCCAGGCTTTGCACTTGCGATTACCAAGGATGGGACACTCGCTCCAAATGCAGGAATCGATCGAAGCAATGTCCCCAAGGGATTCGTTATCCTTTATCCGAGGGATCCTGAGGCTCTTGTGATGAATTTGAGAGAGTCTTTGATCAAGCTATGGAATAAGAAGGGTAAGTCATCCTCTTCCAAGGTCAAGATAAGACGCCTTGGAATAGTACTCTCCGACAGCAGAATAGTCCCTACCCGTCTCGGAACAACAGGTGTTGCACTCGCAGTCGCTGGTTTCAGGCCAGTAATTGATTTGAGAGGTAAGAGAGACTTGTTTGGCAATACGCTCAAAGTTACAATGAAAGCTGTTGCAGATCAGATAGCATCTGGTGCTGAAATTCTCATGGGAGAATCTTCAGAGTCGATCCCCATCGTGATTGCAAGAGGGATTGAAGCGTCACTTTTCTTCAGGGAGGGAAAAGGCGAGGTTGCAAGAAGAGTACCTCTGACAATCGATTGCAAGAAATGCCTTATAATCAATGGTCTTAGGAATGCCTTAGCAAAGGAAGAAGCGCGTGAAGATATCCTCTCCTCTCAACTCAGTTAGACGGTTTCCTCAGCCTTTAAGACTTCGAGTGTAAAGTCTGACGGAATTATCGGCTTTCCGCATCCCGTGCATTTACCTCCGCTTGCTCGCACTACTTCCTTTGGGGATCTAAGATCATAACCAGAATACAAAACCTTTCCACATCCACCGCATAGAACTTCAAGTGTCATAGTGTTGTTCGAACTCCTCCCAAGCGCTCCCCTTTAGAGTTTTTCATTTTAGTTGGTTGTATTAGTGATTTGTGGCTGTACTGAAATAGATGCTGACTCTGAAGCAGTGTTGGATGATCTGCAACCTTCGCCGATTCTGTAATCTGTCCTATTTCAAACAAAACAACAAGGCAAGTCCACACTCGTGGGAAAGCTATTTAGAGTGATTTTTGCACAATCAGAAAGTGAATAAGCGGAATTGGTGTTTTTTCCTTGCGCGAGGAGTCATGAAACCCAAGAGATCAGGCACCTTGAGTACAACATGAAAAACTGGACGTGGAGAGAATTTTGGTCGTAAAGAAGCGAATTCAGGAGAGCCTGCAAAGAGTAACTTTCAGAGTCAAGAGATCAAGTATCTCAAGGAGGCTAACTTCGGGTTCGAGTGCCTCCTTGGCGGCTCGTGGGATAGAATGGCTCTATCTAATAATTTTGTTCCTTTTCATTGCTGGGGTGATCAACGCTGTTATCAATTCATCCAATCCCAATGTGGCAGCCGAGGTAATAGTCCCATCTCCCAGCGTTCAGAGTCCTACGGAGACTTTCGTGATGCTTTTTACGTACATAATTGGAGCACTTGGGGCATATGCTCTGTATCTCAGCGGAAGACAAACGATAAGGGCGAGATCCGCGGAGATATTCTTTGTGTCAGGTTTTCTTCTGATGGCTTTTGCAATGACAATAGGTTACTACGTCTTGAGCTACAAATGAGAGATGAAATTCAAGAACTAGAATTTTTTCAGGTAAACATGTAGTGAGGAACTTCGAGCAAGTAAGACCTTGTGTTTTCAAAACCAATGCCTCTGTCGCTTTCTTTAGTCAGCTTCAAAACCGCCTTAAGCAAGAAATGTTCCGATTCGTTATCTGCCAGGTTTTTCGAAGTTTCTATGTATAGTATTGCTTTGCTCTTCTGAGTGACGAGTCTTCCTCCTACGAGTTCGGCTGACCACTGTCGGTCATGCGTCGGAGATCTTGGGGGTCTCGAGCGTAAAAGATTTGAGATGATAAGGGTCATCCCAAGAGATTTGGTCTGCATTTGAAGCAAAGTGAGATATAGGAACGCTAGTCTGTTTGCAGCAACCCAATCATATCTTCCGTCCACTGCGACGAGGAGATGCTCGAACGAATTGAGAGAATCAAGGATGACCAGTCCGCGTTCAGATCGCTTGGTGGATTGAAGTGATGCGATGAAATCAATCAGTTCTCTCTCAAATTTCGCAGAAGAGGGTCGTATTATGTCAAGACGCGTAAATACGTTGCTTTGCTTCAGGCTGTCTTGGATGCAAGAATAAAGTGATGAAAATTGCAGGTCAAAATCCAAGTATGTCACCTGCATGTCTGAATCAAGAGCAGCTTTTGCAAGGCATGTAAGTCCTATAGTTTTGAAAATAGGCTCACGAGATGAAATGCTCAAGGTTCCAAAGGAAACAATCTCACGCAGAAGTTCCTCAAACTTTGTCATTTGAGTTCCTTTCTACTCCATTTTTCTTTTCTCTGTCAAATAAGGAGGAAAGTAGGACAACCCTCAATTTTTTCTTTTCTTTTTTTTTGTGAAGAGCAAGGAAGCAAAAAGTTCTTCTTTTCATCAATATTTAAAAGAAGCCGCAATAATAATCATAGGTTAAGGTACCCAAAAGAAGAGCCAAGAAAATTTTATTCGCTCAGGTGAGAAGCATAGGCGTCTCAAACGATTATGCCGCAAAGGTCGGAGTGGCTACGCTAAGCGGCAAGGCCTACTATAAGATTACATCTCTTCTTAATCGCGCCGGATTCAGTTATACTGATCTAATTTCAGGGGAAAATCCATCCTTCCCTCTTAACGGGGATCTTCCCGAGTCCATGGCAGATCGCTATATTCAATTTTCAGTTAACGGAGGGAACGGTAAGGATCAGTGGAAAGTCGCTCGAAAACCAGACTTGATAATCACAACCCAAAAAGAAAGACTACTCTTTCGAGCGGGCTATACTATGTGCATCGAAGATCTGGGGGATGACGTTGCGCTCGCAAGAGAAAAGATCCTAGGAGTTCTTTATCCGGATTCGTTTGGAAAGACTGGCACTTTGGTAGTTGGAGTCGATCCTGGAAAGAGGACAGGACTAGCCGCATTCATAAATAACGTGCAAGTAGAAAGCCGAGTTCTAGGGTCGATTGAGGACACGGTCTCCCGGATCGAACAGCTGTTAATGAACGCTCCAGACGGGACAAGAAGGATAGTGAAGATCGGATTTGGGAACCGGGAAATTGCCACAAGGATAGCAAGAGAGATTGGAACAAGGTTTGGAAAGAATGCGGTTAGAATAGAGCTTGTGGACGAGAAGGGTACCTCTTCTTTGAGCGTCCGCCGCAATAAAGCCCCAAATAAAAGAAAGAGAAGAATGCTCGAATCATTCAATTCCTCGTTGTACACCAGGGACGAGCGCTCAGCAAGACTTATCGCCTTCCGTAAGGGCGCCGAATTTAGTTTGGCCGCTTGAGCTTCCAAAGTTGCAACAACTAGGATTTTCTGTGTTAGACTAATTGATCTGAGAAAAGCGTTTCAGGATCAGAACGTTCTCCAAGTCGCTCCTTTTGCCATCTCTTGGCGTTTCTAATATCGCGGGAACCTTTGATAAGATGGGGAGAGAGAAGAAGCATTCCATCCCTCTCTTCCCTATTTTGCCGATGCCGATGTGCTCATGTCTGTCGATCCCTTTGCCACGCTCGGCCTTCGAATCGTTTGCGTGAATCAGAAAGAGATTGTTCAATCCAACGATTCTATCAAATTCATGAACCGTGTTTCTTACTCCTTCTTCACTCGAGATTTCATAGCCAGAAGCAAAAGCGTGGCATGTATCGAAACAGATTCCTGTTCGCTTTGGTTCAGCTATGTCTTTAAGACACTCTCTCAGAGTTTCAAACTTCGAGCCTAGATCTCTCTTTCCGCCCGCCGAGTTTTCAATCAATAAGCGAACTGAAAGAGAGTCTGTTTTTGAAATTGCTTCTCGACATGCATTCACGAGGCGTTTCTTTCCTTCCTCGATCCCTGTTCCAAGGGAGCTTCCAGTGTGAAGAACAAGGTATTTGATACCTAGAAAGTCGCAACGCTTGACTTCTCGCACCAACACCTCTTTTGATTGGGAGTAGAATTTAGGATCTGGGGACGAGAGGTTTGGCATGTAAGGCATATGTGCGAAAGGAACAAAGCCATTCTTTGAGCACTTTGCTCTGAATGCACTTGCCTTCTCCTCTTCAATTGGAGCCGCATTCCACCTACGTGGACTACACGTGAATATCTGAAATGCTCCTTCGCATCCAAGCTCGATAGCCCTGTCAACCGACTCGTCTATGCCATCGCCTATTGACACGTGGATTCCGACATGCCGCGATAGTTTTGCTTTTGAGGGATTCCTTTGAGGCATCGTTTTTTCGGCTCCACCCTACGTTCTTCACACTATTGCTCTCCTACTACTTCTTCTTGTTGTTTCATTTGAAGCGTGTAATGGGCAGAAATCAGTTGCACTCTTCTTTTCAGCAAAGAAAACTTTGCCTATTCTATTCTCACAAAGACACAAATCACCAAAAGGACCCGAAAAGACCTCTTTCTGAAGGTTTAATAACTGATAAGGAAAAAAGTCGTTCTTGTAACTTCTGAGCTTCTGGTTAGCGGGGTGGGGAAGCCAGGTTATCCCGGCGGGCTCATAATCATGTTGCAACGCTTTTGCAGTCTGGCCGTTGGAACAATGAGAAACCCGCAGAGCGGTGGTTCAAAATCCCTGCAGCATGGGCTTGCAGAGAAGAAAATCCACCCCCCGCTACTCAATCTCCTCCAAGAATCGGGTTTGAGAAAAAGAAGGTTGGAAAGTAGAAATTGAGTCTTTCTAGCCTCTATTCACTAACACGTGGAGCGAGGTAGAAATCGATCAGTCCTTTTTTCGAAACCATATCTCCGAGATTGAACCTCATCCTTAGTGGCATCTTGCTTGAATATTCAAAGCCAATAGATTCGGATGCCGATCCGGCGGCCTTTGTTATCTTTAACAAGTATTCAATACTGTAGGTAGCCTTGCTTTCTTCCTTTACTTCGAGTTCGAGAACTTCTTCCGTTCCTTTCTCCAAGACGACCGAGGCCTTCCCAGTGTCCCCCTTGCCGGAGAAAATTATTTTGTCCTTACTGGTCTCGATTGTTATGTGGTTTGAAATTGCGGATACATCATTGAGGACTCTGTCAAAGGCCGCTTCGAGTGTGCGAAATCGTGCATTAAAGTTGAGTTTTGGGAGCGGAGTGTTTCCTTGGTTTGTATCGATTAGGTGCAATTCAAACTCTCTCAGGTAACCGTTCTTGATCTTCAAGCTAAGGGAATCTGCGCTCTTTCTAGAGAGTTCGATGCTATCCTTTGACTCTGCCCTTCTGATTAGCTTTGCAAAATCTTCAACGCGGACGGTAAAGCGATCTGGCCTTTCGCAATGGAACTTTTCAAAATCAGAGCTTGGCCAGAAAAGATCTACAAGTGCTACATGAGACGGATCCATGGCTCGAAACGTTATGCCATCACTTGTAACATCAAAAGTCGCTTCTTCAACAAGTGTTTGTATCGTTGAAGTTACTGCCTTCCATTCAGAAGGCGAAGCGCTCCTAGCCGTGAAGGTTTGCGAAGATGATGATGCGGAGGAGAGATCAGTTGCAACAGAAGATTTTGAAGCTTCAGTGGTCATAGTATGCTTCTAGCGAACAGACTGGATTGATCTATAATTAAAGTAAGCTGTCTCAATTGTATCCCTCTCTTGTTAGTGGGCATAGGCGGCCCGAAGGATTCGTCGAGGTATTTCAGCTGTACTGTCGCCAAGTATGGCCGCATTTTTCGCATCTGAAAAACTGGGTCGGAGGTTCGTCGCCGCTCCTAGTTTGCAAGAACCACCAAAAAGCAGTTCCGTGGCCGCATTTTGGGCAATCGATGTTCGTCGTCGGCATTGTTTTGATTTTTTCTTCTTTATCTCCAACCACCTTAATTGGTTCGCCCGCCTCCGGGGCTATCTCCTCTGGCCTCGTGACGCTGGGCTCAACAGGCTGGGTCGTCCCGCATTTCTCACAGACAAGTACGGGGTTTGGCTTTTGTGCTCTATACCTGAGTCTAGTTCCGCATTTAGGACAGAATTTCATCCTTGGTTACCACGCATATTCTATTATTTTAGACACTTCTCTTGAAGGGAAAGGAAGAATGCTACCCCTTTCGCAACGACCGCAAGCACAATTCCTTTTTTGTGAATCGTCGCAGTGGCCTATATTTTTGTGTTCTCCTATCCGAACTTCTTCATCATCATCAAGGCGATAAAGAAAAAATGAGAAGAAAGCAGAAGCCAAAAGTTCTGCCTATTTCTTCAAGATGCTGAGTAGGAGGAAGGAGAGGAAGAAGAAGCCAACGATTCACTTGACGAAGACCCCTTCTTTGCAGACTCGTCTTGGATTTCTGAGAGCGGGTTTTCTTTGACTGAGGCGTTAGAAGCCAAATTCCCTGACAGCTCGGGAAACGCCTTCCTTACAATTTGAAGCAGTTCAGAGACCTTTGATTGGGCCGAGACAAGCGCGTCGCTGACCGCTTTCTTCGGCGTTAATTCTCCATCGGTCTCTAATTGAATCGTCAGTTTCTTAATCAAAGGATGCGGCGGAGCGACTCCTGCAAACTTCACATGTCTTAAGCCAAGAAGCTCTTTGTGGATGATGTCCGAAACGCTGTAGTCTCCACTTTCCACTATGATCTGAGCAGCCCCTTCGTTCAGGGATATTAGTTTGAAGTTCATCGATAAAATAACCCAAAGGTCTCTGAGCGCTTTTATATGTTATTCCTCATACCGAGACTCTTTCTTGGAATAGCTTCCTTCTTCTCCGAGAGGTCGTGGCCTTTTCAAAGCAAGCGGTAGCATGGTGCAAGCGATGGTCATCGATGGAAGCAGGTAGCTCCAAAATCCGTTTACAGGTAGCACTACAGCTCCTACTGCAAGGAAAAAGAGAATCGATGCAAGAAATTTGAGAGCGTCCTTCGAAAGAAAGACAAGGAAATATACTCCGACAACAAGAACAAGAATTGAGCGAACAATTAGGCTTAATTCAATACCGGTTGCGTAGTAAGTTAGGAAATAAAGACTCATGAACCCGTTGCTTTGAAGCGGCCTTTGAAACTGGAAAAGAAAGACATCGTAGAGAAATCTCGAAGGTGAGGCGAGATAAAACGGAATCACAATTGCAAGTGCCGTGATGAATGAAGCGGCCAAGAACCTTGTTTTCTTCATTCTCCACAGATACCGAAGAAAGAATGGAACAGCAAGTATCAGAAGTTGGTTAGTGGCAAGGCCCAATCCAAAGATTATGGCGAAGCTCCAATACTTCTCCTGAAACAAAGCCGCAAGAGCTAGGAGAAGAAACATCGAACCAATCATCATATTGCTGCCGATGAAACTTGTAAGGAAGATTGAAGGGGGAAGAAGGGCGAAAGCAACAGAGCTCCAGATTGCCTTTTGATTAAAGAAGGTTCTCGCGACCCAAAAACAGGCGAGTGTTATAACGGCGTCTGCGAAGATGGCGCCGTAGCGGACATCTCCAAAGACAAGTTCGAAGGGAGACAGGAATATCGGTACCATTGGCAGATAGGCGTAGACATCTCTTTGGCCCGCAAGAGAATCGAAGACAATGTTATAGGGGTTATGGAAAGAGAGCAGTGCTTTGCATGCTTCCGTGTCTGCATAGTAAATGTCGACAACTCCTATGAAATTTACTGAAGGTAAAACGACTGGGATCAATCTTAACGCGATGCCGGTTCCTGTGATCAGGAAGAGTGGAATTTTCAAACCCGACCAAATTGATCTTCCAGAGCTCATTCTCAAGAATCATCTACATTTTACCTTGGAGTATCCTAATTTGTTGGATCGCCTTTTTCTCCCATCACAATTTTAGGTCGTTCCTCCAAAAAGGAAGCGATTGTGTGGTTAGTTTACAAGCTTCGAAAACTTGAACAGCTGCCTATTTTCTCTCTGAAGATTTTCAGACTTTCTCATTGTGGAGGCCTCGACCTGGAATACTTTACAAACTCATCGGAGAGAGCCCTCTCCTCAACCCATCCGCATGATGTGCACTTTACTCTATCCTTGCTGAGCGCAACGACCTCCTCTCCGCAATTGCTACAGACGGTGAAGATGACTCCGCAATCGGGAGCGTCAATCGTCAAGTGGAATATCGCATTTTTGGTGCTGAAAACTTGAGCTCGAATTACATCACCTGCCTTGACTGGGGACGAGAACGAAGAACGCTTTCGACCTTCCTCATGTACAAGAAGCATACCAGTGAAGCTCTTGTCGCTTCTTTGATCGTTGATTGCTTCTATTTTCACTTGAGCAATCGCGCCTTGAGCACTCTCGACTGTGCCTATAACGAAGTCCCCCACCTTTGGAATCTTGGAGTCTTCGCTCCTCACCGGTAATACGTTGATGACTCTCCTTTTCATGTCAGGAGAAACGATGCCCACTTTCTTCGAGATCACAAAATCACCGTTAGTTAGAGCATTTTCTCCAGCGACAAACTCCTCGATTGTAGCGATCTTATCCCCCGGGAGAACCGGCCGCTCTGAACGCTTCAAAGCCGCTCCTTCTGATTCTTGCATTTCCTTTGTAAACTTCCCAAAAGATAGTGGATCAACTAATGCGATTAGCTAAATGAAACATTTGAACTACTAGGAGAAAGGAGAACAAAAACCCCTTTAGATCAGTCGTCCCCTGGTTAATTCGCCAACGCAAAGTGTCTTTCGAACCTATAACCAGTGTTTCCTTATTAATAAATCAGGTTCGAGCTCCTGCCCCGAGAGAACGCGTATGAGCGCCATCGCTTGAGGGACGCTCAGCACGGGCTTTGAGAAGGTGTATCCATCTATGCTTACTCTCGGGCAACCTGTCTGGACAAATGCCTGAATGCCCGTAAAGGTGTCCAGACGGTCAGGCGTGATCTCACGCATTGCAAGAAGATCAACTATCTTCCCGAACGACTCAAGATCTTTCTTGATCCTGATGGATTGATCAGGCATCATCTGCCCCTCCTTAAGACAAATGATCACGCCGAAATGTTCGGCTTCTCTAGCTTTGTAAACCGAAAGTATTGCCCTTTTGAGCCTTTCATCCGCGAGATCTTGAACGTTTCTCACCTCGTTTGAATATGGGTCTAACATATATGTAGGCCTCCCCGTCGAAAGGCACACGCCAATCGCGTGAAACACACTATTGCCCAAGAGAGCCATCGCATCTACAGAATCTTTGATGCTGAAAGCAGGATAGAACTCGCATCCAAAAACCTGTCCGTCGTGTAATTGCCCCAATCCCTTCCCTATCCTTGTTTCGATTCCAAATTTCCCAAATATTTTGGAAGTCTCATCGAGCGATTGAAGGTACTGAGCAAAAGTGACGAGACCAATCCTTCTAAATCCGAAGCTATTGAAAAAGCGCGCTGCTTTCTCAACTACTTCTGAGAAAGGCACATCATCCCAGACATCTATGTTATACGATATCTTGCCTAGTTTCTGGATAGACGTGTTGTGGCCTATATGAAATGCGACCTCGGCTCCTAAAGCTCTTGCATCGCTATCGACCGTATCGCAAGAGCCGTAAGTCGGATCCGCAACAAGAATGGTTTGGATTCCTGGGTGACTTTTCTCTATCTTCTTCGCGGCATCCATTGTAATTTTGAGAAGGCCGTCAGGTGTGTTAAAGACCACCCGACTTGGTTTGCAGCTCTCAATGATAGCCTCGATTTTCTGCAAATCTATTCTGAGAGTCATGAGTAAAGAACGCCGATTGCTCCGTAATTCCTGTGGGTCATTTCTTTTTTATTCGAATCATTTATTCAGCGAAATTAGATTTTTCCGGGTTACAATCTGGTTCTGCCCTTGAAAAACAAGGAGAGAAGGAAACATGTTTCCTTTCTTTGGGAATTTTCTTTATGCGAAGCTGAGAGATTGAAAAAAAGAGGGAGGCAAAAAAGGGACAAAAGAAAAGGGAAAGGACTACGCAACGCCAGCAGCTGTCTCGCTGAGCTCAGGAGAAGGCTCTTCAGCCTTGAGGCTTTGAATTCTGATCTGGGTTGGCATCGGAAGCTTGCTAGACGCATTCTTCATTGCCTCCTTCGCCTTAGCCAAGTTCTCCTTCTTAACGAATAACTCGAGAATAACGTCTCCCGAATCCACCCTCGCTGCAAGACCAATGGGCTTGCCCCAGGCCTTTCTCATGCCTTCCTGCAACCGGTCTGCTCCGGCCGTCGCAATCATTTTGTTTTCGCGCAAGATAACATGCGGATAGACCTTTACTCTTAGAAAGTAAGAGTTCTCCCCTATTGGGACAAGTTTCTTGTTGGCCGCTACTCGAGCTGCCTCGAGAGCGTTGTGGCGAATCTGAACCTTTTCTGTGCTCAAAAGTTGAACGAGATAATCATAATCTCCACTTGCTTGACCGGTGCTGAATCTTGCAATTTTGGGGTTTGGAGCTCCAGGCGCAAAGGCCTTGCTCGTGAGCGGCATTCCGCTTGGAATGCGATAATTCTTGCCGTGCAATTGAAAAATAACACTCAAAGTCAAGCTTTCGTTTTATCGCTAAATAACTGTTGCTTGAACAAAGGCAAAGCAAGGACGCAGAAAATGCGCACTCACCCTGCTCTTCCTTTTAATTCCCTCAACCGAAGATAGAGGCCTATCTACTAGGTCGGAGAGACGGGGACCCCTTTGGCTTTAGGGTATGCATGCATTCTCTCTACTTAATGAACAGGAGCACTCTTGTGCACCATCTCTGTAACACGATGGTCGATCCTTCGATTCTTTGGCCCAACTCAAGGGTCGCTTTTCTAGAAACTCGCATTTTCCCGATCTCGACTACGCTTAGAAGGAGAACAGGACTCAGGTTCCAAGTGAAATTTTTCAGCTTCGACCATACAGAGGAGATTTCTTAACGGACTGAGCTATTCGCTTTATAATTCTTGAAAGCTAAAGCGAGATTGTTTTCCTAAACAGGCGTTCCCTTTCTCCTTGTGCGGTATCATTGGCTACATTGGCGAGCGAAACGCGTCCCCGATACTTTTCGAGGCACTGAGAAGAATGGAATATCGCGGGTACGACAGTGCAGGGATCGCCACCTTCGACGACAACTTCATCATTAAGAAAGGTATTGGCAAAATCTCGGATCTTGACAAGGAGCTCAATTTCAGAGAGATGCAAGGAACAGCTGGAATGGGGCACACGCGTTGGGCGACCCACGGAGGCGTGACAAAGGAGAACGCCCATCCACATTGGTCCTGCCGTGGAGAAGTAGTGATAGTCCACAATGGAATAATAGAAAACTACTCCGGTCTTAGGGAATTCCTATCATCCCGAGGTCACAAATTCACAAGTAGCACCGACTCTGAAGTCATTGCCCATCTTTTGGAAGAAGCAATGAAGAATCATCAAGATCTCAAATCAGCGGCCCTCAGTGTTGTAGCCTCGCTCAAAGGCAGCTACGCGTTTCTAGCAATGACAAGATCCAAGCCGGACACAATAATTGGTGCAAGGAAGGATGTTCCACTCATTGTTGGAATCGGGAGAGGAGAAAATTTTCTTTCGAGTGATGTATTTGGTTTCATCGATAGGACTAATCAGGCTATTTTCATGGACAATAAGGAGATTGCTCTTGTAACAAAAGATCAAGTGGAATTCTTCGATTTCACTGGCAAATCCATTTCGAAGAAGCCGGCTACCGTTGCCTGGGAGGTAAGCGACTTCTCAAAGAAGGAATTCTTGCATTTCACATTGAAGGAGATCCACGAGCAGCCTCTAGCAATCCGCCAAACACTTTCTCAAGAAGTTGAGGCTGTGCGGGAATTCGCCTCACTCATCTTAAAAGCAAAGAACTTGTTCATAACAGGCTGCGGAACTAGTTTTCATGCTGCACTTCTCATGAAGTATTTACTTGCAAGAAAGGCAAAGATTCGTTCGGAAGTCTTCCTCTCAAGTGAGATAGAACACCAGAAATATCTAATGGATGGTGACTCTGTTCTGCTTGCAATTTCGCAGAGCGGTGAAACAGCAGATGTTCTCTCTGCAGTTTCAGAGGCGAAGAGTAGAGGGGTCAAAGTCATATCCATTGCAAACGTGATGGGATGCTCACTAGCTAGAGAGAGCTTCAAAACACTTTACACTCGCTGCGGCCCAGAGATTGGTGTTGCCGCGACAAAGTCATTTACTTCTCAAGTTGCTCTTCTGTACTTGATCGCTTCTGAAGCTTGCTCGGATCTTGCGATGAGAAAGTTTCTCATCGAATCACCTGACTACGTCGAACAAGCACTTGAGTTTGAAGCTCGTGTTCAAGAAATAGCCTACAAGTACATGAATGCAAATGACTTTTACTTTGTGGGCAGGGGGGATCACTATCCCATCGCTTTGGAAGGAGCCCTGAAACTCAAAGAGCTGAGCTATGTTCATGCTGAAGGAATGGCAGCCGGTGAGTTCAAACACGGAACCCTCGCTCTAATCGAGAAGGGAACGCCAGTCGTGTTAATGAATCCTCCAGATGAAACCTACGTTCAGACTCTCAACAATGCGATGGAGCTTAAGGCAAGAGGAGCAAGCGTCATCGGCATCTCTACTCGGCCAAATGCATGTTATGATGATTTCTTGCAGATTCCAGAGCTACCAACAGGGATTCTATATCCAATCGTAGAAAGCGTTCCTCTGCAGATGCTTGCATATTTTAGCTCGATAGGGCGAAAGCTCGATCCGGATTATCCCAGAAACCTCGCAAAGTCAGTCACGGTGATCTAGAGCAGATCATTAGAATTTCGAGTCTAACCTTCCTATATAGACCGCTGGTACCAATAATTACCAACATCTAGAACCAATAGGGAAAAAAGGAGTAGACGCCTTGAAAACGATACAAAAACAGAACTGAGCAACGCAATCGAATCGGCAAGAAATTGGGTGATAGAGTTCGTTGAGCAGGCGAATAAGACAGCACAGAAGTCGTTTGAAGATTATCAATGACATACTTTCAGTGGCAAGGCACGGGGCCCGAAAGACGCACATCATGTATAGGGCAAATTTAAGTTACGACCAACTCAACGAGTACCTTAATTTTCTCCTTGACAATGGGCTAATCGAAAAGGAAGCCGATGTCGAGTATGAAGGTGCCATAATCTACAAGGTATCGAGCAAAGGCAGGCAGTTCTTGGAAAGATATTCTCAACTGCAGGAGATTTTAGCTCACCCACAAACGGGGCAGCGAACAGGAGCGAACTACTTTGATCTTCCGATAATAGGCGAGTAGGCAACAAGAGAGCGAGAGCGGCGGGAAGTTTGTGTAATTTGTTAAAAATGAAGAAAGCAAAATCGCACTAGGAAGAAAAGAAGAAGAGCTTCCCCGGGCTGTGTCTTAAAATTCATGGATTACTGATCCCCGTTTCCTCCCGCCACTTCCTTTGCCAAAGAGGAGTGTTTTGATCGGCTCTTGACAAGATTGCTCTTTTTTTGTTAGAATGATAAGTGAAGGGGTGAGAGCTTTACCCCGTTATTGTTATTCCTTCTCTTCTTCTTCTCCTCCCTACTTCTATTGCCTTCATCAGAGCAGTTTCATACAATTGCCATAGAAACCAAACACTCGCGTAAACCCTGACCTTTCTGGTGCGTCTGGAAAAAAAGTTCACACCGCTTAAGTAAAGTCGAATTGCAAAAATTGCAATAGTATTTTTCGAAGAGCGGTTAGAAAATCCACTTGAAAATAATGGCAATAGGAGCCCATCCAGACGACGTTGAGATCGGATGCGGTGGATCACTGCTTGCTTCTTCTGCCCTCGGCCATGAAATTTACATTTATGTCGCAACTCGCGGAGAAAAGAGTGGCAATCCCGTCATCAGGGAGGACGAGACAAGAAAGACAGCCGAATTGATCGGCGCGCAGAAGCTGCGCATTGCTGACTTCAGAGACACTCTTTTGAAAAGGGATGGAGAGCTTATCGATAGCATCGAATCATTTGTCAAGGAGGTCGAGCCTCATATTGTATTCACACACACAGCAAATGATCAGCATCACGACCACCAAGCTGTAGCGCTTTCAGCTGTTGAAGCTTGCAGATTCGTTCCAAATCTTTTTTGCTATGAAAGTCCGAGTGCGAAGAATTTTCAACCGCAAGCATTCGTGGATATTTCATCTGTAATAAGCAAGAAGCTCAAATTACTGGATATATTCTGGTCTCAAAGAGGAAAGCAGTATCTCAGGAAGAACGCGATCGTCGGACTAGCCGAATACAGAGCATTTCAAACTCGTGTTGAGCAGATAAAATATGCTGAGGCCTTTGAAGTGAGTAAGGTCTGCATGTCAGAGGCCCTGTCTCTATTCAGCGTTCCGGTGTTTGCAAGAGAGCTTGAATTGTCGAAATCACCAATTTCCGGTGAACGCGTCGAGCAATGAGAGAATAAGCGGCGGTGTCCATCGTCTTTCTCTTGCAAGGAATTGAAGTGTCATCTCGGGACGCTTCCCTGAAGGTCGGGAGAAAGGGATGACTGTGCAACAAACTAAATCCGTTAATGAAATTGGATTTCCAAAATTTGGGATTCAATTTCGAAATTTCCCCAAAATCACAGCCGATTCTCTATTCGACAAAATTGCGGAGGTTTCGCATGAGGCAGAGAGGGCCGGATATGATTCTCTTTGGACGATAGATCATTTGATGTTATGCCCTCCAATATCTTACGAGAGCCAACCAATCCCGGACGCGTGGACTGCGCTGGTCCAGATCGCAAATGAAACTACCTCTGTGGATATCGGGACTTTGGTGACATCTTCTTTGTTTCGAAGTGCAGAGTATCTAGCGAAGCTCTCTGAGGCGCTGTACTTGATCAGTTCAGGGAGATTACAAGTAGGCATTGGAGCTGGCTGGTTTGAGCAGGAATTCAGGGCTTATGGAATCCCGTTTCCTTCTCCGATGCAGAGGCTTGCCATGGTAGAAAATCAAGTGAAATACCTCAGAAAATACTTTCGAAGTTTAGGACAAGATCTTACAAAAGATGGAATGCCTTTGGCAAGTTCCCCGCCAATCTGGATAGGTGGCTCAGGGCCTCGTTTGACACTAAAGCTTGCGGCGAAAATTGCTGATGCTTGCAACCTCTTTGGCAATCCGAAAACTGTGCAAGAGAGATTGGAACTGCTTGAACTTTATTGCAGGAAGTTTTCAAGAGATCCCAAGGAAATAATCAAGTCGAAGCACAGTAACGTTGTGATCGGACGCTCCAAAGCCGAAGTAGAGAAGAAATTTGCGGAAATTGTTCCTGAAAGATCTAAGTGGAAGGAATTTTCTACCTCAAACATAGTCGGAACTGCAAGTGAGTGTGTCGAATCACTGAGAAAGTACATCTTGGTGGGCGTTGAGTACTTCACACTCAACTTCCCGGATCTCTTCGAAATTGACCCCCTCAAACTCTTCATGACCGACGTAGTCGGAGCCTTGAAAGAAATGGAAATTTCAGCCTCTGGGGAACAGATGTAAATTATTGGATCAAAAGCGTCATCGAATCAACTCTCTATATATTTCTATGAGGGAAGAAAAAACTAATGCAATTTCGCTCCTCCTCCTTTGGGCAAGAGGAAAAATTCTTGATCAACATTCCTTCAATGTCTCCCTTTTTCACGGATGAGGATATTCAAGAGCTGCTCAGTGGCTTTGAACAGATTTTGAGGTCGGGAAAGCTCACTCTTGGAAAGTACACAGCCGAATTTGAAGAAAAATTTGCAAAGTATGTGGGGGTGAAATACGCAGTTGCAACTAACAGCGGTACAAGTTCGCTCGAAGCTATCTACCGCTCTCTTGGAATCGAAGGAAAGGAAGTGATAACTCCGACAAACACACATATTGCCACTTCTAATGCAGTGATTTTTGCTGGCGGGATTCCAGTTCTCACCGACATCGATGAAGAGTCGCTTTGCATGAGCTTTGAGGATCTAAGGTCAAAAATCGGGAACAAGACAAAAGCTGTAGTTGTTGTTCATGTGGCGGGTCTGATTCATCCTCGATTCGATGATTTCCGGGAGCTATGCAACGAAAAGGAAATCTTCTTGATAGAAGATGCTGCACACGCACACGGCGCCTCTAAAAATGGAAAGAGAGCCGGCTCGCTTGGGAAAGCAGGAAGTTTCTCTTTCTATCCTGCCAAAGTAATTACAACCATCGAAGGCGGAATGATAACGACAGACGACGAAGAACTAGCCAAAACCGCACGTGAGCTCAGAAATCACGGCAGTAATTCCAGCGGCTTGCAAGTTAGACTGGGAAATAATTGGCGAATGAGCGAAATTCATTCTCTTATTGGCTTAGTCCAATTGAACAGGATAGACGAGATCATTTACCTGAAGAGAAGGATAGCCACGGAGTATGAAAAGTACCTTGCGGATGAAAAGGACATCACGCTTCTCAAAGTTCCTTCCGACACGACTCACAGTTACTACAAGTACCCTGTCATTCTGAATCGCAAGGGCATTCCCCGTGAGAAGGTTCAGTCAATCATGAAGAAAAAGTTCGGAATAGAAACAGGTACAATTTACTACCCGCCTTGCCACTTGCAACCCGTTTATAGAGAAATGTTTCCAAATCTGCATGGAAGTCTCCCTGTAGCTGAAGACGTTCTGAATCGCACGATTTCTCTGCCGATATTTGCTAGCATGACAGAAGAGCAAGCAGAATACGTTTCAAAATCCCTAATGGAAGCTATCTCACTTTCAAAGTTGGATTAACTGCCGTCTTTTCCAGTATCAATCAAAGTAACTTCATGAGAGGGGGAACTCGCAACGACAAATTTGCTTGAATTTGTTCATAGATCCCTGAAAGAGCGAGAAAGACAGCCAAGCTTCAAAACGAGCTTCTTGTTTGTTAGCACATCAGAAGTTGCCGAGGCTGTCTTGTCTTACTTTGACAAGGTGAGAGAAGCCCGTGATGAGGATTACGTTCAGGAAATGAGACATAAGATTTCAAATCTAGCAGAGAAATATTACAAAGGCCTCCAAGAAGAGCTTCCAGATCCTGTGACTTCTGAAATAGAGAGAAATCTTCGACTGCTCCGAAGCATTAGTAGCAAGAATCTCATGTTAATTGTGACGGCACATCAACCCAATCTCTTTCCCTTCTCTGGAGTGATGAGAAAGATAGTTCTTGCAAATCATTTGTCAAAGCTCGTTGCCAAGTTAAAGAAGGCTCAGGGATCAAATGATTTTGAAGTTCTCTGTCTCTTCGCAGTTGCGGATCATGACTTTGTTCACAACAAATGGATTAGATCTGCCGAGCTTCCAGCGCCTCTGAGGCGAGACGGAGTCCTGAGACTCAATCTGCAGTTTCGTGAAAAGTCGGATTTGATGCTTCCCTCGAACAGGATCTCGAAACCTAGTAAGGAGCTTCTCGAAAAATGGAGATCCGAAATTTTTGAATGGATACAAGAAAATGGCTCGCTTGCAACGAAGTATCTGAGATCTATCGAGCCGAAGTCTAAAACCGATGTTTCGTCCCAAGCCCTCCAGAGTTTCAGGGACTTTTGGGAGCTCGTAGAAACTGCCCACAATTATTCAGCGAACTTGTCGGAATTTAGTTCCTTTCTGCTGTTTCTTGTCTCATCAAAGATTTGGAGAATTCCAATGCTGTTTATGAATCTCTCTAATTTTTTTCCGCTCTTGCGAAGAGAATACCTCTGGTTCTTGGAAAACTCAGAAGGATTTCGAAGTGCAATATTGGAAAGTGAGGAGCGACTGAAAGCCTGTGAGGTCGACAGCGGCTTGCCTAACGACCTTGCTGAACTCTCTCCTCTTTGGCTCAGATGCAAGTGCGGGAGTAAGTACAGGCTCTCCTTCTCCGAAAGAGATCTCTCAGGGAAATGCCTGCGCTGTCAATCTGAAATATTTCTTTCCCTGGAGGAAGCAAGAGAGTTGATTGAACATAGTCCTGAACTTTTCGAACCAAGATCGATATCTATGCCAATTTCTCTCTCGAGAGCAACACACATGTCATGCTACATCGGAGGAATCGGAAGCCTAGGATATCTCATACATGCACGAACTGCAAGTATTGCGATGAGAGTCTCATTCCCTCCAACACCTTTTTGGTTTGTTCCTGACAGATTTATTGGCGTTGAGCAACTTGCTGCGATGCATGAAATAAAGAGAATCGCGCAGACCTACAAGCTTGTATCAGCTGAGACAGATCTTCGACATCTTGAATCAAATGCAGAGTCACTTGGTTCACAGCTAAGAGCGAAAATCGAAACTGGTGAGGAGAAAAAGACTCCAGTCACGCAAAGAGATCAACAGTTACTTCAAAGAATTTCCAAGATAAGTCATGCCAATCCCTGCATGATTGGCTACGCAGTGGATATCGGCCTTGATCGGCTCGTAGCGCAGTGGAACAAGTTCCTCGAAAGAGTTGGGAATCTGCATTCAGAAGTCTCGCTAGAGTCGTTTTGCTCATTGGCTCTTGGGACCCCTGTCCATTCACAATTAGCCCTTTAAGGAAGGGGTATTTCTAGCGACAAAGAAAGAAAGAAAAGCCATAAACGAGATATTGGTAAATCTTACCAATCTCTTCTGGAAGAATCGTTCCTCTGTTCGGGAAGCTCCTCAGTGTTTGATTCGCTTGTCTTTTCTATAGTCATTAGCACCGTACTTTCAGTAACTGTGAACCTTGGAGTAATCCCCACATTTGCTACGAACATTGCCTCTAAAACTGATTGCAAAGCCACTGACCATTTGCTGCCATAATTGTGGCGCAACGTAACCACATATTCAGAATCTGTCGAAGAGTTGTGATACGTCGCCCATTTCATGTAGTCGCAGAAAATATTTTCAACAAAGCGGATACATCCTTTAAGATCATTCTTTTGGCCTGTAAAGAGGATCAAATCCTTGGGAAACCTTTTTCCCGTTTCTAAAGCAAGTGCTCGCACAGAGTCCTCGTTGAGGTGAGAGAGACCTCGAATAAAGTCGTGAACAGAAAACATGATGTATCCGAAGTCTTGCAGATATCGATCAAAATTTACCCATTTTCTAAGAATTTGGTTTGTTAGGTTGTTGACACTTGTTCCTCTCCGAGCGCTCTCTGTGTCAAGTGCTTCAAGGATATCTGCATCGAGTCGGAATGATTTTGTTTGGGTAGGTGTTTTGTCCAAGGTCAGTCATCAGGAAAACAATACATGATATATAAGCTGAAGGACATCTTTTCTTCGGAGCTCTACAAAGAAAAGCATGCGCTTGAGAAACTGGCTATCTATTCAACTATTCAATTTATCTCTATACAAGAAAGCCCAATTCTTTGGCTTCTTTTGTACTTTCTTCCTTGATGAATCCCTTTTCAATGGATCGGAAGGTTCACTGAAGAAGCTTGACAATTATATCGCGTTCAAGATCCTTAGAGACAATTCAAAAGAGGAGGAGAATGTGTGAAGGAAGAAGAACGGCTCGAATTTTTAGTTCTTTTTGGATACGGGAAAGCATCGCTTCTTGAGCTCTGTGCACTTGAAGAGTCTCGCCTGCTTGATTTCGAGGTAGTCGAGTGTTATGATTCTTTTTCTGTCATTGAGTGTACTCTATCAACTGCAAGAAAACTTGCAAAGAGGCTGGGTGGAGCATCAAAAATCGCAAAGAAGCTCTCGAATGATCTCGATGAAGCCCTCGAAACCTTGGAACTCCCATATCGAGACAAGTTCAACTGGACCATTTCCGCTTACGAGTGCCCGGAGGAGATCGCAAGAGTAGCGAAAGAAGAGCTATCTTACAGGTTCAAAAGTGAAGGCTTGAAGAAAGGAAGATTCATCATACCCAGTCAGGAGAGGGGAAGAGGCAAAACAAGTGATGAGCCCGTCGACAACAACCAAGGAATGGACTTCAACACTGCTAGAGTAAACTTCGAACTTCGTTTCGAAGATGTAGCCAAGAGAATTCTGAACCATGATCGAGGCGAAGGAGGACCCGGATTCGACTTTGTAATCGAGGGCGGATCGAATCTATTGAAACCGATCTTTGCCCAAACAATTGCTACAATAGATCATAGGGGTTTCGAAGAAAGGGACTTTGCTAGACCTCACAAGGATCCCAGGATCACACTGGGACCGCGAATTGCAAGAATGATGATAAATCTTAGCGAGATGCCCCAAGATGGTGCGAAAACTGCTTCTCACAATTATGTCCTGGATCCGTTCTGCGGACTCGGCACGATTCTTATAGAAGCATTGTGTTGCGGCCATTCAGTCATTGGTTCTGATATTAGAGTGGATATTGTTTCCAAATGCAGGGAGAATCTTGAATGGTACTCTCGGAGATACGGTCTCAGTAAAGATCAAAGTATCACAACTCTAATTTCCAACGCAAGCTTCCTCAGCTCGAAGATTCATAGAAATCAGTCTATCGGGGCGATAGTCACCGAGCCTATCTTACTGCCTACGTTCAAGAGCAATCCAGGAAAAATTGAAGCTTTGAGGCTTCTTGACCTTTCTAAGAGAAGGTACTCTGAAACGTTGAATAGTTTGGTAGATCTTCTCCCCCGTGAGAATTCACGTTTAGTTTTCACTACGCCAATCATCGTTGATTCAGGAGGCTCATTTCATGAAATGATGGTGAAGGTAGATTCGACTAGACCCTATGTTCCAAGAAAGCTCTCGCAGGTAAAAATTCAATATCCACTCCAAATAGAAACATCAAAGAAGAAGACTGTTCATAGAGCGATCAACGTATTGTCGATTCGTCCTCCTCCTTAGCTTTCAGATTTTCTCTGCAATCTTGTAATTTTTGAAATTGCCTTCCCTGCCAAACCCATCAGAAGATATGCTTCTCTCTCGCTCAGATTGGTTCTTGCAACGATTCTCTCGATCAGGATTTTTAGCTTTCTAATTCTGTGATCCTGTACGTCTGAAAGTCTAGCTAGCTTCAACAAGAGATTTACCACACGAGCCTGTTCTTTCTTCGAAGCGCCATCCCTTGTTTCATTTGTGGCGGCTAGATTGCGAGATTGCAATCTTAACACTTCGAGAAATGAAAAGAAAATTATCGCAGCGGCATGAGACACGTTCAAAGTATTGTATGCAGAACCCGTCCTGATTGAGGTGATAATGTGACAAAGAGAAAGCTCTTCATTCGTAAGGCCAGTTGTATCTCTCCCAAAAACAATGCATATCGAGTTATGAGAGTCTTCTTTGGTTAAAGAGAAGTTTCTGATCAAGATCTTTGCGCAGTTGCTGGGACTCACAACCTTTCTCGCAATATTCGACTTTTTCCTAGCGGGTATAGCAGTTGTTCCGACAAGCAGTGAGAATTCCCTTCTAAGATCTTGGAAGGTCTTGACATACTTTGCCTTGCGAACTATAAGTTCTGCGTGTGAAGCAAAGCGACAAGCTTGTTCCAGCTCATTCTGTATCTTCATTCCCCCGACAATTACAAGCCGATTCATTCCAAAGTTAGCCATGACCCTCGCAAGATAACCTACGTTAATCGCGAATTCGGGTTCGACAATTGCAACAGCAATCTGACCCAGCTTGCCTTTCATGATGTCTGAAGAATTTGGTGAAACCTCCGATTTCAACAGTTCAAAGCAACTTTTTCTTCTAAGACTTGAGGATTTGAAAGATTTTTCCTGATTTCAAACACGTATAATGTTTCAAAGAAAAGCTTCTTTTCTTCGATCTTTCGAATTTTAAGCTGGCGCATTGTGCAAAACTGGAATAGTTTATCCAGCTTGCAATGAGAGGAGAGCACCATGAGAATTCTTCCGTCTGGCCTTAAGACTCTCAAAGCATCTTCTAGGAAGGAAATTGGAACGCTAATTCCTCCGGGACCGCCATCAACCGTCACATCTTCAATCACGCTTGAAGGCATGTATGGCGGGTTGAAGGCAACTACCTCAAAAGTGCAATCGCGAAAGCAAGTTGCTCGGTCAGTCCTTAAGAAATTGACCTCCGAATTTCCCCGCACAGGTCGCAAAAGATCAGTTCCCACGAGAAATTTGAACCTAGAGCCCATCCCAGTAAGAACACCTGCGTTTCCCACTCCAATTTCGAGCAAAGATTCTCCTTCCAGTTTACTTATCGCCCTTCTCAGCAAGTCAGAATCATCAGAGTAAACATAGTTGCTTTGTCTTGGAGTCAAAGACAAGAGATCTTACCTCATCGAGACTTTACACTCATGTAAGATGCTTGACTACTCTAGGTTAGCGATCCCCAAGCCTGCCCATTTTTGCCAGTGATTGGTTGTCTATTCGTCGATCAAGTTAAGCTTTTTCTCGTAGCTCTTCTCATTTCTTGATTCGTATGACTCGCTCCTTGACAGCATGGTCCAGATTATTTTGAGCATTTTGCTCGCGGTTGCGACGATTGCTTTTTGGTCTCCTCTTCTATATTTGATTCGCTCATAGAATGATTTCAATCTCGGATCATGATTGACTGCAACTCTAGCTGATTCTACCATTATCCACCTGATCATTTTAGACCCTTGCTTTGTGATGCTTCCATAGTACTCCACACTTCCAGACTGGTGCATCGATGGAGCCAGTCCAGCCCATGACACCAGCTTCTTGTAGTTTGGAAATCTCTTGATGTCTCCAATCTCTGATTTGAGTAATAGGGCAGTATAGATGCTCACTCCGGTTAGGCTCAATAGTAATCTGACATCTTCGTCTTCTGAAGCTTTCAACAGTATTTCCTGATCAACAGTTTTGATTTGGTGCTGCAAGCTTTCGAGGTGTTCCAGGTAGTTGTCAAGCATCAGTCTATCGAGTGAAGATTGGAATTGAAGCGATTTGAGCCAATCAATACCCCTCTTACTGAAGATATTATTCTCTAATTCTGTTTCAATGCCATTCTTGTCTATCAGAGAATGGATCTTGTTCTTCACCATCGTCCTTATCTTCACAATCGATAGTCTGTGCCTGATTAGTGCTCTGATTTCACGCAGGTTATAAGGCGGAACATAGCTTTCGGCGATGAGATCAGATCTCAACAGGTGAGCGAGTATTCTGGCATCAACTTCATCGCTCTTGATTCTTGCCCAGGCGATAGCTTTTGTCTTCAATGGATTTGCCAGTATCACTGGAATATGCTTTGAATCAAGATGATTGTATAGATTTGTCCAGAAGCTTCCGGTAGATTCCATAACAACTCTGTCATCCATAGAGAGCTTTTTAGAAAACCATTCTATCCCCTCGTGGTTGTTTGAGAATGCGAATTCATCATCAATTAGTCCGCTCTGGTTCATCATTGCAACATTGCATTTCTTCTTTCCAATGTCAACTCCAACGTAGTATCTCGTACTCATTTTCTCCTTTTCACCTCCTAGCTGGCAGAAAAGGCTGCATTCACTCATTCGATCGCACGGATCAACTCTTTAGCAGCTCGAGGGACACTGTCCAGTCAGAACCACGGTCGCGAGGACCATGTTAAGTCATGGACTTGCCAGCCTAGGCAGTGTAAGGAGCATCTTTACATACAGTCAGAACCTTCAGTATCTTTGCATACTCAGCCGGAGCCAAATTCTCGATTCTTTGGTTTAGTAGCGTCTCCGATAGTGAATTTTCACATGCAACAGCTCTCCAATTTTTGTTCACAGCCGAGCGAAGAAGCCTTCCTCGGAATGCGAATATCTTCTTTAGATTCATTATTCTCGATTCGGTGAAGAAAGGAAAGAATTCAGGGTTGGGATTAAGCTTGACAATTTCCGATTCCACTCTTGGAGGAGGAACAAAGCAATCGCGAGGGACCCTATAAATTCTTTCGATAATGAATGAGAGCTGACAAATCACAGAGATGGCTCTATAATTCTTGGTACCCGGCGCTGCTGTAATCTTTGAAACAAAATCCGATTGCAAGATCGCAGCCGCGTTCTTGAAACAGAAGGGAATCTTGGCGAGCCACTCGATGAAGTCGCGTGAACGGGAGAAGGGTAGACTCGTGACACAATGGTCAAACATTGGAATGGGTTTGATCCTGAATGCATCTGCAGATAGCAAGGTTATGTTAGAATTATTTTTATTCAGCTGCCTCATGAACCCGGATGCTTTGTGAGGGTCAATCTCAACAGTTATTACTTGAGAAGCTTCCTTTGATAATAAAGAAGTGATTTCTCCGTTGCCTGTCCCGATTTCGAATACCGTATCATTCTTCCCTATCTGAGCCGCTTCGATCAACAGTTTCTTTGCGTTTTCATCAGTCAGAAAATGCTGGCCAAGTGCTGTCCTTCTTCTTTTTTGGACTTTGTAATCTTGTATTCTCTTGTTCATCTTCGCTGCTAAGTATGAATCAAGCTAGGCTTATGTAACCTATTCTCAGAAGATGATGAATCCAAGACAATTAGTGCTATCTACCTAATGTTTCACAAAAATTGTTACTCTAGATCCTCCTGAAAGCTCTTCTATTATCCTTCTCGCAATCAACTTCGGCGGATCCCGTAGCCCGACGCGTTTCTCCAAGTCCTCGAAGTTTTCAAATTTCTTTTTCTCTCTTTGGTTTACAATTTGTCTCATAAACGTCTTTCCGATTCCTGGAATAAGCTCAAGAGCATGTAATCGGGGAGTAATGGGCTGGAGTTCGTTGAAGTACTGAATGAATCTAGTTTCGTTATCTCGGATCAACTTTTCTAGAACCCCTTCGAGTTCGTTCTTTGCCTCGTTTGTTAGTTCAGAGTAATCGAGCTTTCCGAGCACGCTCACAACTTTGACTCTATTTTCCTTTCCGATGGAGAGTTTTTCTCCCACTTGGAATTCTGCACTGTTTGTAGCGAGTATCTCAAGAAGCGTTAGCCTTTCTTCACCCACAGCTTGCACGAGCGGTCCTTCTCTTTCCTTTATGACTTGAGACTTACCCCTAGGAATGAAGTGGAGCACATAGGCAAATTCCTCATAGCGCTTGGGGGGCTGAGAGGGCTGCGTGTACAAAGAGGTCACATGGGCGATTTTTTTTCGAGAAGAATTAAACGAAGGATGAAATGTCCAGTGCGCAGTGAGTCATTTTAAGGAATAGTAGTGTTTCACTCAGAGGGGAGCTTTTTACTTCATCAAAGTCTTTTCTGGTTTGCTGACTTCACTTTTTTCCAGCTTGAGAAAGAAAAATCGAAGACTCGGTGATACTTCCTTTTTTAATTTAGGCCGTGAGAAGCTTGATTATTTTTTCCGTCGTGGCTGCAGGAATCAATTTCCTCCAGCCAGAAGTAAAGACTCTCAGCTCTTCCAGAGTTTTTGGCATAATGTTCACGAGTTCAGCTGCTTCTTCTGCGGTGAGCCCGCATTCATCGGAGAGTTTTTTCCGAAGTGTTCTGGCCTTATCAGCATCGGTTTTGGAGAACTTTGCAAGATAATCAATTGTTCTTTTCTGAATTTGGTCAGCTTTTTCTGGGTCTATCCTCGAGAGTATCTCTTTGGCCTCTGGTAGGGTTATCACCCTCGCTTTCTTTGTGGGGGCTTGCTGTTCAATCTGTTCAGTCATGAAAAATCACTGTGACACTATTAAGGGAGGTCTCAAAGCTTCAACCTGCGAGTTTCAAGGGTCTTACATGCTCAAGACGGGCGATCACTTGCTTTTGTTTTTCTCCAACTGGAACTCGAAGCACCATGCTCCTTCTTCTAATCTCTTCGATCCTTCCGACCAAGCCTTGGAACCTTCGATGAGGCATCCCCTTCGGTTGTCTTGAATCAATATCAATAACCACAGATTCTCCCACATTGTAGCTTCTCAGAAACGCTCCTAGGGGGGATCTCTTCTTTGCCTTCAAAACAGATCTAGTTTTCCTTCTGAATCCAAGAGAATTCGGCATAAATTCAACAAGCCTCCTAGAAGAAGCGAAATCAGATTTGAACGCCTTTCTGTACCTTTGGCACGCTTTAAAATGCTTCTATTCTTCCCGTTAGTAATACATCTTAGTGATGTTGGCATTCCGGAATCACCCAACTTCAATATAGGCAGAAGAAAACTGCCTTACACATTTATGAAACAGCTCTTTGCATCTAGTAAGATGGTTCCCGACCGCTCCTTTTGTTCCAAAGGGTTTCCAACAGGGTTTCTCCCATCGCTAG